>CAZDRT010000108.1:0-11763 GCA_964507815.1 uncultured Puniceicoccaceae bacterium
GTCGAGCAGCCCCTCCTCCAAAACGACCTCGCGCAGGGTCTTGTTTTCAGCGAAAGCCTTCTTCGCCACCCGGGCGGCGTTGTCGTAGCCGATATGCGGATTGAGAGCGGTGACCAGCATCAGAGAGCGGCGGACGAGATCGGCGCAGACCTCTTCATTCGCCTCGATCCCGGCCACGCACCGGTCGGCGAAGGTGCGGGAGGCGTTCGCGAGGACGGCGATGGATTCGTGCAATCCGTAGGCGATCAGCGGGATGGTCACGTTCAGCTCGAAATGGCCGTCCCGGCCGCAGAGGGCGACCGTGTTCCCGAGCCCGGTGGCGTAGATGGCCGACTGAACAAGCATTTCGCTCATGACCGGATTGACCTTCCCCGGCATGATGGACGATCCCGGCTGCGTGGACGGGAGGGAAATCTCGCCCAGCCCGGAGCGCGGCCCCGACCCGAGCAACCGGATATCGTTGGCGATTTTCGTCAGGCTCGCCGCGATCGTCGTCAACAGCCCGGCGACCTCCACGGCGTCGTCCCGTCCACCCTGGGCTTCGAAGTGGTTGTCGGCCTCGCGGAAGTCGATGCCGGTCTTCCCGGAGAGGATCCGCGCCACCTTGCCCGGGAAGTCCGGGTGGCAGTTGATGCCGGTGCCGACGGCGGTACCGCCGATGGCCAGCTCACCGAGGACGGCGACTCCCTTGCGCGCCCTTTCGGCCGCCTTGAAAGCCTGGGCGGCGTAGCCCGAGAATTCCTGCCCAAGGGTCAGGGGGGTCGCGTCCATGAGATGGGTGCGCCCGATCTTGACGACGGACGAAAACTCCTCGCTCTTCGCCCGAAGGCTTTCACCGAGATGGGTCAGGGCGGGCTCCAGCACCTCTTTCAGCGCGACCGCCGCGCTCACGTGCAGAACCGTCGGGATGATGTCGTTCGAGGACTGGCCCATGTTCACGTGATCGTTCGGGTGGACCGGTTCCTTCGCCCCGATCGGCTGGTCGGCGTAGCCGCAGGCGAGGTTGGAGATCACCTCGTTGATGTTCATGTTGGAGGAGGTGCCCGATCCCGTCTGGAACACATCGACCGGGAACTGCGCGTGGTGGCTCCCCCCGATCACCTCGTCGGCCGCCCGGCGGATCAGACCGGCGCGTTCCGCATCGAGGCGTCCGAGTTCTTCGTTCGCGGTGGCGCAGGCGGCCTTGACCAGGCCGAGCCCTTTGATGAATCCGTCCGGCATCCGGTGTCCGCTGACCGGAAAATTGAGGACGGCCCGTTGGGTCGAGGCTCCGTAGAGCGCCTCGTCCGGCACCTGCATTTCACCCATGGAATCTTTCTCGATACGCATCGCTCCACTTTGAAAAGCCTTCCGGGGAAAAGCCAGTAAAAACCTATGACGGAGAGATCCGTTCGGGTAGTCACACTCCGCCGGGTGCCGGCGGGGCCGGATGTCCGGCGCGGGTTTCGCCGAGGTGCTTGTCGAGCAGCGCGGCGAAACGCGGGCCGATTCCCTTGACCGCAGCCAGCTCGTCCCGGGTCGCCGCGCGGATGCGCTGGATGGAGCCGAAGTGGGCGAGCAGGATCTCCCGCCGCTTGGGGCCGAGCCCGGGGATGTCGTCCAGCACGGATTCCCGGATCCGTTTCGACCGCAGTTCCGCGTTGAAGCTGTTCGCGAAGCGGTGCGCCTCGTCGCGGATGCGTTGGAGCAGCCGCAGGGCGGGGTCGTGGTGGGGGAGCCGGAGGGGTGCCCGCTCGTCGGCGAAGATGATGGTTTCCTCCTTTTTCGCCAGACCGATGATGGTCGGGGGCTCGAGATCGAGAATGAGAAAGGCCCGGAGCGCGGCGGTGACCTGGCCCTTGCCCCCGTCGATGACGATCAGGTCCGGAAAGGGGACGGACTGTTCCGCCAGCCGGCGGTAGCGCCGGCCGACCACTTCCTCCATCGCCCGGAAGTCGTCGTTCCCCTCGAACGATCGGATGCGGAACCGGCGGTAGCCTTTTTTTTCGGGCTTTCCGTCGGAGAACCGGACCATGGAGGCGACGGTGAAACTACCGGAAATGTGGCTGATGTCGAAGCACTCGATGGCGGAGGGTGTTTTCTCCAGTCCCAGTGCCGCGCCGAGCCGGGCCGCCCCGTCGGCGACCGCGTTGTGATCGGGAAGGCCGCGGGTGAATTTGCGGGTCTGGGCGATTGTCTTCCGGAGGGAGGCGAGGGTGTCGCGCAGGGCCGCCGCCTCTTCGAAACGTTGTTCCTCCGCCTTCCGGAGCATTTCCTTTTCCAGCTCCTTCAGCCACTCCCGGCTTTTGCCCTCCAGAAACGCGCAGGCTTTCCGGACGCGCTCCCGGTACTCGGGCACGGTCAGCTCGTTGGCGTGGCCGTAGATCTCGGCCCGGGCATCGTCGTAGAGGCGGAGCCGCCCCTCCGGCAGCCGGACGGGAGAGGCGTCGGCCAGGAGCACGCCGAATTTCTGCCGCATTTGCGCCAGGGTCCGGCGCAGCGGACCGGCGTGCGCGAACGGTCCGAAATAGAGGGAACCGTCGGCGGTGCGGTTTCGCGCGAGCCGGAACCGGGGCACATCGCCGGATACATCGACCCGGATCAGGAGAAACCGTTTGTCGTCGGTGAAATCGGTGTTGTAGCGGGGCTTGTAGTCTTTGATCAAGCGCCCCTCGAGCAGGATGGCCTCGGCCTCCGAGCGCACCTCGATCACCTCCAGGTCGTGGACGAGGGAGACCATGGTGCGGATCTTCGGTTGGTCGATCTGCCGGAGCCGCCCGGGTTGGAAGTAGGAGGAGACCCTCTTCTTCAAATCCTTCGCCTTGCCGACGTAGATGACTTCGCCGAGCCGGTCTTTCATGAGATAAACGCCGGGCCGGTGTGGAAGCGCGCGGAGAATTTCCTTGAGTTTACCTGTTTCCTGGGTTCGCAAAATGGGACTTTCCCGCTATTGTTCCCAAATGTCAATCGACCGAAGTCCCTACCGAACAGACCCATGAAGCAACAATTTTCCGTCGCAGTAGTCAATGTGGGCGACGAGCTTTTGCTCGGAATCCGCGAGAATTCCCACCTGGCCTACATCGGGCAACACGTCTCCCGCAAAGGGGGGGAGATCGTCGATGGCCGGGTGGTCCGCGACGATGTGGAGGAGGTCGCCGCGGCGATCGCCGCGGCGATGGAATCGGCCGACATCGTTTTCGTGACCGGGGGGCTCGGGCCAACGGCCGACGATCTCACCCGGGAGGCGATGGCCCGCGTGCTCGGCTCCACCCTGATCCACGACGCGGCCGTCGAAAAGGCGATCCAGGCGAAATTCCAGTCGCTCGGGCGCCAGATGTCGGAGAACAACCTCCGCCAATGCCTTCGTCCGCCGGAGGCGGAGGTGATTCCGAACCGGTGGGGAACCGCGCCCGGCCTGCGGATCCACCGGGAGGACAGCTTCGTCTATCTCCTGCCCGGGCCGCGCTCCGAGCTGAGGCCGATGTTCGAGGAGATCGTGCTCCCGGAGATGGAGGAGAAGGGCTGCCTTTGCGAGAGCGCCTCCTGGCTCCAGCTCCGGACCGCCGGACTCGGCGAGTCGGGCGTCGAATCGCGGCTGGCCCCGATCGTGGAGCGGCGGCCCCACGTGCATTTCGCCTACTGCGCCCACGCGGGGATCGTCGATATCCGTCTCTCTCCGGCCGACACCGGGACGGGCACCGCCGCCGTCAACCAAGTCGGCGAGGAATGCCGCCTGATTCTCGGGGAACACTTTTTCGGCTTCGGCGAGGACTCGCTCGCCAAGATCCTGGTCCTGCAGCTGCGCTGCTGGGATCGCTCGCTGGCCGTGGCCGAGTCCTGCACGGGCGGCCTTCTCGCCAGCGCGTTCACGGACATCCCGGGGGCCTCCAAGGTTTTCACCGGCGGAGTGGTCGCCTACACCAATGCCACCAAGGTGCAGATGCTGGACGTGCCGGAGGCGATCCTGCAGCAGCACGGGGCCGTCAGCGCCGAAGCGTCCGTCGCCATGGCCACCGGAGCCGCCGAGCGGCTGGGCGCCGACTACGCGCTGTCCGTGACCGGTTTCGCCGGACCGGACGGGGGCACGCCGGAAAACCCGGTGGGAACCATCTACGCGGCCCACTTTTCCCCTTCGGGCGTCTGGTCGAAGCGCCTGATCCTGCCGGGCGACCGGGTCGCCGTGAAGGAGCGGGCCGTCAACGAGACCCTGGATTGGGCGCGGCGCACGCTGAACCGCTACAAAATTCATGATTTTCTGGTTTGTCCCGGGGGGGAGTAGAGGGACCGGGCGGTTCGGAAGAAGCCAGTTGTTTCGCCGGTGTTGTTTTTGGCACCCCCTCCGGGCGTGCGGCGGGTCCCTGCCGTTTGCCTCGTCGTCCAAACTCGTTTCACTGTACAAAAATGGATTCCAGTCTCCCCTTTTCTCTTCCGGAAACCGCACCGGGCATCACGCTTCCGGATACGGTTCTTTTTCCGCAGGCGACGATGCCCCTTTTCATCTTCGAGCCGCGTTACCGGAAAATGCTCGACGAGGTGCTCGCGGGGAACCACCTGATGATTCTCGCCACCCGGGACGAAGAGCGCGCGCGGTCCGGCGACACCTTTGAGCCCTACCATCCCGCGGCCACCCTCGGCATGGTCCAGTCCAGCCAGAAGAACCCCGACGGGACTTCCTCGATTCTGCTCCAGGGACTCATCCGGGTGAACGCGGAGACCACCTGCCAGGAAGAACCCTACCGCATTTTCGCGATGCGGCCCGTATCGAGCGAAGCGGGCGCCCCCGCCCTGGATCTCGAGAAGAAAGCCACCCGCCTGCTCGCCCTGATCCGGCGGCGGTCGGAACTGGGTGGCGGCATCTCGCGGGAAATCCTCCGGTTTTTCGAGAGCATCGATGATCCGGAGATTCTCGCCGATATCGTCGCCTTCACGCTCGTTTCGAAGACCGACGAGAAGCTGCGTCTGCTCCGTTCCCCGGTCATCACCTCCCGTCTCGACATTCTGCTCGGCCTTCTCCGCGAGGAGATTCGCGAAATCGAGTTGATCGCCCGGCTCAAGGGCGGGCTCGACGAGGATCGGATTTCGTGGAACTGAACGACCCGCTGCGGCGAGCCGGATCCCTTCCGGAAAAGAAAGGTTGCCCCCCGCGCGCCCTCCCTGCTTAGTCTGATTTCGCAATGCGGGAGCGGTGTGTCCGCTCTCATTTCGTCCACAAAACTCATTCGCCCATTCCAGAAACCATGCCCATCCAACACGACATCCTCTCCCAAGCCGCCAACGAGGCCCGCGGTCTGGCCATCGACGCGGTCCACGCGTGCAGCTCGGGGCACCTCGGGCTGCCCCTCGGAGCCGCCGAGATCGGCGCCTATCTTTTCAGCGACGGCCTTTCGCTCGATCCGTCCCATCCGCGCTGGCTGAACCGGGACCGCTTCGTGCTCTCGGCCGGGCACGGCAGCATGTTCCTCTACGCATGGCTTCACCTGAGCGGGTTTGCTCTGCCGATCGAGGAGATCCGGAACTTCCGGCAGATGGGGAGCAAGACCCCCGGTCATCCCGAGTTCGGGGAAACCGACGGCGTGGAATGCACGACCGGACCGCTCGGCCAGGGCGTCGGCAACGCGGTCGGGCTCGCCGTTTCGGGAAAGATGGCCGCCGCCCGCTACAACACCCCGGACCACGCCATTTTCGACCACCACGTGGTCTGCCTGGCGGGCGACGGCTGCCTGCAGGAGGGGATTTCGTCGGAAGCCTCCGCCTTCGCCGGGCATTTCGGCCTCGACAACCTCATTCTCCTCTACGACTGCAACCGGGTCACCCTCGACGCGATGGCCGCCGAGACACAGAGCGAGGACACGGCCAAGCGCTACGAAGCCTACGGGTTCGACGTTTACGAAGTGGACGGGCACGACATCCAGGCTTTCGCCGACACCTTCGCAAAGGCGAAGGCCGCCCGCAACGGACATCCCAAATTCATCCTCTGCCGCACCCTCATCGCCAAGGGCATCCCCGAAGTCGAAGGCACGGCGAAGGGCCACGGCGAGGGGGGTGCGAAGTTCGCCGAGGCCGCCCGCAAAGGGCTGGGCCTGCCGGAAGACCCGTTCCACGTCTCCGGGGAAGTCCGCGAATTCTTCGCCGCCAAGGCGAAGGAGAAGGCGGCCGCCTACGGGGATTGGGCCGCCTCCTTCGAGGCCTGGTCGAAGGCGAACCCCGAGTCGGCCGCCGAGCTGGCGGACGCCGTTGAAGGGAAATTCCCCTCCGCCGGGGAACTCATGGCCGCCGTGCCTGAATTCGACCGCGAAAAAGCCGCGGCCACCCGGGCCTCGGGCGGCAAAATCCTGAACGCGCTCGCCGCACTCGTGCCGACCCTGGTCAGCGGCAGCGCCGATCTGCACGGTTCCACCAAGAATTACCTCGACGGGCTGGGAGACTTCACCAGCGAAAACCACTCCGGGCGGAACATCCGCTTCGGTATCCGCGAACACGCGATGGGTGCCATCGTCAATGGTCTCGCCTACGACGGCATTTTCCTCGCCGGCGGCGCGACCTTCGCCACCTTCGCCGACTACATGCGTCCGTCGGTGCGACTGTCCGCCCTCTCCCACCTGCACAACTTCCACATCTGGACCCACGACAGCGTCGGGGTCGGGGAGGACGGCCCCACCCACCAGCCGGTGGAAATCGTCGCCGCCCTCCGGGCGATCCCCAACCTCGACGTGATCCGACCGGCCGACGCCGAAGAGGCCGTCGGCGCCGTCGTCTCGGCGATCCGCCGGACGGACGGCCCGAGCGGACTGATCCTGACCCGCCAGAACGTGCCCGCCCTCCCCGTCGATACGGATACAAAGCGAAAGGGAACCCTGCGGGGGGCCTACATCGCGAAGAAGGAATCGGAGGCGTTGGAAACGATCCTCCTCGCCTCCGGGAGCGAGGTGCAGCACGCCCTCGCCGCCGCCGAAGAACTCGGAAACGGCACCCGGGTGGTGTCGATGCCCTCGTTCGAGATATTCGAACGTCAGGACGATTCCTACCGCGAGGAGATCCTCCCCTCTGGATGCCGGAAGCGGGTGGTGATCGAGGCCGGCGTCTCCCAGCCCTGGTACAAGTTCGTCGGGCTCGACGGCAAGGTGGTCGGCATTGATCGCTTCGGGATCAGCGCCCCGGGCGACGAGGTCATGGAGAAGCTCGGCATGTCCGCCGCCTCCGTCATCGAAGCCGTTCGCTCCCCCGGCTCCTGAAGTCGTTCACCGGTCCCGAAATCTCAGCCACCTTGAGCGATCCCGCAAAACCCGGCCCAACCGGAGAGATCCTCCGCGACCTGCCCTCCCCCTACGTGCCGCACGCCTGCGGGCTCCTCCACCTGCCGCGTTTTCTCGCCAAGGCGGAAAAGCACCTGGCCGGGGAACTGCCCAAATCCTACCAGCGGAACTTCCGCAAGGGGTTCGACGGTTTCCTCTGCCTGCACCTCGGCGTGGAACCGGACGAGGTGGTCGAAATCGTCCGGACGAGCGCAACCCCCGAGGAGCGCGACCGGCGGCTTGCCGACCTGTTCCCCGGGGATTTGCGCGTCCACGTATGGAACCGCAAGCTCGTGCAGATGGGCATGAGCGAGATGGGCCGCGAGCGCCTGGAAGAGGTCAAGGCCTCCATGGGCCTCGCCGCCCGGTCGGACCTGCTGAGCTTCGCCGACATGATCGAGATCGACGAGGGCCGGATCCCGGGCTACGACCCATGAACATCGGCATCGCCCAGATCAATACGACGGTGGGGGCTCTCGAAGCGAACGCCAGCCTCGTTCTCGACGCCTACCGGCGGCTTACCGCCGAAGGGGCGGATCTGGTGGTCACCCCGGAGATGGCGGTCGCCGGCTACCCGCCCCGCGACCTGCTCCTGCGGCGACGTTTTCTGGAGGACTGCGCCCGGACGCTGGAGCAAATCGCCTCCGGGACCGGGGCGGAACCGATGGTGGTCGGCTTCCCGGAACGGAATCCCGGTCCGGGGCGTCCGGCCTTCAACGCGGCGGCGTGGTGCGAGGCGGGAGAGGTCCGGCGGGTTTTCCGTAAAAGCCTGCTGCCGACCTACGACGTTTTCGACGAGGACCGCTACTTCGAACCGTCCGAGCCCGGGGAACCCGTCCGGCTCGGCGACCGGCGGATCGCCGTCACCATCTGCGAGGACCTGTGGTACGGGCAGGACGGCCAGCGCTACGCCCACCGCCCCGACCCGGCGGAAAGCCTCCGGCGGATGAACCCGGATCTGGTCCTCAATCTTTCGGCGAGCCCGTGGCATTTCGGCAAGCGCGCCCTGCGGTCGGAAATCCTCCTGCGGGCCGCCGAGCGCTGCGGCGCTCCGGTCCTCTACTGCAACAGCGTGGGCGGCAACGACGAGTTGATCTTCGACGGGCACAGCCTTTACGCACCCGGCGATGGCACGGTCCGCATGGTGGCCCCCGCCTTCGAAACCGCCGCCGTGGTCTGCGACACCGGGGCTCCGCCCGCCGCGGACGAACAACTTCCCGAGATGGAGGACATCCGCCGCGCGCTCGTCCTCGGCCTGCGGGACTACACGGCGAAGACCGGATTCCAGCGGGCCGTCATCGGACTGAGCGGGGGGATCGACTCCGCCGTGACCGCCGCAATCGCCGTGGACGCCCTCGGGGCGGAAAACGTCCGAGGGATCGCCCTGCCCTCGGCCATCTCCAGTCCCCACAGCGTGGAGGACGCGGAGGCCCTCGCCGCCAACCTCGGCATCCGCCTCGACCACCTCCCCATCGCGGATCTAGTCAACGCGGCCGAGAGCACCCTCCGCCCCCTTTTCACCGGGACCGGGCCGAACGTCGCCGAGGAGAACATCCAGGCCCGCGCCCGCGGGCTTCTCCTCATGGCCGTCAGCAACAAGTTCGGCGACATCCTCCTGACCACCGGGAACAAAAGCGAGATCGCCGTCGGCTACTGCACGCTCTACGGCGACATGGCCGGCGGACTGGCCGTTCTCTCCGACGTGCCCAAGACAACGGTGTACCGCCTCGCCGGGCACCTCAACCGCGACCGGATCCGCATCCCTTCGAACACGATCGACAAGCCGCCCTCGGCCGAGCTGCGCCCCGACCAGCGGGACGAGGACAGCCTTCCGCCCTACCCCGTTCTCGACCGCATTCTGGAACTCTACGTCGAACGCGGCTTTTCGCGGGCCGGGATCGTCGCCGAGGGTTTCGATCCCGAGATCGTGGCCGACGTGCTCGGCAAAGTGGACCGCAACGAATACAAACGCAAGCAGGCGGCCCCCGGCCTCAAAATCACCCCTTTGGCCTTCGGGATTGGACGACGCATCCCGATTGTGCAACGGTACGTGCCATGAGACCGATCAAAGAAAAGAAAAAGGAGCTTCTCGAGACCCTCGAGTTGATCGGCGACGAGCACGAGCGGCTGAGCTTCATCGTGGATCTCGGGAAGGACGCCGCCGAACTGCCGTCCGAGTACCGCCAGGAAACCTTCCGCATCGAGGGTTGCACCTCGAACCTCTGGCTCTTCCCGTCGCACGTGAACGGGCACTGCCATTTCGCCGTCGATTCGGACTCGTCGATCACCAAAGGAATCGCCGCCATGCTGGCCACCCTCTACGACGGCCATCCGCCGGAGGAGATTCTCGCCAACCCGCCCGACTTTCTGGCCGACGCGGGCGTGCCGCAGCTCCTTTCCCCGAACCGCCGCAACGGCCTCTCGAGTCTTTCCCGAAAAATCGTGGACTACGCGCGGTTTTGCCGGGAACGCTACGGAGAGGCCGCACCCCCGGACAAACGGGAGGCCTCGTGACCTCGGCGGAACTTTTCGAACGCGCGCTGCGATCGACCCCCGGCGGCGTGAACTCGCCCGTCCGCGCCTTCCGGTCGGTCGGCGGGACGCCATTCTTCACCGAATCGGCCAGGGGTGCCCGCCTGACCACCGCCGCCGGCCGGGAACTGATTGATTTCGTCTGCACCTGGGGTCCTTCCATCCACGGCCACAACGACCCCGACATTCGCGCGGCGGTCGCCGACGCCCTCGCCAAAGGCACCAGCTTCGGCACCCCCGGCCCCCTCGAGGTGGAGATGGCCGAGGCCGTGATCGCCCGCGTGCCCTCGGTGGAAAAAGTGCGCATGTGCAACAGCGGAACCGAGGCGACCATGTCCTGCGTCCGCCTCGCCCGCGGCTTCACGGGCAGGGACAAGATCGTGAAATTCGCCGGGTGCTACCACGGCCACGTCGATTCGCTCCTCGTCCAGGCCGGCTCGGGGGCCCTCACCCTCGGCAAGCCGGACAGCGCCGGAGTCCCGGCCGCCTTCGCCGCCGAGACCCTCCTCTGCCCCTACAACGACCCGGAGGCGCTCGACCGGATCTTCGCCGACTACGGCGAGGCCATCGCCGCCGTCATCGTCGAGCCCTACCCGGCCAACTGCGGACTCCTGCTCCCGCGGGAGGGTTACCTCGGCCACCTGCGCGCGGTCACGGAAGCGCACGGAAGTCTTCTCATTTTCGACGAAGTCATGACCGGTTTCCGGCTGGCCGAAGGCGGGGTGCAGGAAATCGAGGGGATCACCCCCGATCTGTCGGCCTTCGGAAAGGTCATCGGCGGCGGGCTGCCGGTCGGAGCCTTCGGCGGACGGACGGAGATCATGGATTTTCTGGCACCGGACGGCCCGGTTTACCAGGCGGGCACTCTCAGCGGAAATCCTCTGGCCATGGCCGCCGGCCTCGCCTCGCTCGGCAAGCTCGGCCCGGCGGTTTTCGAGCGGCTCGACCGCGCCGGGCGGCGGATCGCCGGAGCCCTCCGGGACGAAGCGCGCGCGCTGGGCGTGCCGCTCTGCGTGAACCAGACCGGCTCGATGTTCGCCCTCTTTTTCGGGAGGGAGTCGGTCCGCTCCTTCGACGAAGTCCAAAGCAGCGAGACGGAGCGGTTCTCCCGTTTTTTCCACGCGGCGCTCGAAAGAGGCGTCTATCTCCCGCCCTCCGCCTACGAAACCTGTTTTCTGAGCACGGCCCACGACGATGCCATTCTCGACCGCGCGATTGAAGTTCTGGTGGAAGCCCTCCGCGAAGCGGTCGCCGATTCAAAATAAGGCCCCCCTGCAAAGCCATGTGCCGATACCTGAAGGCACCCGGCCACGCGGGCCGTCTTTGAAACGGAACCGGAGAATTGGCAGGCCCGCAGGGATTCGAACCCCGACAAGCAGTACCAAAAACTGCTGTGCTACCATTACACCACGGGCCTATGAAAACAAAAAACCTTGCTTTTCCGCGTGCGTCAAGACGAGACGTCGCCCGGTGGGTGAAATCATCAGTGCGGGAGGGCGGCTGTCCTCAGCCGCCGCGATACGTCGAAAGGGGGATCGGATGCACTTCCGAAAGATTCCCGCGCCGCCGAATTTATTCCGTGGCTTTCCATTCTCTTCCCCGCAATGCGGCGGCTGAGGACCCGTCTTCGCAAAACTTCGTATTGTTCTGTGACCGCCCCCCAGTCAAATCCCGCTGACAGCAACCGACTGGAGATCTTGCTACGCCGTGGAACGGAAGGCGCTCTCCCGACACAAGGGAATGTCTTTTCCGCCAAGCCGCTTCGGGTTGGACGACTAAAGTCATCCAACTACGGAATCGCATGACTTTCGTCGTGCGATTCGGCACTCCCCCGTGGTCGCGGGGCTTGCCCCTCGATCCGAAGGTGGTGGTGGCCGCGGACACCACCGAACCTCTCCGGACCGGCACCGGGCATCCGCGCAAATCAGGGTCGTTGCCCGTGCCGCCGATGATCGGAGGG
>CAZDRT010000109.1:0-11630 GCA_964507815.1 uncultured Puniceicoccaceae bacterium
TGATCGGATCCCCCTCCGACGTATCGCGGCGGCTGAGGACCAGTCTTCGCGCCAGAATCTTTTCAAACTACTCCGAAAAACACCTGCATTTCATCCCCCTGAAAGCATCCCTCTGGAGGCGCTGCTTCGCCTTGGCACGGCAGCCGCCCTCCCGCCTTAGTTCGGCGGCGTACGCCCTATTACCGAATAAATTTTGATATTCCCTCCACGCACTTGTGGTTACACCCTATTTTTCCAACGGCGCTTTTTTGAATTTGACCTTCCAATCAGCCGTGAGCAGAATCCTGATCCAAGCTAGCAATCATGAACGCAAACGACTGAACGATGGGGTGGGGCAGAACACTTTTACTCGGTGATATCGGCAACCGGATGGACATTGCCGATACCGAAGAAGAAATTCGGCGTATCAAGCGCGGTCTCAGCGGCTCTTTCAGTAAAGACCAGTCCCAGGATGCGAAGCTCGAGTCGCTGGCCCGGGAAAATGCGGAGCTGAAGCTCTATCTCGCTTCGGTCATTCGAATTCTCAACCAGCGGGACATTATCTCCCAGGACCAATTACAAGCCATGGTGTCCGCGATTGATGCCGAAGATGGCAAGATCGACGGGAGGGCCGATGGGGATGCGCTTTGAGTTCAATTTGAACGCTCGTTTTTGGAGCATTTAAAGGGTTCTTGCTGGAGGATCTTTATATTTTGCGTTTGACCCCATTTCCCCTGCCCGCAAGGTTTGCCAACAAGCCGACCGACCACGCATGGTCCTCCTGCAAAATCTTCAGCTGTCCGAGGGACAGAACCGAGTCGCCGGTCCGGTTGGCCGGAACCTGGAAGAGGCACTCGGAAAAAGGGCAACTTGCCTTTTGAGGCGGATCCTCTACTGTGGCAACCATGAGTATTGCGGAAATCGAGAAAATGTCTGTCCAGGAACGACTCTCAACAATGGAGGAGATCTGGGACTCCCTGTGCCATGAGGAAGCCGAACCGGAATCTCCCACCTGGCATGGAGAAATCCTCGCCGAGAGAAAAATATTGATGGACTCTCCCGACGCCAAATACCTGACCATTGAACAACTTCGGGAGCGCCATCGCTGATGCAGATTCGGACTGTCGTTACCCTTGAAGAAGCGGCAAAGGATTTGGATGCCGGGAAGGCGTTCTACGACGGAATAGAGAAAGGCATCGGACTTTACTTTTTCGACAGCCTACTTTCCGACATTGAATCTCTCAGAATTCTATCCGGCATACACAGTAAGCGATTCGGTTTTTACAGACTTCTCTCCAAGCGATTTCCCTTCGCCGTTTATTATGACATCCACGGCAGTTTTGCGCGGGTCGCGGCGGTTTTGGACATGCGAAGAGACCCTGCTTGGGTTAGGGAAGAACTTAAGAAAAGAAGGAACTGACCCGGCGATCCGACCACGAATGGCCTCCCCGTCATACTCCCCCAAGCTTGCTCCGGAAAATGAAGTAAACGGCTCCGAGGATGCAGAGAGCCGCCCACAAATAATCGAGCTTCAAGGGTTCTTTCATGTAGAAAACCGCAAAAGGCACGAAGACCGAGAGGGTGATGACCTCCTGCAAAATTTTCAGCTGGCCGAGGGACAGAACCGAGTAGCCGATTCGGTTGGCCGGAACCTGGAAGAGGTACTCGAAAAAAGCGATTCCCCAGCTGACCAGCGCCGCAATGAACCAGGGTTTGGCGCTCAGATCCCGCAAATGCGCATACCAGGCAAAGGTCATGAAGACATTGCTACAACAGAGGAGGAGGATCGTGAGACTGATTTCGCGCATGGGAACAAAATCTGGATTTGAGTGGCGGGCCACGGAAGTCAATCACAGTCCGCGTCCACGCCTAGGGAAAGCTCGTCTCGATGCCGAAGAATCGGGTATCGAGCTTTCTTAATTGCTAGGAATTGGAGGCGGCGCGCTGTCGAGCAGCGGCCCTACAGAATTTTCTGGAATCCTCGACACACCAGCTTAACTAAGTGCCATTCGGGCTTGCCCCTCGATCCGAATGTCAGGCCAGTTGCGCATACCGTCGAGCTGTTCCGGACCGTCCACCGGATCACATCGCCCGCCATCTCGGCCACCCGCTACTGCGGGCCAAATGGGTGATCCGCCTGAAAGGCCGGTCATGATGTCGGTCATGGAAGACGCCTCAGTTTTCCTTCTCCGACTGGGACGGGAATCGAAGGAATGGAAGAGAGGAAACCGCCCGCCGGGTGGACGAGAAGGGGACCGGCAAGAAAACCTCTCTCTCGGATCTGCGGGGCCAAATCAATCGTGGCTAAACTCGTAGAGCCGCGTGCTCTTGACACGGCTACCTATCAGCCGACGGAAAACGGGCAGTCTGCCGAAATTTCCGGGGCAGGACACTTCAGGATTGGAGAGGATCGGCGAGAGCCGTTTCTACGAATCTTCCGTGAATATCGAAATCGCTATCGCGCTTCCGCTCCAGAGTTTTCCGGAAGTTTCAGGATTGGAGAGGATCGGCGAGAGCCGTTTCTACGAATCTTCCGTGAATATCGAAATCGCTCTCCCTTGGTCGCTCTACGAGGGGTGCAGGGCGCGGCGGACTTCGGGCCCATGATGCGAAGCTCGAATCGCTGGCCCCGGTTGGACACTACCCAGGCCAGGGAGACCTCCCCCATTTCACTTGTTTGGGCGGTAATCCGCGTATCATAACCGAATGCGCCACTATCGGGCACCCCTACGTCCGTGCTGAAAGCGACTCCATTTGCATAACTTTTCGTCGAAGGAATGCCCTCAGCCCCTTCCAGCGTCCACTCGATAAACCCGGTAGTTTAGAAATCCCCGGGAATTCAGGCCATAATGTGGCTGAAGAACGAAGAAAATGCCTTATTTAAGGTGGGAAAAAGAATAACAATTGATTGGCGGGAGCCGACGACGTTACCTGCTTGAACAACTTTTGTGGAGTCGGCGGAGGGCGGCCAGGCTGCGGAGCTGGGGCCGGATCGGGCCGGGCGCGGATTCCCAGTTGGTGATGGTGGGGGCCGAGACGCCGAGTTCGCGGGCGAAGGCGCTGCGGTTGAGGCCGAGTTTCGTGCGGAGTTCGCGCACGCCAGGCCCGGTTGGTCGGAAGGCGGTGGCTTTTTTTCCGGCGGCCTTGGTTGCCGTCTTCTTTGCGGTTCTTTTTGCGACGGTCTTTTTCTTCGCCGTTTTCTTGGTTGATTTTACGGGCGCCGGGCGGGGCCGTCGCGGGGTCGGCGCGGCGGGGGCGTCGTCATCGAGGTCCACCCCGAAGACATCGCCCAGCGCGGCAGGGGCGAGGCGGCGGCGCGTGCCGGAGCCGCGGGTGAGTTCGGCCGCATCGGTCTGGATCAGTTCGTGGTGGTCCACCCCGCGCAATTTGAAAAGCAGTTCCGGCGCATCGTCGAGGCGGACTCCGACCCCGTAGAGGACGGCGGCCAGGTGCTTGCAGAGGCCCGCCCAGTCGGGGCAGCTGCAGTCGATCTTGATTTCCCCGGGGCCGGGGAATAGGCCGTCCTTACGGTCGGTGACGATCGCCATGATCTCGCCCGAGAGTTTGCCTTGGAGGAGTTCGACGATGGAGCCGATTTTCCCTTGGCAGCGTTTTTTACCACCAGTTCGGCATGCGCACGAGCAAGCCGGCGTCTTCGTAAGCGGGAATCGATTGCAGAAAGCCGCGGGCCTCCGCCGGCGTCCAGGCGAGGGGATGATACACATCGCCGCTGTCGACCAGCTCCGCCATCAAGGGACAACTCTGCGAGGCGCGGTGGAGCGGTTCGAGCAGCTTGAGCAGGACGGCTTTGTCGTTTGCGCTGCCGTATTCCTGCAAAGCTTTGCCCAGTGGCAGTTGGCGCAGACGACCGCCGGTGGTCAGTCCGCTGGCATAGCTCGCCATGAAGGCGAAGGGATAGTCCGCATCGCCCTTGTTCTCGGCAAGATGGACGGTCACCCGTCCCACCCGCGACCAGGAGGGGGCATCGTGCTCCAGCCAGGCTGCGATGCCGCCCCGCGTCTCGACTTGCTCCCGTGTCCAACGTTCCAGCCGTTGCCAAAGCATGCGGAGGACGTCCGGCGTCAAATATTCACCCCCGGTCATGGGGGGTGCGTTCAGGACCCATTCACTGAGTTGCCCGGCATCGGGTTCAGGCAGTTCAAAGGCCGTTCCGCTCCCCTCCGGCACATGGCAGACCGCTCGAACGAAGGCCGACATCACCTCCCGCCAAAATCCAAGAGAAGGATCTTCCGCGGCCGGGTTGCCCGTGCCTTCGAGTAAAGCCAGCAAGCCCTCCGCTTCACTCTTCGCGAAGGCCTTTGCGACGGGGTCGCTTGAGGCAGGGCAAATCAAGTGGCCATTCGGAAGAAGGCTGATGGAGGAAACGTCGGTCTGGCCCATCCGGGAATTGATTCACAGTCCCACGAAAAATCAAAGGAATAATCGCCGGGGTCCGGGGGGGTCCAATGGGAATCCGCGACCGAACGGGCGCGGCGCGCTTCCGCTCCAGGATTTTCGGAAGTTTCAGGATTGGAGAGGACCGGCGAGAGCTGTTTGTGAAAGGGAGCGTTCCCCGCGAGCTGGAGCAATTCCTCCAAGTCATTTCGGACTTGGGTTTGTTGCTGTTCATCTATGGCCGGAAGGTTTTCGGGATCCCCCAGAATTTTCTCCGTCTTACGCGTGCGAATCGCTTCGTCTGTATGCATGGTTTTTTTCGATTTGTTCACGATGCGTTGGGAGAGTTAGGATTCGGGGATCAGGTGCCGGGGGAAATCGCGGGGGCGCTCGCAGGCGACCTGCTCCATGACCTGTTGCAACTGGCGTTGAAGCATGTGGATGGTGTGACCGCCTCCGCGTTCGCCGAGGGCGGCCACGCCGTACATGAAGGATCGCCCGAGGAAAGTAAAATTGGCTCCGCGGGCCATGCCTGCGGCGACATCCGCACCCGTGCGGATGCCCGAATCCATCATTACCGGAACCCGGTCCCCGAACGTTCGCGCCAGGCGGGTCAAGGACTCGATCGTCGCCTCGCCAGCGTCGAGTTGTCGCCCACCGTGGTTGGAAACGATGAAGCCGTCGATTCCCAAACGAAGGGCCTTCTCCGCGTCTTCCTCGGTCACGATGCCCTTGATCACCAGTTTGCCCTTCCATTTATCCCGGAGGGATCGGATGCGCTCCTCGGACAGGCGCCCGTCGAAGGTCTTGTTCATGAAGAGCCCAAGGTGTTTCATACTGAGGCCCTTCGGGATGTAGGGTTTGAGCGTCTGGAATTCGGGTGCGCCGGCGGCAAGCTGGGAAAAAGCCCAGCGGGGGTGGGCGGTCATCTGCAGCACGTTGCGCAGGGTCATGCGCGGCGGAATGGAGAGGCCGTTGCGAATTTCCTTCGGGCGGTAGCCGAACGTCGGGGTGTCGGCGAGGATGACCAAGCAGGGGCAACCGGCCGCCGCCGCCCGGTCGAGAATCCGATCCCGTATGCTCTGATCCGCCGGGTGGTAAAGCTGGAACCAGAATCGTCCTTCGGTTAGCTCGGCTACGGTTTCGATACTGGCGGTGGCCACCGTGCTGAGACAGAAGAGGATGTTGTTGTCGTGCGCGGCCCTGGCCAATATCTCGGTCGCCCGCGGCCACATCAGGCCCTGGAGTCCAATCGGGGCGATTCCAAAAGGTGCCGCGTAGGTATGCCCGAAAATTTCGGTTGTGAGGTCGCTGCCCGGATAGTCCCGCAGGTAATAGGGCCGTAGCCGGACCTCCCGGATTTGGTCCGTGTTCCGTCTCAGGTTGACCTCGGAATGGCATCCTCCCTCGAGGTAGTCCATGGCAAAGCCCGGCACCCGGCGATGTGCTTTGCGGCGCAGAAAATCAATGGACGGATAGTTGGAGGAAAACGCATCATCAGCTTTCATGGCCAAACACAGTCAATTTTTGACCCACCGTCAAATGGAAGGCCTTTTTATTGAGGCTGATTCTTCTTTTCGTAGGGCCGCGTGCTTGCGCGCGTGCCGCGACGGGGGAGGGCGGCTGACCTCAGCCGCCGCATTGCGTAAGGCCGCGTGCTTGCGCGCGTGCCGCGACCAGGGATCAGAAAACAGGTGGCCTCTCGTTGAAAGAATTAGGGAAACTTTTGTATCAATGTCGGGGTCTTTCACCTCGACCAAACTTCCACTCACTCCCGAATTTATTGAAAAAATCCGATCGCGGAGATTGTTTCGTGAAAAGTCGATTATTTGCTGTTGACAGCAATTACCTTTAATGGAATATTCCACAACATGAAAGCAATTCCGGTGTACAAGTGCCTTTGCGACGAACTCCGCCTTCGCATTCTCAACCTCCTCAAGGAGGGGCCTTTGTGCGTCTGCCATCTGGTGGAGATTCTCGATTGCGATCCGGTGCGGATGTCGAAGCAACTGCGCTACATGAAAGAACTCGGAATCGTGAGAGGAGAGCGTCAGGCGCAATGGATCGTCTATCGCCTCGCCGACCGGGACAATCCTTTGCTTGACGGGAACCTCAAATGCCTGCAGGACTGCTTCACCGAGGAATTCTGCTTTGCAGCCGACCGGAAGAAGCACAACGAGATTATGACGCGACTCCGCGCGGAACCCTCCGGTTGCTCGGAAACCATTCTGGCCGGACAGCGCGAATGCTGCCGGTGACCTTGCGGCAACCATTTCCGAACCAAACGATTCCTCCGAAAGCTGAAAAATGAAAAAAATACTGATTTACGATCCTCCCATGTGCTGCTCTTCCGGCGTCTGCGGCCCCGATGTCGATCCGCTCCTACCCCGGTTCGCCGGCGTGCTTGCCCGGCTCGAGGGCAAAGGCGTCGAGGTGGAGCGCTACAATCTCGCGCAACAGCCCCTGGCATTCGCCCAAAACCAGGAGGTGCGTGCCATCCTTGAGAACGAAGGCCCCGAAGCTTTGCCGCTCATTTACATTGATGGCGTCCTCGAAATGAAAGGCCACTATCCGGAAACCGAAGAACGCGGGGCCTTGGTCAAACGCGTCCGCGAAGAAGAAACCGCCGAAACTTGAAATCAGAAACCGAAATTCCCATGTCCGCTTCCCAAGACGAACCGCGCGTTCTGCGCGACCTGCTGAGCCATCCGCCCCGCTACTTTTTCTTTACCGGCAAGGGCGGGGTGGGGAAGACTTCCATCGCCTCCGCCACCGCGCTCGCGCTTGCCGATAGCGGGAAGCGGGTGTTGCTGGTCAGCACCGACCCGGCCTCCAACCTCGACGAAGTGCTCGGCCTGGACCTGGGACGCGATGCCCGGCCCGTGCCCGCCGCCGGGGGTCTTTTTGCCCTGAACATCGATCCCGAAGCGGTTGCGGCCGAATACCGCGAGCGGGTGGTCGGTCCGATGCGCGGGGTCTTGCCGGAATCGGCACTCAAGGCCATGGAGGAGCAGCTTTCCGGTGCCTGCACCATGGAAATCGCCGCCTTCGATGAATTCACCAGGTTCCTCGGCGACGCCGCCACCTCCGACTACGATTTGATTGTCTTCGATACCGCTCCGACCGGCCACACCTTGCGCCTCATGGCGCTCTCCCAAGCCTGGACGAATTTCCTCGATGAGAACACGAGCGGCACATCCTGCCTCGGCCCCCTGGCCGGTCTGGAAAAACAACAACAGGCTTACGCCGAAGCGGTCGAGGTGCTGAAAGACGCCGAACGCACGGCCGTATTCCTCGTCAGCCGGGCGGCCAAAAGCCCGCTCAAGGAAGCCCGCCGCACTTGGCACGAGCTGGGCGAACTCGGCATCCGCAACCAAAGCCTCATCCTTAACGGATGGTACGACCCCGCCGAGGCCTACTGGGACGATCCCGTCGCCAGCCAGTGGCATCGGCGCCAGCAAGACGCCCTCTCCGCCGAGGCCGGATTCATCGAATCGCTCCCGCTCTACCGGGCCCCGCTGCTCCCCGGCAACCTGATCGGCATCGATGTCCTGCGAGGGTTTTTCGAGGGTGCGTCGTCAGACGAAAGTGGTCGGACCGGCTTGCCGTCCGATCGACCCGCACAGGAAAGCGAGCGACCGGAATCGGGGGCCAAGGCCACCCGACCACAAAATGCACACAGCATGCCGCCCGATCTGCCCGGCCTCGGCCAACTGGCCGACCAGCTTGCGCCCGCCGGGCGGGGCGTCGTCATGACCATGGGCAAAGGTGGGGTGGGGAAGACCACCGTGGCGGCGGCCCTCGCCCTCGCGCTAGCCGATCGTGGTGCCAAAGTGCGCCTCTCCACCACCGATCCCGCCGCCCACCTCGCCGATGCCGTGGGCAGTGACACCGACCTCCCCATCCTCCTCGAGCGCATCGACCCCAAGGCCGAGACCGCCGCCTATGTAGAGGAAGTCCTGGCCACCCAGGGTGCCGACATGGACGCCGAAAACCGCGCCCTGCTCGAAGAAGACCTGCGCTCCCCCTGCACCGAGGAGATCGCCGTCTTCCGCGCCTTCGCCCGCACCGTCGCGCAGGGCGAGGACGAGATCGTCGTCCTCGACACCGCCCCCACCGGCCATACCCTCCTGCTGCTCGACGCCACCCAATCGTACCACCGCGAACTGGGCCGCCAAACCCGCTCCAGCCAGCAGGCCGAGGACGTGGAAAAGCTCCTGCCGCGCCTCCGCGATCCCGAGTTTACGAAAGTGTTGCTCGTCACCCTGGCCGAAAGCACGCCCGTGCATGAAGCCGCGGCTCTGCAAAAGGACCTGCGCCGGGCTGAAATCGAATCCCACGCCTGGATCATCAACCAAAGCCTCGCCGCCAGCGACACCCGCGAGCCCCTCCTCGCCGCCCGCGGCCAGGCCGAGATTCCATACATTCGCGAAGTCATCGACAACAACCCGGACAAACCCGTCCACCTCATTCCCTGGAGTTCCATCGAACCGAGTGGGAAGGAAGGGATGCAAGCGCTGCACGAGGGCGGAGACCTGAAACTTGAGACCTGAGACCTGATATCTGAGATAAATCTGAAACCGATCAACATACTATGAATGAGGAAGAAAGAAAAAAGGCTTTGCGAAAAAGAACCAAGGCATTCGGGGCCAGTGCGGTGCGACTTTTTGTTGGACTGGATCGTCAACGAGAGGAATTGAGGATCCTGGGAAAGCAACTGGTCAGAGCCGGCACTTCAGTCGGAGCAAATTACCGTGAAGTCAGTCGCGCGAGAAGCGACGCGGAATTTCTCTCCAAGATCGAACTCTGCACCCAAGAGGCGGACGAAACTCAATATTGGCTCGAGCTTTTGGCTGAAGAATGCGGGGTCCCCTGCGCCTTGACTCAGCCCCTTTGGAACGAAGCGGATGAACTCATTAGTATATTCGTCACCATGGCAAAAAATACCAAACTCCGCAAAAACCCCAATACATAAACTCAAGGTCTAAGGTCTTGATTTTCTACCCTCTCCAACCGACTCCTCAGGTCTCAGGTCTCAAGTCTCATCCCTCTAATCGAACCCTCAGGTCTCAAGTCTCATCCCTCATCCCTCAGTTAATATGACCACCTACGTATACGAAACCATCCTCTCCAACGAAAACGAAGAGCCGAAGCTCTATGAAATCCAGCAGAGCATGCAAGAGGACCCGCTGACCAAACATCCCGAGACGGGCGAGCCGATCCGGCGCGTCGTCCTCGGCGGCTACGGCCTGATGACCCCCGACAAAGACGGTGACTCGGAAGCCTGCGGACCCGATTGCGGGTGCTGTTAGATTTATGAAAACATCAACCACTGGATCCCGGGCAAAAACGCCGGTGATTACGTCGCCTCGGCCTTCATCACAGCCCACAAACCAGTATAACCCACCACGCCAATTATCCACCACTCTCGAAGCGAAGCGGAGACCCTCCGTAGCTCCCGACTTCGCTAAAGCTACGACGGGCACGCGTAGAGCGACGGACGGGCAACCCTCCACCTACGAATCATTATGAACGAACAAACAAAAGAACTCATCGCCATCGGCGCTTCCGTCGCCGCCCACTGCCAACCATGCTTAAAATACCATTACGCGAAAGCCCGCGAAGTCGGCGTCACAGCCGAGGAGATCGCGGAAGCTATCGCTATCGGCCACCAAGTCGAATCCGGCGCCCGCAAGGCCATGTCGGATCTTGAGAAACAACTGAGCGAGGCCACCGGTTCCGATTCAGGGGCCTGCTGCGGCGGCGATTCTTCCGAAAAATCATCCTGCTGCTAAGCACCGCATCAGCCTCAATGCCATTGCGTATTTTTACTTACCCTTGCTTCAAATGATAAATTACGTGGATATGGTTTACAACCGCTTCGCTAGAGTGCCCTACGGGCGGGGTGTAACCACAAGTGCGTGGAGCTTTACCTGTCAATTGCAGCCATTTTTGTGAGAAAACCACGGAAAGATTCAGGGGAGCGCGGTGCTTTAGCCCGCGTCTTCGGTGCGTTCTTGTGCTTACGCTCGCAGGCTGAAGCGCTGCGCTCCCAAAGTTCGAAGAAAATGGGATCGGTTCGTTCCGAAACTCCACGCACCTGTGGTTACACCCCTACGGGCGAAGAGAGGGAGCTTATGATTGCAATGACGTGTTTATGAGCGCTAAAAAATTTGCATCTCTCCTCCCAAATCTCCCTTCTCTAGCGAAGCGGTTGTGAAAATAAAATATGCAATAGCATTACCACTCACTTCTCCACTGAAATTCAGGTCTGATCCCTCAGTTCTCCCTCCACCACTCCAGCACTCCATAACTCCAACAGAATCATGTCAGAATCAATCGCCAAAAAAATGTCACTCCTCGACCGTTTCCTGACGGTCTGGATCTTTGTCGCCATGGGCCTCGGGGTCGCCATCGGGTATTTTCTTATTCCCGATCCCGAAGCCCTCTTCGCGCCCGTCACGGTCGGCACGACGAATCTGCTGATCGCCGCCGGCCTTATCCTGATGATGTATCCGCCGCTGGCCAAGGTGAAGTACGAGCAACTGCCCAAGGTTTTCTCCAACCTGCGCATACTCGGGATTTCCCTGCTGCAGAACTGGATTGTCGGGCCCGTCCTGATGTTCGCCCTGGCGGCGATCTTCCTGCACGGCCATCCGGAGTATATGGTCGGGCTCATCCTCGTCGGGATCGCCCGCTGTATCGCCATGGTGCTGGTCTGGAACCAACTGGCCAAGGGCAACACCGAATACTGCGCCGGGCTCGTCGCTTTCAATAGCGTCTTTCAGATCCTGCTCTTCGGAGTCTATGCCTGGTTTTTCATTACCTGGCTGCCCGGTTTGATCGGGATCGACCTCTCCGGCGTCCAGGGGATCGGCGGCAAGACCGTTGCCGATGTTACCATCGGTGAAATCTTTGTCAGCGTGATGATCTACCTCGGCATTCCCTTCGCCGCCGGGATTTTGAGCCGGGTGATTCTGATTCCGATGAAAGGCCACGAGTGGTATGACAAAACCTTCATCCCGAAGATTTCCCCCATCACCCTGATCGCGCTGCTCTTTACCATCGTCGTGATGTTCATGTTCAAGGGGGAAAAGATCGTGGAACTGCCCCTCGATGTACTGCGCATCGCGGTGCCGCTGGTCTGCTACTTCGTGCTCATGTTCATCGTCAGTTTCTTCATGGGCAAGCTGGCGGGAGCGGATTATTCCCGCAGTGCCACGCTGGCCTTTACCGCCTCGGGGAACAACTTCGAG
>CAZDRT010000110.1:0-5071 GCA_964507815.1 uncultured Puniceicoccaceae bacterium
GGGGCAGAGCGTAGAAGGAAGGCCCCGGTGCGCAACGGCGGAGCGGTACCGCTTGGCCGTGCGGCGGCGGCGACGTCAGTGCGGAACCCCACGGCCATCCCGGGCAAGGCTGAAGCCATGCCCCACGGGGGAATCCCGTGGCCCGTGGCAGTCTTCCCTACACCAAAGCACGGAGTTTTGTTTTTCCGTGCTCCGTGCCTTCGTGCCTCCAGCGACCTGTCCGCCGTAGCTTGAAAAGCGAAGGAGGGAGCGGGTGGTGATGATTTCATTTTTCTTTCCTATATTAATCCCCTAAACCCCGGTCAGAAATGTCATGCTTTTGCCGCGCTCCAGACATGCTCGAACGCGTTGTTCTGCGATAGGATGTCTCCTATGAAAACCACTGCGATCCTCTTTAAAGACAAATGCAAGGTGGGGCTGGGCGAGGTCACGCTGCCCGATCCCGATCCCGGCCAGCTGCTGCTCAAGACGCTCTACAGCTGCGTCAGCCCCGGCACGGAAATGCGCTGCTATCATGGGCTTCAGGCGGGCACGGAGGGCTGGCCCTTCATTCCGGGCTATTCCACCTGCGCCGAGGTGATCGACGGCGGGGACGGGTGCTCGTTGCCCGTCGGCACGCGGGTGCGCTGCAACGGCACCCAAGCGGCGGACGCGGTCCGCATGTGGGGGGGGCATATCGCCCATCAGGTGGTTTCCGAGGCCAATGTGCAGGTGGTGCCGGATGGTATCGATCCGCTGGAGGCCTCGATCGCGCGGATTGCCGCGATCGCCTACCATGGCGTGGCGCTTGCCCGGCCGCACTCACACGATCGGGTGGCGGTCATCGGGCTCGGCCCCATCGGTCAGTTCGCCGCCCGCTGCCACCATCTCGCCGGCGCCCACGTCGTCGGGGTGGATATGGATGCGCGGCGGGTCGAGCTGCTGAAGGCGGCCGGGGTCGAAGCCACGGTGAGCCAAGGCTCGCTCAAGGAGACGCTGGCTCCGTTTTTCCCGGAGGGCGTGGACATCCTCGTGGACGCCACCGGATACGCCCCGGTGATGAAGGAGGCGGTGGAACTGATGCGTCCGCTGCCCTGGGCGCCCGAACCGGGACGGGGGCCGAAATACGTCATTCAGGGCAGTTATGCGGGGGTCTTCGAGATGCCCTACGATCCGGCCTTTATGAATGAGCTGGAGATCCTACTGCCGCGCGACTGTGCCCATTCGGAGATGGCCGCGGTGCTCGACTTTATCGCCCGCAAACGGCTGCCGGTGCGCGACCTGATCTCCGAGGTGGCTCCGCCCGCCGAGGCCCCCGGACTGTATGCCCGCCTGGCGGAAAAAGGCACGCCGCTGATGACGGTGGCCTTTGACTGGACCAGCATGTGATCCGTTCTTGTAGCAGCCCTTATCTTCACCTAAAAGACATCCATGAACACACCCCAAATTGGTATTATCGGCGGCGGCATGATCGCCAACACGCACCTCGACAACCTGAAAAAGAGCGAACGCGCGGAGGTCACCTGGCTGGCCGAAGTGCGCGAAGACGTGCTCCAAAGCGTCGGCACGGCCAAGGGCATTCCGCATTTGACGACGGACTACCGCGAGATGCTCGCCTCCGATTCGGTGGATGCGGTGGTAGTCTGCACCCCGCCGAACACGCACCGGGAAATTTTCATTGCCGCCCTCGAGGCGGGCAAGCACTGCCTGGTGGAAAAGCCGGTCGCGATGGATCTGGCCGACGCGGACGCGATGCTGGAAACAGCCGCCCGGCACCCGGAGCTGGTCGCGATGGACGCCTCCGCCCGGCATGCCCGCCTGCAGCCGAAGTTCCGCTTGATCCGCTCGATGATCGAATCCGGCGAGCTGGGTGAGATCTATTACATGCATCACAACTGCGTCTTTCGGCAGAAACGTGGGGGCATCGAATACAATCCCGCCGCCAAGTGGTTCCTCAACAAAGCCATCGCCGGCGGCGGGCCGCTCTTTGACTGGGGCGTTTACGATCTCTCGTTCCATCTCGGCATTCTCGGCGACACGCCCGAGTTGGCGCGCGCGGATACGCTGTTCCTGCGTAACGGCCTCGATCAGGTCGATCCCGGTGCGGAGATTTTCGACGTCGAAGAGCACGGCGCGGCCATTCTGGAATTCACCAGCGGACTCAAGATGCACTGGGAGCGCGGCTCCAACGCCCACATGGAGATCCCGAACGAAACCCGCATCTACGGGACGAAGGGAGGGCTGCGCTTCGGTTATTGCTCCTGGGATTCACCGGAGATGGTTTGTTTCGATGTCGGCGATGAGGGCCGGGGCAAAGCCCGCGAGAAGACCATTACGGTCGATATGTCGGCGCATGGCGATGATCAGGCCGAGCTGATGGAGCACTTCGTGGACGTGCTGACCGGGGTGGCCCAGCCTCTCCTTTCCCTCGATATCGCCCGCAAGCACCTGCAGATGATCCTGAGCGTTTACGAAGCCCCGGTCGTCAGCTAACGCAGCAAGATTACAGAACATGCACTACGGATCCTTCGACCACCACACCCGCGAATACGTCATCACCCGCCCGGACACCCCGCGCCCGTGGAGCAACTACATCGGCAGTGCCGAGTTCGGCGGGGTCATTACCAACAACGCCGCCGGCTACACCTTCTACCGCTCGGCGGCCCAGGGGCGGCTGACCCGCTACCAGTTCAACGCCCTGCCCGCCGACCTCAAGGGGCGCTACCTCTATCTGCGCGACGAGGCGGACGGCGATTTTTGGACGAATTCGTGGATGCCCGTGGGCAAGCCGCTTGACGCTTTTGAGAGCGAATGCCGTCACGGGACGGGCTACACCTCCATCCGCTCGCGCTACCGGGAGATCGAGAGCGCGGTCACCTATTTCGCGCCGCCGGGCGAGCTGTTCGAGGTCTGGAACGTCACGGTGACCAACGGCGGCACCGAACCCCGCCGCCTGAAAGTTTTCCCTTTCGTCGAGCCGCAGTGCAACTGGAACGCCGAAGACGACACCAAAAATCTCCAATACAACCAATACATCACCCAGACCTCGCTGGTGGACGGCATCATCGACATCGGCAGCAACGTCAACATGCCCGAGGACCCGGAGAACTTCACCAACAAAGACCAAAAGCGCCACAGTTTTTTCGGTCTCGCCGGGATTGATGCCGAGGGCTTCGACAGCGATCTGGCGTCCTTCTTCGGCCCCTACGGCAGCCTGTCCCGCCCGGCGGCCGTCGAGGCGGGTGCGTGCCGGGGATCGACCGCCTCGGGCGACATGCCCGCCGCCGCGTTCGAGATCGCGCTCGATCTCGCGCCGGGCGAGTCCCGCAGCTTTGCCGTCGTCTTCGGGGTGGGCGCGGCCGACACGGAGGGGAGGGCGGCTGTGGCCGCGATGAGCGATCCCGCCAGCGTGGATGCCGCGCTGGCGCGGGTGAAGGAATTTTGGCATGGCCGTCTGAACACCCTTTCGGCCAAGACGCCCGACGCGGAGTTCGACGCCATGGTCAACACCTGGGCGCCCTTCAACAACCTGATGACCTTCTACTGGTCGCGCGCGGCCAGCCTCGTTTATGCGGGCGAGCGCGACGGTCTCGGCTTCCGCGACACCCTGCAGGACTTCGTCGGCGCGGCCGCCCTGATCACCGAAGAGACCCGCGAGCGTCTCGAGCTGATGCTCACCGGGCAATACGCCCACGGCGGCTGCAAGCCGGTCGTCCAACCCTTCAACCACAAGCCGGGGAAAGAAGCGCAGCCCGAGCACTTCCGGGCCGATGACGGAATGTGGTTTTTCAATGCCGTGCCGACCTACGTGAAGGAGACCGGCGACATCGATTTCTATCGCAAGGTGTTGCCCTTTGCCGACGCGGGCGAGGCCAGTGTGCTCGGGCACCTGCGCCGGGCGATCGAGTTCAACCTCGAACGCTCCGGTGCCCACGGGCTGCCCTGCGGCCTCCACGCCGACTGGAACGACTGCATCCGGCTCGGGGAAAAGGGCGAAACCGTATTCGTGGCCATGCAACTGCGCTACGGCCTGCGCGAGTATCGGGATATTTGTGCTTTGCTGGACGAAGCGGCGGAGAAATCCTGGGCCGAAGAACGCCTGGCCGAACTCGACGCGAATCTCGAAGCCCATGCCTGGGACGGCGAATGGTATCTGCGGGCCTACCGCTACGACGGCCTCAAGTTCGGCTCCCAAGAGTGCGAGGAAGGCAGGATCTTCATGAACCCGCAGACCTGGGCGGTGCTCGGCGGCGCGGCCACCGGCGAACGCGCCACGCGGATCATGGACGCCATGCACGAGCACCTCAACACCGAATACGGCATCATGCTCTGCACGCCGCCCTACGTTTCGACCGACCCGCAGGTCTGCCTGGGGCGGCTCTTCAATCCCGGCACCAAGGAAAACGGCGGCATCTTCAACCACACCCAGGGCTGGGCGGTCATGGCCGCCGCCGAGTTGGGGATGGGCGAGCGCGCCTACGAATACATGCGCAACGTCATGCCCGCCCGCTTCAACGAGAGCGCCGAGGTCCGCGAGGTCGAGCCCTACGCCGTCTGCCAGAGCACGCACAGCCGCTTCAGTCCCCGCTACGGAGCCGGGCGCGTCTCCTGGCTCTCCGGCTCGGCCGTCTGGAACTACGTCGCCATGACCACCGCCATCCTCGGGATCAAGCCCGACTACGACGGCCTGCGCATCGACCCCTGCATTCCCGCCGCCTGGCCCGGCTTCGAGGTCACCCGCCGCTTCCGGGGCGCGACCTACCATATCACGGTCGAAAACCCGGACGGTCGCTGCAAGGGCCTGCGCGCGCTGAGTGTGGACGGCGAGCCGGTCGAAGGGAACCGCATTTCCCCGATCCCGGCGGGCGCGGCCGCCCGGGTGGTGGCGCGGCTGTGATGGAGGTGGAGTGATCGAGTGGTGGAGAGATGAAACCTGGGAACTGGGACAGCTGCCGAACCTCGGAGCCACGTGCTTTCCCGGCCTGAGCGCAGTCGAAGGCAGCCGCGGGTTTGCGGTTGGGCAGTCGGTTCGAACGCGCCAGTCAGACGCGACGGCGGCTAAAGCTCGCCGCTCCCCAAAGCGAGCGAACCC
>CAZDRT010000110.1:5171-11626 GCA_964507815.1 uncultured Puniceicoccaceae bacterium
GTGCTTTAGCCGCGGGTTTGCGGTTGGGCAGTCGGTTCGAACGTGCCAGTCAGACGCGACGGCGGCTAAAGCTCGCCGCTCCCCAAAGCGAGCGAACCCCGGGAGCCGCGTGCTTTAGCCGCGGGTTTGCGGTTGGGCAGTCGGTTCGAACGTGCCAGTCAGACCTTCGGCAGCTAAAGCAGCCGGTCCTTGGTAGTGTCTTTCCGCGTAAAGGTGGTGACGCCTTCGGCTTCGGAGGTGCTCCAGCCTTCGCCCGCGCCTTCGAGGGAGACCTGGCCGGTGCGGGGGAGGACGACGGTGGCGGCCCGCAGTTCGCCGGAGCGGATGGCCAGGCGGCAGCCCTCGGCGGTATGGTGGAAGGTGCCGTAGGCTCCCGGCAGCAGCACGCACCAGCGTCCGTAGGGAAGCTCCCTGGCGGGGGCGATCCGGAGGGTCTCGCCGTCGTAACTCAGGCCGAGGAAGGCGTTGGGGATGGCCAGCGCTGACATGGGGCGGAAGTAGTGGCCGCCGAATTCCTGGTGGTCGTAGTAGAGGCCCCATCGACGATAGCGCTCGTCCACGTTGCGGACGATTTTCTCGGCCTCGGCGTTCATGCCGAGGTGGTAGAGGTGGGCGGCGAAGTTGAGTTCCACTCCGGTCCAGCAGGTGTTGGCCTGGTCGATCCAGGTGTTCGGGCCGATGTCGCGCAGGAAGCTGTCGGAGGGCCACTGACAGTTGCGCAGGCCCTGGTCGGGGCGGTAGTTCAGGCGCAGGATGGTGCGGGCGGCGGTGGCGGTTTTCGCCGGGTCGATGACGGGGGGCAGCCCGAGCTGGCGGGCGCAGCCTTCGCCGATGATCTGGTCGATCATGCAGCCGTCCTCGCCGTGGGGGTCGTCCTTCTGATGGTCGCTGTAGAGCTTGAAGTAGCTGCCGTTCCAGGTGCTCTGCTCGAAGGTGGCCCGGCCCGCTTCGAAGTAAGGCTCGTATTCGTCCACAAAGGCCTGATCGCCCAGCTGCCGGGCCACGTTGAGGGCGGCGGCCACGGCGGCCAGCCACTGGCTGACCACGAAGGGGGCCACGCCGAACATCGGGAAATTGTCGTAGGAGCACATGATGCCCTCCATGTCGGGCAGCTTGTCGCCGTTCATGTCCCGCTCGCGCAGCACGTAGGCGAGTGCTTTTTTGACGTCCGGCCAGACCGATTCCAGGTAGTCGCGGTCGCCGCTCCAGAGGGCGGCGCGCAGCGCCTGGAAGGCGAACTGGGCGGGCATGTCGAGGCGCTTGCCGTTGAGTTCGCTCTCTGGATTGTTTTCGGAATTGCAGGTCACCGAGTGGATGACGATCCCGCTGTCGCGCTGGAGCCGCCGCCAGAGATCGACGGTGGTGCGGTCGAGTTCCGGGAAGAGAAGGCTGGCGGCGATCTGGCCATACATCGCCACGTCGGTGGTGGCGATGCCGGCGAAGGGCTTGTGCGGGCTGAGGCCTTCGAGGATGCCGAACATTCCGGTTTGGGTCAGCCAGGAGGAGGTGCGGAAGGTGTTGAGCTGGCTGTTGACCTGGTCCAGCACGAATTCGGGCAGGTCGCTGTCGAAGAAGACGCCGTGGAAATCCTCCGACGCGGCCAGCAGGCGCGGACGCTCGGCGGCGGCGTAGCGGGCGACGGCTTCGGCGGAATCGAAGTGGTTCGCATACCACTGGCCCTCGTAGGTGTCGAGGCCTTGCGGGATCTTGTCGCTGAAGTTCGGGTCGTCCCGGTTGGGGCGTCCGTAGAGGTTCGGAAAGTGCCAGGAGAGGGAGAAGCCGTGAGAGAGGCGGTCCTCCCCGCCGCGCGGGGCGAGGGTGGCGGCGCGGCCGAGGGTCACGTAGCAGGCGGCGTCGGCCTTGTTGCGGCCCAGCTTCTCGTCCTTGGTGCTGTTGCGCCCGGCGGTGTCGTCGTGCTCGGGCATGGGGTATTCGCGCAGCAGCCGTTCGTAGTAGGGGTGCTGGTGCGCCCAACCCATGTAGGCGGTCGAGTCGGCGTGGTGGCTGGCGAGGCAGAGTTCGCCGCTGTCGGGTGCCTTGGGATCGGTGTGCTCCGCGCCCAGGACGATGGCCGAAAAATCCCCGTCGCGCACGCGGCGGTTGCGGTATTGGCGATCAGGCTGATTGTAGCCGGCCAGGTTTTTGCAGCTGGCGAGGATCTGGATGTCGATGGGCCGCTCGCTCTTGTTGACGATGTCGAAATCGAAGAAAGCGGTGGGCAGGGCGGAGTCCTTGACGTTGCCCGGAATCAAAGGGGACCAGGCGCGCAGACGCACTTCGAGCGGCAGGCCCTCCTGCCCGAAATCCAGCTCGGCGAAGGGCACGCTCGCGCGGTAGCGGATGGTGTCCACCCCCTTGACCCAGGGGAACATGTAGATCAGCTCGTGGTCCTCGATCCCGGCCGCGCCGTAGCCCTCCTCAATCTGGAGCAGGACGATGCGTGGATCCTCGTGCTCCGGCTTGATCCAGAGCAGGAAAAAGAGCGACTGCTTTTCGTCGAAGGGGTAGTGGGCGCGGTAGGGCAGTTGCGGACCGGTGAAGAGCGGCCAGTTGTTGTAAATGGTCCATCCGTAAAATCCGCCGTCGGGGCGAATTTCGAAGGAGCCGGTGCCAATGCCCCCGAGGGCCATGCCGGAGCGGGGGAGTTGCGAGCGGTGCAGGTTGATTTCGTTCATAAATGTCAAAGGGGTTTGCGGGAGCTTCGGTTGGATGCGGTGGGAAATCGAGGTTTTTTTTGGATCGTATTAGTCCGACCGGAGGGCGGAAGGCGGTGCGCCGAAGTGCTTTTTGAACTGGCGCGAGAAGAGGAAGGGATCGTCGTAGCCGAGCAGGGTGGCGGTTTCTTTGACGTTGTGATTCGCCAGCAGGCGTCGTGCCCGCCTCATGCGGGCTTCGAGCTGGTAGTGGTTGGGCGGGCGGCCCGTTTTCTCGCGAAAGCCCAGCCGGAAGCGGCGGTAGTCCACGCCGCAGAGTTCGGCGGCCCGGGGCATGGTGAAATCGGGCTCGACACGGGTCTGCAAGAGCAGGCAGGCGCGGCGGAACCAATCCCCGGTGGCGACTTCGTCGGTGTAGGGCTCCTCGATCGTGTCCAGAAAAGCGAGGGTGCGCCGGAGGACGGCCGCGTTGGAGATACGGGCGTCGCAGAGGGTTTGGAACAGTTCGTAGTAATCGAGCACTGCGTGGGTGCTCAGCGGGCGACGGTCGATGCGGTTTTCGATGCGGAGCAGTCCGCAGCCCTCCAGGCGGCGGGCAAGTTTTCCCTCGATTCCTAGCGAACACTCCCAGGCACCGGGTAGTCCCTGGATCGGGAGAATCGATTGGTTGGCGCCGAACCAGACCAGGTCGCCGGGGCCGGCGCGTTGGGCCGCCTCGTCCGGGAAAAGCACCCGCAGCTCACCCGCGAGCACCAGGGTGACGGCATACACCTCGCGGGCATTCCGCCCGGCTTCGCTGAACTCCATCGGTAGCAACAGCTCATGCTCCGGGCCGGGACGATCACTCCGGTCCCAGCGCCGGAAGACCGCCGTCACCCAGCTACCCGCATGCGGCGTGCTCAATTCACGCCCGTTCGCGTGAAAGGATTTTCGCAGGTGCGCCGGGAGAATTTCTAAAAGAGAGGAGGGCATTGAGATCACCGAAGAATCAGGGATGGCTAAGAGCTAATGGCAAGAATATTGGCGTCCGCAGGTGATTGACGTAGTCGCATGACTTTAGTCGTGCTACCCGACAAGGTCGTGAACATGGGGGACGTCCGGACTTTTTCGGTATCGGCGGGGTCTTTCGGCGGCTAAAGCTCGCCGCTCCGGACAGCATCCAAAGACGGAGCCGCGTGCTTTAGCCGCGGTTTGCGGTGGACCTGAACTCTTAGACCGACCGGAGGCGCATTTCGATTTGCGGGGCGCCCTGGGCTTCGAGGTCCAGGCAGGCGTAGGTGCTTTCTCCGACCTGTTTGATCGCCGGCTGCGCGGACGCGCCATCGACGCTCAAACCCGCCGGCTCCGTCCCGGCGGGGAGCAGCATCCGCAGGCGGACGTTCCGGGCCGAGGTGGAGAGGGCGAGGCGGATGGTTTCGTTTGCGCGGTCAAATTGCCAATGGTAGCGGCAGTAGCCGTCCGAAAGCGGATAGCGGGTGGTGAAGGTGACACCCGCATCGAGGCGCGGATCGACGGCGCAGCGCGGGCTCAGGGTCAGAGCGTCGAAGGCCTTGCCGCCGTCTTCGATTCCGGCGAGCCCGCCGAAGAGCGCCTCCAGCGTGGCCCCGGCGTGCTCGGTTTGCAGCACGGTGTTTTTGTCGCGGTCGGGGTAGGGGAACCAGTGGGGCGCGTCGGACAGGGTGATGCCGAGGACGAACCAGAAGGCGCCGGGCGCTCCCCGGGTCAGGCGCAGGCTGGAGATTTCACGTTCGGGGTGCGGGTTGTCGAGTCCCCAGAGGCCGGTGCCCACCAGGGCCCGCCGGTTCCAGCCGCGCCAGGCGACTTTCATGACGTAGCCGCCGGGTTTGTGGCCGGGATAGGGTCTCTCTTTCGGGCCCCACCAGCTTGGGACGTCGAGCCGCGGGCGCACCGGAATTTCGACTGCCGAGCCGTCGGCGTAACGGATTTCGATGCCGCCCGCCTCCGGTCCGTGCCCGGCGAAGGTGTGGTGGAAGTAGAGACAGGCGGCTTTTTTCCCCACCGGAATCTCGACTTCGGCTAGGTAGCCCTCGCCGCTGGCCAGGCCGATGCAGCTCCGCCCGCGGTTGGTGGCGGGGTCGATCACCCGCGTCGGAATTTTCTCGAATTCCAGATCGCCGACCGGCATGGGGGCCATGTCGTTTTCCGGTCCCGCCCCGGTCCACGCGGGCGCGTCGTCGGCGGTTTCCCCGGAGAATCCGGCGTTGGCCTGTGTGCGCAGGTCGAGCGGCTCGAAGCTGCGCACCGGCTCCTCATAGGTCTGGCCGAGATAGTAATAGGGGAAGATGCCGTTGGAGGATTCGAGGTCCGCGTGGATTTTGTCGATCAATTCCAGACCGTAGCTCTCGCGGCCGAAGCGGAAGGCCCCCTGGGCGAGTTCCGCACCCACGCAGGGAAAGATGCCGCCATTGGAATAGTGCCATTCCGGACAATGGGTGAAACTGGTGAAAAATGGCGGGTAGATGAAATAGTATTCGCGGTTGCGGCGGTCGGGTACTTCCTCGCGCAGGCGCTGGTAGGTGTCGAGGATGGCATTCGCCTTGGCCTCATCGATGCCGCGTCGGTTGAGGAAGTAGGCGTTGCCCATGCTCACCTGCCGCGATTCATCCGTCACCCCGTCCGGCTCAGGCAGGGCGCCGGTCTCGTCCTCCCTCACCCAGTGCTGGTAAAATTCGCCGTTCCAGGCGATGCGGTCGAGGCGGGCCAAAATCTCTTTCCCGCGCTCCCGCCATTCCTCCGCGCCCGCTTCGCCACAGGCTTCGAGCATCTCCGCCAGCAGATGGCAGGCGTGCGCGACCCCGGTATTGTCCGAATGCAGAATCACGAAGTGGGTCACGCCTTCGATCGCCTCCATCACGTTGCCGCCGGAGCGTTTGGTCTCTGCATCGGTCATGAAATCCCAGGTGTCGATGGTGGCGCCGCGGCGCACCAACTGGAATTTTTCCGAGAAACGCAGGGAGTCGGTCAGCAGATAGTGGAGCCCCTTGGCCGCCGCGTCGAGCAGGGGGCGCACCCATGCGTTGTCGCCGCAGGCTTTCCATGCGGCGTGCAGGCCCTCCACGTAGAAGTGCTCCACGTCGCACTCCACCTGCAGGCGGAGGTAACGCCAGGCGCCGGAAGGGTGCAGGCCGGTCCAGCCCGGCGTCCGGTAGCGCCCGTCGAAGTGGGGCACCTCGGGATCGCAGGGGGTCGCCGAGTCCCAGATCATGCCGTCCTCGCGCTGGGTTTGCGCCCCCACTTCGAACAGGGAGAGGAAGCCGTCGTTGTAATACTTCGCTCCATCGATCAGCAGGGCGAAGTTGCGATACCAGGGCGAAATCCAGGCGACCGGCTTGCCCTCGAAAATGCCGCTGGTGATTTCGTGGCTGACAAAGAAATTGCCGTAGAGCTTGTCGTGGAAGGCACGTAGCCGCCCCGCGTTGTCGTCGATTCCCGTCCGGCAGTCCACTTCAAAGGGCTGGCTTTCCAGCAGGGTGCCCTCGGTATCGAAAAAATCGATACGGTGGGTGCCGAGAGCGCCCCCGGCCAAAACCGGGGAGAGGGCCTCCGGGGCGCCTTCGGCGTAAACCAGGCCCTCGGCATCGCTGATGCGGCAGCGGACTGCGCCGCGCGGCGGGGTGGGGAGAGGGACTTCGTCAAGGGGCACTATTTTTTCACGCATGGCCACGACTTAGATTCCGCCCGCTATTCGTGTCGAGAAAAAGCGGTCAAAAAAGCTACGAAGCGGGCGCGACGGCGGCTAAAGCGCACCGCTCCCAAAAACGGAGCCGCGTGCTTTAGCCG
>CAZDRT010000111.1:0-4156 GCA_964507815.1 uncultured Puniceicoccaceae bacterium
GAAACTCCGGGCTCTCGAAGGTGGGCGCTGAAGCAACCCACCCACTTTGGACGCCCAATCATGCAGTCTCAGCCCGCTGAAAGCAGTCCACTGAAGACACTGCTTCGCCGTGGCACGGCAGCCGGTCGCCCGGATCCCTACGCCTTCACCCGCTGGCGCACGTGGGCCATGCCGCCGTCAACCGACCAGATCTGCCCGGTTACCCAGCTGTTTTCGGGGGAGGAGAGCCAGAAAAGAAGGGAGGCGATGTCCTCCGCCCGCCCGGTCCGGCCGAGGGGGTGCATGGCCGACGAGAGCTTTTTCGCCTGATCCGATCCGAGGAGGGGGGCGGCCATCGGGGTCTCGACCATTCCCGGTGCCACGGCGTTGACGCGGACTCCCTTCGAAGCATAGGTCGAGGCCGCGCTCCGGACCAGGCCGTTGATTCCGCCTTTGGCCGCCGCGATCGCCTCGTGGTTGGGTACTCCGGCTACCGCCGCAACCGAGCTGACCAGAACGATCGAACCGCAACCGGCCTTGATCATGGGCCGGACGACCGCCCGGACTCCGTAAAAGGCCGAACGCAGGTTCAATGACAGGGTTTCCTCGAACTCTTCGTCGGAACAATTGTGGATGGGCTTAAGGATGATCGACCCGACGCAGTGGACGTAGGCGTCGATCCGGCCCGTTTTGGCCAGCAGTTTTTCGACCAGCTCGTCCACCTGGGAGGAGTCGCAAGCGTCCGCCTGGTAGGTGGTCGCTTCCGGATGGTCTCCGACGAAGGAGCGCAGCCGCTCCTCCGAACGGGCGAACCCCGCGACCTTCCATCCCGCTCCTTCGAACAGGGCGGCGACCGAGGAACCCATGCCCCCGGAAATACCCGCGATCAAAACAACCGGCTTTTCAGTATTGGGATCACTCATGGTTCGGAGTGAGAGAAAAAACAGGCAAGATGCAACCTGCCGCGGGTATTCGACCGTCGCCGTTCCCTCCGTCTGGTCCTGTGGATTCTCTCCGCGGCTGTCGCTTCAAGGGAAGGCTGGCGGAGAGGGAGGGATGGGCGCTTCGCTCGTGTCGTCGCTGCGCTCCTCGGCACGAACCTTCGGTCCGAATCCAGGTAGCATGGATGATCGCTTCGCGATGGCCGCCATTGGCTTGCCATTCGTAGCTGAGCACTCGAACCCCCCAGTGCTTACGGCCCGTCCTACGCTCTCCGAGCTTCGGAGGGTGCCATTCTTCGCCTCGCTTCGCTCAGCGTAGAATGGCGGAGAGGGAGGGATTCGAACCCTCGGTACCGTTTCCGGTACACGTCCTTTCCAGGGACGCACAATCGGCCGCTCTGTCACCTCTCCTCGACCGTGAAAAAGCGGATACTGGGCAAACGGGAGCAGGTAGGCAAACAAATTCCTCTCTGCAAGCCAACCCGCGGTGCAACCACAAGTGCGTGGAGTTCACCTGGCAATCGCAGCCATTTTTGTGAGAAAACCACGGAAAGATTCAGGGGAGCGCGGTGCTTTAGCCCGCGTTTTCGGTGCTTTCTTGTGCTTACGTTCGCAGGCTGAAGCGCTGCGCTCCCGAAGTCCGAAGAAAATGGGTTCGGTTCGTTCCAAATCTCCCCGCACTTGTGGTTACACCCGTCAGCGCAGGTTGCGCTCTTTGAAGCCCCGGGAGACTTCGACGTATTTCAGGGCCCATTGCGCGAGCCCCGATCTTTCCTTTTCGGCAAGCGTTTTCACGACTTTCCCCGGCGTGCCCAGGACCATCGATCCCGGGGGGACTTCCATTCCCTGGGTGACAAGGGCGTGGGCGCCAATGATGCACCCGTCGCCGATTTTAGCTCCGTCGAGAACGGTGGCGCGCATTCCGATCAGACAGTCGTCGCCGATTTCGCAGGCGTGGACGATCGCACCGTGACCAACCGTTACCCTTTTTCCGATGACCACTCCGAAGTCGTCGGCGAGATGGACGATGGCCCCGTCCTGGATGTTGGTGTCGTCTCCGATCCGGATCGAGTTGATGTCGGCGCGCAAAACCGCTGTCGGCCAGACGCTGCAACGTTCGCCGAGAACCACATCCCCGTAGAGATGGGCGGCGGACGCGATCCAGCAACTGTCCGGGACGACCGGTTCGGCGTCGAGGAAGCGGCTGAGCTGCTCGGAAACCGACACGGGATCAACCGATGCGTTCGCGGATCTTTTCGCGGACCTTGTTCATGTCGGCCCCGAACCGGCGGATGCCGTCGGAGAGCTTTTCAGTCGCCATTTGATCCTCGTTGAGCATCCAGCGGAAGGTTTCCTCATCGACCTCGATCTTTTCGATCGGCTCGTTGAGGGCCGCCTCTTCGGAGAGCTTCCGCTCGACCGGCTCATCGGAGTTTTGGAGTTCCTCCAGCAGATCGGGACTGATCGTCAGAAGATCGCAACCGGCCAGCTGGACGATCTCGCCCTTGTTCCGGAAGCTGGCACCCATGACTTCGGTATCGTACCCGAACTTCTTGTAATAGGTGTAAATCTGGCGGACACTGGCCACACCGGGATCGTCCTCCGGCGCGAAGTCCTTGCCCTCGGCCGCTTTGTGCCAGTCGAGAATCCGACCGACGAAGGGGGAAATGAGCTGCGCCCCGGCATCGGCCGCACCGATGGCCTGGGCGAGCGAGAAGAGCAGGGTCATGTTGCAGTGAATCCCCTCTTTCTGCAGATGGCGGGCCGCTTCGATGCCCTCCCATGTCGAGGCGAGTTTGATGAGGATGCGCTCGCGGCCGACACCGTTCTCCTCGTAGAGGCGGATCAATTCCTTGGCTTTTTCGATGCTGCCGGTGACGTTGAAGGAGAGCCGGGCGTCCACCTCCGTCGAGACCCGTCCGGGGACGATTTTCAGGATTTCGCATCCGAACCGGATGAGAAGATGGTCGATGACGGTTTCCACTTCGGGGTCGTTGCCGTCGGCCCCCGCGGCGTCCCGGATGGCACCCTCGACAAGGGGCTCGTAGGCCGGCTTGCCCATCGCCTTGAGAATGAGGGTCGGATTCGTGGTCGCGTCCTGCGGTTCGTATTCCTTGATGGATTGAAAGTCGCCGGTGTCGGCGACGACGGTGGTGAATTGTTTGAGCTGATCGAGTGCGTTCATCCGGGCGACCCTGAAGAATCCAGGTCCGGAAGACAACCCCGGATCGCAGAAAAGGATTGACCTTCTCCTTTTCCCGAAAAATCTCCGGATGCGTTCCATCCATCCCATCCAAAACAACCACAGCACCATGCACCCTCTCCTCACCACCGCCTACGTCTCCGTTGACAATCTCGACAATCTTATCGCCGACTGGGCGATCCGCATCGTCTTCGCCGCCGCGATTTTCTTCATCGGCATGTGGGCGAGCAAGTTCGTCAAACGCCTTTTTCTTTCGACCTGCGAGAAACGCAAGGTCGATGCCTCGCTGAGCCGCTTCGTCTCGAGCGTGCTCTTCTACCTCCTCATGGCCGTCGTCGTGGTGGCGGCGCTCAGCAAGCTCGGCGTGCCGACGACCTCGGTCATCGCCATTCTCGGTGCCGCCAGTCTGGCGGTGGGTCTCGCCCTCCAGGGAACCCTCGCCAATTTCGCCGCCGGGGTGATGATCCTTCTTTTCCGCCCGTTCAAGAGCGGCGACGTGATCGACGGGGGCGGCGTGGTCGGAGTCGTCGTCGGGGTGGACATGATGACCACCGAGATCAAAAGCTTCGACGGAAAGAAGCTGATCGTTCCGAACGGCAAGTTTCTCGACAGCGTGATCACGAACATCAACGCCTACCCGAGCCGCCGGGTGGATATCGAGTTCTCGATCAGCTACGGGGACGACGTGGACAAGGCCCGCGAGATGGTTCTCGACATCCTCCGTCCCGACGAGCGCGTCCTCGACGATCCGGCGGTGGCCGTCGCTCTGCTCAACTTCGGGGACAGCTCGATCGACATGGTCGCCCGGGCCTGGGTCGCTCCCTCCGACTGGTGGCCCGTGCTCGCCGAAACCCGCGAAAAGATCAAAAAGACCTTCGAAGCCAACGGCATTACGATCCCCTTCCCCCATCGCGACATCCGCATCCTCAGGGACGAGGCGGAAAAGGCGTCCTGATCCGGGCGCTCGCCCGGTTTCGCTTTCCCGGTTTAACGGAATGTAGGGCTCGCGCTCGCGCGATGCCGCGGCACGCCG
>CAZDRT010000111.1:4256-11557 GCA_964507815.1 uncultured Puniceicoccaceae bacterium
GCGGCACGCCGCAAGCGGCGGACCCTACGCGGGAATGTGGTTACACCCGTCCGCACGGTTCCGGTTGCCTTTTTTCCGGTTTCGCTTTCCGGATTAACGGGATGGAGCCCGCCCGATTTCCCGGAAAATTGGATCGCCACTCCGGGGTGGTCGAATCCGCCCGGGCGTGGGTGGCCGCCGAGTGGATTCGCGCGAAGGGCCGCGGGTGGAATTTTCTCCTTTGCCCCACCTACGGGGAGGCTCTCGAGCGGGCGGCGGAGATCGCTTTTTTCACCGGGCAGACCGGCGGGGGGGCTTTGCGGATACTGCCTTTCCCCCCGCTCCCCGGGGACGGGGGCCGGGGCGAGGGGGCGCGCCTCGAGGCCGAGTGGGACCGGTCCGCCGCCCTCGCGGCGCTGCTCGACGCGGACGACGGCGGCACCCTGCTCTTCGCCACCACCCCCGAAGCCCTCCTCGAGCCGGTCCCGCCCCGCGAGGAACTCCGCCGGCGGCGCCTGACCCTCCGCGCCGGCACCGAGTTCCCCCCGGCGGAGCTGGCACGGCGGCTCTCCGGGGAACTGAACTACGACAACGAGCCGGTCTGCGAACGCCCGGGCGAGTTCGCCGTGCGGGGCAACCTGCTCGACGTGTATCCGGTGAGCCACGACCGCCCCGTCCGCATCGATTTTTTCGGCGACGAGATCGAGTCGATCCGCCCGTTCGACCCGACGAGCCAGCTCTCGGAGGGGACCCTGCCCTCCATCGTGGTCGGCCCGGCCTTCCCCGGCGCGGAGGCCTCCGGACCCGGTTCCCTCGCCGAGTATCTCGACGGCGCGGTCGGCTGGATTCTCGAAGAGCCCGACGCCCTCCGCCGGGAGCACCCGAACGCCTTCGAAAAACCGGAGGCGCGGCGGGTCGCCGCCCCCTCCCTGGCGGCCCTGTTCGAACGTCCCCGGACCGGGCCGGAGGACCGGGCCCTGCTCCTGTCCGAGGTCGAAACCACTCTGCCCCTCGCGGCGGACGCGCCCGACCGGCCCCTCGATTGCCGGGACCCGGCGATCCTCCGCGACTCGCACGGCGGCGGCCTGATCGGGGCCGACCGGACCGCCCACGAGGAAACGGCGCGGATCCGGTTCCTGCACAAGCTGGCCGCGATGGCCGGCGGGGGGACCGTCGTGCGGATCGTGCTGCCCGGCGAGGGCGAGGAGAAACGCTTCCGCGAATGGCTGAAGGAGGATTCCATCCTCGCCGATTTCTCCCCCGACATCGTCACGGGGAATCTCCGCCGCGGCGTCTGGCGGAAGACGGAGGCGGGCGAGATCCTCTATGTGACGGACCGGGAGATCTTCGGCCGGACCCGGACCCGCCTCGACCGGATCGCCGAAAGGGCCCTCCCGCAGCGCAACGGCGTGGACGGGCTCCTCGACTTTTCCGAGATCGTGGAGGGCGACCCCCTCGTCCACCTCTCCCACGGCATCTGTCTCTACCGGGGGATCGGACCGGTGGAGGTGGACGGGGAACAGCGCGAGGTCATCCGCCTCGAGTTCGCCGAGGGCATCCGCATCTCGCTCCCGCTCTCGGAGGCCCACCTCCTCTCGCGCTACATCGGTCTCCGGAAAAAGGCGCCGAAACTGGGCAAACCGGGATCCGGCATCTGGGAACGGGCCCGGCGCTCGGCCGAACAATCGACGCTCGACTTCGCCGCCCAGCTCCTCGAACTCCAGGCCAGGCGGACGACCTCCCCCGGCCACGCCTTCGCCCCCGACACACCCTGGCAGGGCGATTTCGAGAGCGCCTTTCCCTTCCGGGAGACCGCGGACCAGGCGACCGCCATCGAGGACACCAAGCGCGACATGGAAATGCCCCGCCCGATGGACCGCCTCCTCTGCGGCGATGTCGGCTTCGGAAAGACCGAGGTGGCGATCCGGGCGGTCTTCAAGGCGGTCATGGACGGCAAGCAGGCGGCCGTGCTCGTGCCGACCACGGTCCTCTGCCAGCAACACTTCCAGACCTTCCGAGACCGGTTCGCGGACTACCCGCTGAGCGTCGAGATGCTCAGCCGCTTCCGCTCCCCGGGCGACCAACGGGCGATCCGGCGGCAACTCCGGGAGGGGCGGATCGACGTGGTCGTCGGCACCCACAGCTTGCTCGGCCGGGAAGTGCGCTTCCGCGACCTGGGGCTGCTGGTCGTGGACGAGGAGCACCGGTTCGGAGTCCGGCAGAAGGAGTCCCTGAAACGCATGCGCACGCACGTCGATGTTCTCAGCATGAGCGCCACACCCATCCCCCGGACGCTTTATCTGGCGCTGTCGGGCGCGCGGGATCTGAGCGTGATCGAGACCGCCCCGCGCGACCGCCTGCCGGTCGAGACCCACGTCCGCCCCTACTCCGAGGAGCTGATCCGGTCCGCCGTCGATCAGGAGGTCGGGCGGGGCGGGCAGGTTTTTTATCTGCACAACCGGGTGCAGACCATCCGGGCCGTCGAAAAGAAGCTGCGCGGTCTCTTCCCCCGCCTCCGCATCGCCGTCGGCCACGGGCAGATGGACGAAAAGGAGCTGGAGCGGGTCATGACCGAATTCGTGGCGGGCGGGCACGACCTTCTTCTCTGCACGACCATCATCGAATCCGGGCTCGATATCCCGAACTGCAACACGATGATCATCGAGGGGGCCGACCGCTTCGGCCTCTCCCAGCTCTACCAGCTGCGCGGCCGGGTCGGCCGCTTCAACCGGCAGGCCTACGCCTACCTGCTCCTCCACCGCCACACCGGCATGATCGAGAGCGCCCGCAAACGGCTCTCGGCGATCCGCCAGTACAACCAGCTCGGGGCGGGCTACCGCATCGCGATCAAGGATCTGGAGCTGAGGGGGGCCGGAAATCTGATCGGCTCCGAGCAGAGCGGGGAGATCGCCGGGGTCGGGTTCGACCTGTACTGCCAGCTCCTGCGCCAGAGCATCGCCCGCCTCAAGGGCGAGCAAACGGCCTCCCACGTGCGCGCCGAGGTGCGGATCGACTTCATCAGCCGCGGCATGGGGGCGCGCCGGGCGCGTCCGACCGGCGAGGCGCGTTTCGAGGTTTTCCAGAAGGCGGAGCGCGACCCCGGCCGGATCGGGGAGGCCACCGCCGAGATACCGGGCGCCTACATTCCGGAGTCCCGCATCCGCGTCGATCTCTACCGCCGCCTCGGTCTGGTCGCCACCCGCGACGAGATGGCCCGGATCGAAAGGGAGATCCCCGACCGGTTCGGCCCGCCCCCGGAGCCGGTCGAACGGCTGCTGGCCGTCACCCGCATCCGCCTCGAGGCCGAGTACCGGGGCATCGACCTGGTCGAGACCGAAGGCACCGTCCTCCGCCTGAAGAAAGCGGGGAAGGACGGCGAGTTCGTGAAAACGGGCGCGCGCTTTCCCCGCTTGACCCGAAAAAAGCCGCTTTCCAGATTGAAAGAAATCCTTAGTATCCTCTCCCGTTCATGACCTTCCGATCCATTCTCCGCCTCTCGTTCGGCACCCTTCTCCTCCTGACGGGGACCTCCCTTTTCGCCCAGCCCAACGTGGAGGAGCGCTGGACGCCCGACCGCCCGAACGCCATCGCCGCCAAGGTCGAGGGAAAAATCATCACCTTCGAGCAAATCCGCCGGGAGATGGCGCCGCTCCTCAGCCAGGTTTCCCGGAACTCGGCGAACGACGAGGAACTGCGCGCGAACCTGAAACGACTCGAGCGCGAGGTACTCCAGAATCTGATCGATCAGATCCTGATCATCGAAGAATTCAAGGCGCGGGAAATGGAGATCCCGAAATCCTACCTGGAGGGCGAGTTCAACGACGTGATCCAGCGCGATTTCAACGGGGAGCGGGATCGCTTCCTGACCTATCTCCGCAGCCAGGACAAAACCGTGCGCGATTTCCGCGACGAGTTGCAGGACCAGATCATCGTCCAGGTGATGAAGCAACGGATCCGGCGGAACCAGGCGGAGATCAGCCCCGAGATGATCCGGAAATTCTACGAGGAGAACAAAAACCAGTTCCAGCGGGAGAAGGAAGTGGACCTCTACCAGATCACCCTTCTTCCGAACGGCGGCGAAGAGGCCCTCGAGGAAAAAACGGCGGAGGTCGTCGCCCGGCTGGAGGAGGGCGTCCCCTTCCCGGAGGTCGCCGAAACCCACAGCGAGGACGACCTCGCCCGGCGTGGCGGCGCCCTCGGGTGGACCAAACGGAAGGACATCCGCGAAGAACTGGCCGAAGTGGCCTTTTCCCTCGGGGCCGGGGAAACCAGCGATCCCGTTCCTTTCCGGGAAAGCGTCCTTTTCTTCCACGTCGCAAAGATCCGGGACGCCGGGGCGATGCCCCTTGCCGAAGTGCGAGATACGATCGAGGAGATCCTTCTCGACCGAATCGCGCGCGAGGCGCGCGAAAAATGGATCCAACGCCTCCGGGAAAAGGCCTACATCGAATACTTCATCTGAATATGATTTACAACCGCTTCGCTAGAGGTGGGGAGTTTTGGGAGGAAAGGAAAATATGGCAGAAGTTTCCCCCTCCCCATCCTCGCCCGAAGGGCTCTATATCCCGCTATGCGGGGTCGAGTCCCCTACGGCCGAGTAAGGGGGTCATGATTGCAATAACGTTTTTCTGAGCGCAGAAAATAGTCATGGATGATTACACTGAATTAACTGGAACCATTATCGGTGCAGCAATGGAGGTTCACAACTATTGGGGACCGGGACTCATCGAAAGTATCTATGAAAAAAGCCTGGAACATGAGCTTGCGCTGCGAAACGTTGAGGTAAAGAGGCAGGTCAAGCTTCAACTCAAATACAAAAATTTGAAATTGGATGACGACTATGCTCTCGATCTAATTGCTGGTGATAAAGTGATCATTGAACTCAAAGTCGTCAAAGAACTCGCGCCCATCCACGAAGCACAACTCATGACCTACATGAAGCTGACCAATTGCAAAGTAGGATTGCTGATTAATTTCAATGTCATCCGCCTCAAAGATGGTATCCGGCGACTCTCTCTTCCAATTCTTTCAGAATAAACCTTCAACAATCTGACATGGAAAAAGAATGAAATTTTACAACCGCTTCGCTAAAGGTGGGGAGTTTCGGGAGGAAAGAAAATATGGCAGAAGTTTCCCCCTCCCCATCCTCGCCCGAAGGGCTCTCTAGCGAAGCGGTTGTGAAAATTATTTGGCATTGGCATGAAACCGCTCCTTGACAGCCTCCACACCCTGCCCCCGGAGTCGATCTGGGTCTGCCTCCTGCTCTTTTCCTTCGCGGCCATCCTCCTGCTCCACCGGTGGCTGGGTCCGGCCGGGCTCTACATCTACATGACCGTGGCCATCATCGGGGGGAACCTCCACGTTCTCAAACTGACCCAGTTCTCGGTCTTCCCGGATCCGGTCGCGCTCGGCACCATCCTTTTCTCGACGACCTTCCTCTGCACCGACATCCTCACGGAATATCACGGACCGGAGGCGGCCCGCAAAGGCGTCCTCCTCGGGTTCGCGGGCCTGATCCTCTTCAACCTCTTTCTCTTCGCGGCCCTCGCCTTTCCTCCCCTTGGCCCGGATGACGGCGACCTCGGGGCCCGGGGCGCGGAGATGCAGGGGCACCTCGAAGCCGTGTTCCTGCCCGCTCCCGGAATTCTGGTCGCCAGCCTGACCGCCTACCTGCTCAGCCAGTTCAACGACATCTGGATCTTCAGCCGGCTCCGCCAGGCGACGGGCGGGCGCTACCTCTGGCTCCGGAACAATCTGTCCACTTGGATCTCCGCCCTGATCGACAACGCCGTGTTCAGCGTCCTCGCCTTCGTCCTCTTCACCGCCGATCCGGTTCCGTGGAAACCGCTGCTTTTCACCTACATTCTCGGCACCTACGGCCTGCGGGTGGCGGTCGCCCTGCTCGACAGCCCCATCGTCTATCTCGCCAAACCGCGATGAGCGCCTTCGCCTTCGACATTCTCGGGCGGGATCCCGCGAGCGCGGCCCGCGTCGGACGCCTCCGCACCCCGCACGGTACCATCGAGACCCCGAACTTCATTTTCTGCGCGACGAAGGGGGCGATCAAAGGGGTGGCCATCGACCAGGTCCGGGCGGCGGGGGCCGACATCCTCCTCTCGAACACCTACCACCTGCTCCTCCAGCCGGGCCCGGACCTCGTCGCCCGGCACGGCGGCCTGCACCGGATGATCGGGTGGGACGGCCCCCTGCTGACGGATTCCGGCGGGTTCCAGATTTTCAGCATCGGCCACGGCTGGATCGCCGACGAGATCAAGGGCCGCCGGCGGATGGCGGAAAAGGGGCCCGGCGTGCGGATCACCGAGGAAGGCGCCCGGTTCCGCTCCTATGTGGACGGCCGGGAGATTCTCCTGACCCCGGAGGAGTCGATCCGCGCCCAGAAGAAGATCGGCGCCGATCTCATCGTCGTTCTGGACGAATGCACGCCCTTCCACGTCGAGCGCGCGTACACCGCCCGGTCCATGGAGATGAGCCACCGTTGGGCGGTCCGCAGCCGGGAGGAATTCGAGCGGGAGCCGGTCGAATCCCAGGCTCTCTACGGCATCGTCCAGGGCGGGGTTTACGAGGACCTTCGCCGCGAAAGCGCCGCCTTCATCGGCTCCCAGCCCTTTTTCGGGCAGGCCATCGGCGGCTGCCTCGGCTCGGACAAGGCCCAGATGCGGCAGGTGGCGGGATGGGCGCGAAGGCACCTCCCCGACGGGCGCCCCACCCACCTCCTCGGAATCGGCGGACTGCGCGACCTGTGGGAGGGAGCCGCCATCGGCATCGACACCTTCGACTGCGTCCACCCGACCCGGCTCGCCCGGCACGGGGGCGCCCTCTGCCGCCCGTGGGAGAACGACGGCCGCGAGCACATGAACCTGCGCAACGCCCGTTTCCGCGAGGATCTAGCGCCGCTGGACGAGCGCCTGCCCCGCGCGGCCTCCAACGGATTCTCCCGCGCCTATCTCCACCATTTGATCAAGGCGGGGGAAACCCTCGCCGGACAGCTGCTCGCCATCCACAACATCGCCTTCCTCTCCTGGATGGCCGGCGAAATCCGCCGCTCCATCCGCGAAGGAACCTTCGCGGAGGAGTACCGGCGGTGGACTGGCGGGTGATAGGACTCCAACCAATCAGTCCTGATAGAAATTCCGGGCGAGAACATTCCCGCGTAGGGTCCGCCGCTTGCGGCGCGCCGCCTCCGGGTCATGGCGACGCGTCCCGGCGTTCGGCGGCATCGCGCAAGGGTCTTCGCTATGCGCGCACCCCCGGAGGGGGTCAGGCCACGAATTCTTGCAAAAGTGACTGACCCAATCCCCAAC
>CAZDRT010000112.1:0-11446 GCA_964507815.1 uncultured Puniceicoccaceae bacterium
CATCCGCCAGGCCCCGGTTTTAGGGGGTTAAGATGACAGAGCTGTCGAATCGCGGTTACGATTTTCGCACCCCGCACTGGTGGTTATATCCGTTGCGGCGAAACGTGGCAATCGTCGCGGAAGCCCTGGTGGAGTGCGACTATGCCGCCGGTCAGTGGGGTTGCGGTGACCCGCCGGAAGCCCGCTGCTTCGATCTGCCGCGAGAGACCCGGTCGGTCCGGAAAGGCGCCGATCGTCCCGCCGAGATATTGGTAGGCTTTGCGGTCTCCGGTGATCCGGGCGGCGACGACGGGTAGGATTTTCTGGAGGTAGAAGTAGTAGAAGGGCCGCAGAAGGCGGTAGGGCTGGGAAAATTCCAGAATCAGCAGGGTTCCGCCCGGGCGGAGGACCCGGAGCATCTCCCGCAGACCGGCGTCCCGGTCCTCCAGATTGCGGAGACCGAAGCCGATTGTGCAGGCGTCCACGGATTGGTCGTCCAGCGGCAGCCGGAGACAGTCGCCGGTGCGGAAGTCCACGACCGCGCCGCGGGAGTCGGCTTTGCGGCGGGCTTCTTCCAGCATTTCCCCGCAAAAGTCCATGCCCGTGACCTCGGAGGCGTCGGGGAGGCGCCGCCGCAGGGCGAGGGCGATGTCCCCCGATCCGGTGGCGAGGTCCACGACCCTCCGGGGCCGCTCGCGGGCGACCCTGCGGACGGTGCGCCACCGCCAATAGACATCGATTCCGAGGCTCAGAAACCGGTTCGCGCGGTCGTAACGCCCCGCGATGGCCGCGAACATGCGGTTCACGCTTTCGCCTTCGACGAGGGGAGGGGAGGGGGATGTCCCGTTTTTCATCGGAAAACCGCGGCCCGTCCCGGCTACTCCTTGCCGCTGTCCTTGAAACTTTGGATGACCTGATTCGAAATCTCGCGGTCGGGATTCTCGGCGCAGGCCCGGTCGATCCGGAAGCGCTTTTCGCCCGTGTTGCGGGAGACGATCTTCAATCCGTAGGGAAGGTCCTGGAAGTGGGTGCGGCAGAGGGCGACCATGTCCTCGCCCGAGGAGTCGGCCTTTTCCTTCAGCAGGGTGAGGGCGTCGTCAGTGAAATCGAGGGAGAGGCCGTGCTCGGCCTCGAATTCTTCGACGAAGGGCGCGATCAAGCGACGGTCTTCGGTGGCTTCGACTCCGTATTCCTCCATCAGGTGTCCCAGGGCGGCTCCGGGGTCCTCGACGAAATCGCCGTCAACGGACAGTTCGGCGAGGGAGGTGGAGGGCAGCTCGAACTTGAATTCGCGGAAAAGCCGCTCGAGCACCGACATGACCCCGCGCGCGCCGGTGTGTTCGGCGTGGGCCTTCCGGGCGATGCGGTGGATGGCCTCGTCGGTGAGGGAGAGCCGGATGCCGTGGTTCTCGAAATCCCGCTCGTATTGGCGGAGCACGCTCCCCTCCGAGGTGGTCAGAATCCGGGCGAGGTCGTCGGGCGAGAGGGCTTCGAAAGCGACCCGGACCGGAAGACGACCGACGAATTCGGGTTCGAAACCATACCGGATGAAGTCGTTGGTTTCGGCGTGGGCGAGGTAGCGGAAGAGGTCCTCTTCGGTTTCGGGGATGTCGCTGCCGAATCCCATGCCGCTCCGGCCGACCCGTTTCTGGATCGTCCTGGCCAATTGGTCGAAGGCACCGCTGACGATGAACAGGATGTTTTTCGTGCTGATCCGGCGGCTGGACTTGCCTCGGCCGCCCCCCATCATCGCCTGCATCTGGCCCATCATGTCCGTCTGGCTGAAGGGGTTGACGTCGGTTTCCTCCATCAGCTTGAGAAGGTTGATCTGCACGCCGCGGCCGGACACGTCTTTCGAGCCGTTCGCGGTTTCGCTGGCGATCTTGTCGATTTCGTCGATGTAGATGATGCCCATTTCGGCGAGATCCACGTCGCCGTCGGCCGCTTTGACCAGATCGCGGACGAGGTCCTCGACGTCGGAGCCGACATAACCGGTTTCGGAGAACTTCGTGGCGTCGGCTTTCACGAAGGGAACCCCGATCAGCTTGGCGAGGTTTTTCATGAGGTAGGTCTTGCCGACGCCGGTCGGTCCGAGGAGCAGGATGTTCTGTTTCTGATACTCGAAATCCTTCTCCACTCCCGGGTTCTCGAACTGGCGGCGGATGTGGTTGTAGTGGTCGCAGACCGCCACCGAGAGGACCTTCTTTCCGGCGTCCTGGCCGATCACGTGGCGGTTCAGTTGCTCGAACACCTCCCGCGGCTTCAGTTTGAACCGGCGGATGCGTTCCAGACGTTCCCTGGCGGATTTCTCCGCATCGTCGTCGTTGCCGCCCTGGCCGGACGGATTTTGCGTCTCCGGCCCGGCGGGCCGGGCGTGGAGCCCCTGCATCCGCACCCGCGGATCGCCGAGAAGGCTCTGAATATGCCGTTGCAGCTCTTCGATCGGATTGTCGTTCTCTTTGTCTTTGTCGCTCATAAAAGGGTGTCTAAACCCGAACGTTCCGGAATGCAACGTTCGGCCGCGGAAGAGGGCGGGGAGGGGGGAGAAAAATCGATGAAATCGTGCGATTTTCGAACCTCGCATGGATCGCGGGTCGATCAGGCGGCTTGGCGGGGAAGGTATTCCCTTGGGTCGGGAGACCCCTGGAAAATGGGGAAAATCCCTTTCAGGGCTCCCCGCAACCGTGGTTGCACCCGGCGTCAACTCCCGGTCTCGGCGGCCCCCATCCGGTCCACGATGGATCGGTACACACTGCGGTAGAACAGGCGGTTGTAGGCCCGGGGGCCGGAACGGTCGAGGTCGGTGCAGAATTTCCAGAATCCGTAGATTTTGGTCAGGGTGACCAGTCGCGAAGCATACAGCCGCCAGGTGTAGCGCTCTTCGACCCGCCGGATCCCGCCCTGCGAGATGGCTTCCCAGTGGGCCGGGTCCGCGTCGCATTTTTCGAAAAAATCCGCGATCTTTTCGGCGGCGGCTTCGCCGTGGTTGGGGTCGAGGTGGAATCCGCTCCTGCCCTCCTCGATGATCTCCAGCGGGCCGCCGAAAACGGTGGCGAAGGTGGGGAGGCCGGAGGTCATCGCTTCGATCACCGTCAGGCCGAAGGCCTCGAAGAGGGCGGGTTGTACGAAAATCCCCCGGCGGTCGGCGATGGTGCGGTAGAGTTCGCCGTTGAAGACCTTGTCGGACTGCTTGGGAACCCACCGGACCTGGCCCCGCAGGCCGTGGGTCTCGATGAGGTCGTAGAACCGGCGGATCTGCTCCTTCTCCTCGTTGTCGTCGGAGTCCTCGAAGCGGGTGTTTCCGGCGATCACGAAGACATTCGCCCGCTCGCGGAGGCGGGGGTTGCCCGCGTACCATTCGATGAAGCCGGTGACGTTCTTCACCTTGTCGAGCCGGGACATGAGGAAGATCATGGGCTTGTCCGGATCGTCGAAGCCGGAGACCGCGCCGGGAAAATCCCCGTGCAGGAGGGTTTCGATGTCGTCGGAGAGGCCCGGGAGCCGGTGCGCTGTTTCGGTGTGGGGGAAATAGACATTCTCGTCGGCGCCCGGCGAGACGATGTTGAATTTCGGGTCGAACACATCGATCCCCTTCAGTACGCGGTAGAGACCCGGCATGGTGAAGGCCGAGTACGATTCGTACTGGCCGACGCTGCTCGAGTTCCCGGCGATCTCCTGATAGGTGGAAGTGATGATGAAGTCGGCCGCGTTCATGGCGAGAAGGTCCGCCGTGAAATGAGCTGAAAAGTGGTAGTCCTCTTCGTTGTCCCGCCAGTAGAGATCGGAAAAGAGGTACTTGGTCTTCTCGAGCGCGTGGGCGATGTTGCACTGGATGACTTCGAGCCGTTCGGCGAGAAGGGTGGCGACGAGATTACCGTCCGAGTAGTTGCCGAGGATCAGGTCGGGCCGGTCGCCAAGCTCGGCGAGGATGGTCTTCTGCACGTCGAGGGCGAACCGCTCGAGGTAGGGCCAGACCCGGAAACGCGAGATCCACTGCGGGACGATCTCCCCGTTTTCCTCGGTGAAGGGGACCCGGAGAATCCGGGCGTTGCGGGTGCCGTTGATGCTCTCTTCGGCGAGGTCGCAGCCGGTCTCGTCCGCCTCCGGGATGAGGCGGGTGACGACGAGAATCTGCGGCTCGGTGTCGAGCCCCTGCTCGGCGAGGCGGTCGCGCATTTCCCGCTCCAGGGCGCGTACCTGGTCGAGAATGTAAACGACCTGGCCGCCCGTGTCGGGTAGGCCGAGAACGTTCGACTGGCCGAAATAGCCGTGCGGGCTCAGGATGACCGCGCTGAACATCATGGGAATCCGGGCGAGAAAGGCCTCCACATCCTTCGGATCCGGGGCGTCGATGATCTCGGAGAGCAGCCCGAGGGTTTCGCGAATCCGGGCGACCTTGTCCCCCCAGCCGACCTCCAGTCCGAGGGAGTTCAGGGGGCCGCGCACCTTGTCCCACGGAGTGTCGTCCGGCTGGTCGGCCAGAAAGTCCTCGGCCTTGGCGAGGACGTCGCGTAGTTCCCGGGGCTCGCGGATCCGGTCCGAGAGCATCAACTGCTGGCCGCGGTGGTGGTGTAGGTTCAGGAATTCGAGAAGGGTGCGCACCCGTTCCCCGGTGTTGGAGAAAAGGCGGTTGGAAAGAATGCGGTTCAAGTACTCGACTCCCCGGCCGATCTGCCGCTTGTCCTTCATCAGAAGCAGGTCGCTTTGGAAGGGGCTCGCGTCGAACTCGACGGCCCAGCGCGAATGCGCCTCCGACTCGCAGACCAGGGCCTCGCGGAATTCGAGAAAGTCGCCGACCGGGATTTCCTCGAACGAGAGGTCATCGAGGTGGAATCGGCCGAAGGACCAGCGTCCGATCGAGTTGCGGATTTCGACGACCAGCCACGGGTCGCGGAACGAGCCGCTCATAGCGTTCCGGAGAAGGGCGCAAAGGGACGAATCCACGGGGGGCGGCTCCGCCTCTCCCGTCTCGGCGAGAAGGTCCGCAATATCGGATTGGAGGAGGAACCGGCGATCCATCTCCCGGATCCGCTTGAAAAAAAGGTAGAGGAAACGGCGCTCTCCGTCGCGGGGACCGGCGGGATCGGTCCCGGTCGCCGAAGGCTTCGTGGATGAGGAATCGGATGCAGTCACGGATCCCGAGGCTGTGTTCCGCCTGTGATGTGTCAAGCAACGAGACCCCCCGTTCCCTGGAACGGGTCGAGGTCGTGTGTCCGCGCCTTTTGGGCGTTGCTTCGGCAGGGTGGTCTCCTTCATATGGGGGGGTTGTTATGGAATCTCTTTTCACCCAGTTCCGCATTCGGGCGATTGCGACGGTTGTCGGGGATCGGCGGATACGGCTGGACGACGAGGTCGATCTTTACGGAGGGGACCGGGCGCGGATCGACCGGTTGAAGAAGGCAACCGGTCTCGACACGCGCCAGGTCGTCGGCGAAGGGGTCACGTCCCTCGATTTGGCGGAGGACGCGTATCTCCGGCTGGAACGACACATGGGAATCGACCGGGATTCGATCGACGCCTGCGTGTTCGTCACCCAGACCCCCGACCATTTCCAGCCCGCGAACAGTGCGCTCCTCCACGGTCGGTTGAGGCTCCCGAAAAAGACGGCTTGCTGGGACGTGAACCTGGGGTGCTCGGGGTGGGTGTACGGCCTCGTCCAGCTCGGGGCGCTTTTCGAGGGTGGCGGGGTCCGGCGTGCCTTGCTGGTCGCCGGGGACACCATCAGCCGCCAGACTGATCCGGAGGACCGGGGCACGGCACCCGTGTTCGGCGACGGGGCGGCGGTCACCCTCCTCGAGCGGGCGGAGGGGCACCAGACCCGGGCCATCCTCGGCAGCGATGGCGGCGGCGCGGCGGCCATCCGCGTGCCGGCGGGGGCGTTCCGCTATCCGCTGCCGACGGTGGAGACCTTCCGGGACGGCGAGGGGAACCTCCGGAAGCCGGATTGTCTCATCATGGACGGGCTGGAGGTCTTTCGTTTCAGTTTGCGCGAAGTGCCCGTCGCCTGCCGCGATCTTTTGGAGCGGGCGGGGGTGGGGCCCGGGCAGCTAAGTCATGTGTTCTTCCACCAGGCCAACGCGTCCATTCTGACCACGCTTCAGCGCCGTCTCGGTCTGACCGCCGGGCAGGTCCCGCTCGGAACGCTGGCCCGCTACGGGAATCTGAGCAGCGCGTCCGTTCCTGCGGTGGTTTGCGATACGCTCTCCGCCCCGGTGGATTCCGGCGCGGCGGGGCTGTCCGTCCTCTGCGGATTCGGCGTGGGCCTCTCCTGGGGAACGGCGTTGACAGATCTCGCCGGGGTCGATTGTCTCCCGATCACAATCTATGGCCACTCCCGAACCTGAACTTTTTCTGGAATCCGTCGCCGAAGCGATCGACGGCGTTTCCCGGGATGATTTGGCCCTCGAAATGGCTTTTTCGGAAATTCCCAACTGGGACTCGCTGGCCCGGCTGGGTGCCCTGACGATCATCGAAGAACGGTTCGGGACGGTGATCAGCCTGGCGGAACTGAGCCGGTGCGGGACACTGGAGGATCTGCGGAAACAGGTCTGACCAAAACCGCGGGGCGGAGGGAATCGCCCGGCGCCGGCGGAGAAGAGGATTCGGATGAAGCAGGTTTACATCGTTGGAGCCGGGGGGTTCGGGCGCGAATTGCTCTGCTGGCTGCGCGACTCGCCCGAGTGCGGAACAGCGTGGGAACCGGTCGGCTACCTCGACGACGATCCGGCCGTCGCCGACCGTAATCTGCCGCTTCCCTACCTGGGGGCGGTTGGGAGTTTCGAAGGGGGTGGGGACCGTTTGATCGCCCTGGGTGTCGGTAATTCCGTACCCCGAAAGGCCATCGTGGAAACGCTCCGGGAACGGGGAGCGGCCTTCCTGACTTTCATCCATCCGACGACGATCATGGGGGAGCGGGTCGAGATCGGAGAGGGCTCGGTGATTTGCCCCCGGTGTACCCTTACCTGCGATCTTTCGCTGGGTGCCTTCACCTTTCTCAATATCGGAGTCGCCATCGGGCACGACGCTTCGGTGGGCGACTACTCCTCTCTTTCGTCCCAAACCGATCTTTGCGGCGGGGTGGTCCTCGGGGAAGGCGTCTGGTTGGGATCGGGAGCGCGGGTGATTCCCGGTCGGAAGGTCGGCGAGTGGGCGAGAGTCGGAGCGGGGGCGGTCGTGGTGCGCCATGTGCCTCCCCGGGTCACCGTCTTCGGGAATCCGGCGAAGCGGTTGGTGTAGTGGTTTCCGGTTATGGCCCGTATCTATCTTTCGCCGCCCGATGTGGGTCCCGCCGAGCGGGAGGCTCTCCTGCGGGCGTTTGATTCCGGGTGGGTGGCACCCGCCGGTCCGGAAATATCGGCCTTCGAATCGGATATGGCCCGGTTTTTGGGCGGGGCGGCGTCCGGGTCCCCCGTTCACTGCGCGGCGCTCTCGTCGGGCACGGCCGCCCTTCACCTCGCCCTGATTCTCGCCGGGGTCGGGCCGGACGACCGGGTGCTGGTGTCCGGGTTCACCTTCGCCGCCACGCCGAACGCGGTCCGGTATTGCGGTGCCGAACCGGTTTTTCTCGATTCGGATGAACGGACCTGGAACCTCGACCCCGGTTGGCTTGCGGAGGTTCTTCGGAAAGACCGGGCCGCCGGACGGCTTCCCAAGGCCGTCGTGGCGGTCGATTTGTACGGACAGTGCGCGGACTATGGGCGGATCGGTCCGATTTGCCGGGAGCACGGGGTGACTCTCATCCAGGACGCCGCCGAAGCGCTCGGGGCGGTCTTTGACCCCGATTCGCCGGGAGGCCTCCAAGGCCCGGCGGACGGAGGAGGCAGCGGTGGCTTCGGGCAGCGGGTTCCCGCCGGCCTCCAGGGCGATTTCGGAGTGTTTTCCTTCAACGGGAACAAGATTCTGACGACAGGGGGCGGGGGTATGCTGGTGTCGAAGGACTCCGGGAAGATTGAACGGGCGCGGTTCCTCGCCACCCAGGCCCGCGAGAACGCCCCGCACTACGAACACCGGGAGGTGGGTTTCAATTACCGGATGGGAAACCTGCCCGCCGCGATCGGACGGGCCCAACTGGGCGGCTTGGCCGGAAAGATCGCGGCGAGGAAGCGGACCTTCGCCTTCTACCGCGAACGATTCGGCGATCGGCCCGGGTTGGGTTGGATTCCGTTCGGGGCGACCGGCGAGCCCAACTACTGGCTGAGCTGCCTGACTCTCGATCCCGGGAAGACCGGGGTTTCGCGCGAAGATTTCCGTCTGGCCCTTGCGGAGGAGGACATCGAGGCCCGGCCCCTCTGGAAGCCGATGCACCTGCAACCCGCCTGGCGGCGCTGCGAATGCCATGGCGGAGCCGTCGGCGAGCGTCTCTTCGCCCAGGGGATCTGCCTGCCCTCCGGCTCCGGACTGACCGATGAAGACCGCGGGCGGGTGGCGGCCGTTTGGGATCGGCTGGTGGCGTAGCGGAGTCGTGGCGTATTGGAGTGTTGAAGTCTGAAGGCGGGAGGGCGGCTGCCGTGCCACGGCGAAGCGGGCTGAAACTGCATAATTGGGCGGCAAAAGTAGGTGGGTTGCTTCAGCGCCCACTTCCGAGAGCCGGAGATTGCCGGTTCACGCTGAACCCACGCGGCGATCCGGAACCTTTCCTCCCGATGCGAAAACCGGGCGCTGAAGCAACCCGGCTACGGGGGGAGTCATTCCTGTGATTCCACGAGGCAGTCACAGAAAAGCCAAAATCTCGGCCGACCGGGTGAACCACATGGAATGAAACCTGCATGAATGCTGAAGTTTCATAGAAGAAGAAGCAGCGCCTCCAGGGGGCTGCTTTCAGGAGGGATGAAATGTATGTGTTTTCCCGAGTAGTTTCGAAAGATCCCCGCGCGACGACTGGTCCTCAGTCGCCGCATTGCGGGGAAGAAAATGGAAAGCCACGGAATAAATTCGGCGGCGCGGGAATCTTCCGGAAGTTGATCGGATAGCCCTCCGACGTATCACGGCGGCTGAGGACAGCCGCCCTCCCTCCGTATTTCGGCGAAGCACGCACTATTATCGAATAAATTTTGGTATTCCCTCCACGCACTTGTGGTTACACCCCCAGCCGTCCTCCGCCGCGGTTCCGCCTTGCTCCGGCGGCCTTGCTTCTATTGCCTCGTTTTTTTCTTTTTCGTCATGTCCGCCCCGATGTCCCGATGGTATTCCTTCGAAAGGTTGCGCCTTCCCTTTCTGGTTATTTTCTATGCCGGGATTCTGGGCGTGGCTCTCTGGCTGGCCTACGAGTTGCGGTTCGACTTCGGGGTTCCGGCGGATTACCGGCGGGATCGCCTGATCGCGGCGGCTTATGTGATTCCCCTTCAACTTCTCTCTCTATGGGCGTTCGGCCAATTCCGGGGACTGCTCTCCTTTTTCCGAATACCCGATCTGAACCGGCTCTTTTTCGCGCTGTTTTCGGGGAGCGTGCTTTTCCTGCTGATCCGGGTTTCGCCCGGTCACGGGCTGGTGGGAATGCCGAAAGGCGTGATTCTCGCGGATCTCTTGTTCGCGGTCGTGTTTCTGGCCGGCTTCCGGACCCTGCTCAGGATGTACCGGGAAAAGTTTATCGCCGGGGGACGGCGCGGAACGGCGCGGCACCGCGTCGTCATTATAGGAGCCGGTTCGACCGGAGCTTCGCTGGCGGCGGAACTGCTGGCCCGCCCCCAGCTCGGGCTCCGACCGACGGCCTTTCTCGATGACGATCCGGACAAGGTGGGGCGGGACGTCCACGGGGTGCCCATTATGGGGAGCCCCGACCGCTTGGCCGAGGTGGCCGGAAGCACCGGAGCGACCCGGGTGGCCATCGCCATTCCCTCGTTGAACGCGCGGCGCATCCGCGACTTTGTTGAAGCGGCGAGCCGGAGCGGCCTGGAAACCGTCATCGTCCCGGGGCTCCACGAGTTGTCCACCGGGCAGGTGCGGGTCGAGGAGATGCGCCGGGTCGAGGTGGAGGATCTCCTCGGGCGGGCTCCGGTGGCCATCCGACAGGAGACGATCCGGAGCATCGTCGAAGACAGAGTTGTCCTGGTCACCGGGGCGGGGGGGAGCATCGGAGCCGAAATCGTCCGGCAGTTGGCGACCTTCGCCCCCCGGCGCATCCTCCTCCTGGATTCTTCCGAACAGGCCGTTTTCGAGATCATGGCGGAGATGGGGGAACGAGGGAGGGCGGATATGGTGGTTCCCAGGGTGGCCGATTTCCGCGACGAACGGACCATGCGCCGGATCCTGGCCGGGCATCGCCCTTCCGTCCTGTTTCACGCCGCCGCCTACAAGCATGTGCCGCTCATGGAGGACCATCCATGGGAGGCGGTGGCCAACAATGCGGTCGGAACGTACCGGCTCGCCGCTCTGGCAGTGGAGTCCGGGGTCGGGCGGTTTGTGCTGATCTCGACCGACAAGGCGATCAATCCGACCAGCGTCATGGGTGCCACGAAACGGCTGGCGGAAATCGCGATCAAATCCTTTCGGGCCGGGGAGGAAATCACGGCGCGCCCCGCAACCCGCTTCCTGGCGGTGCGGTTCGGGAATGTGCTCGGTTCCTCCGGGAGCGTGATTCCGACTTTCCGGCGCCAGATCGCCCGGGGAGGGCCGGTCACGGTGACCCATCCGGAGGTGACCCGCTACTTCATGACAATTCCGGAGGCGGTTGGGTTGGTCCTGCAGGCGGCCTCGATGGGGGAGGGCGGCGAAATCTTCCTCCTCGACATGGGGGAGCCGGTAAAAATCATCGATCTCGCCCGGCAGATGATCCAGTTGAGCGGTTTCGAGCCGGAGACCGAAATCGGGATCGAAATCACCGGTCTCCGTCCCGGCGAAAAACTCTTCGAGGAACTGAACTACTCCAGCGAATCCTCGGACGAAACCGACCATCCCCGGATCCGCAGGCTACGGGGGAATTCGGACGGAGCCGACCGCTTCGCAGAGTGGATCGCCGCACTCGAGAAGGACCTGCCCGATCTGGACGCGCCGACTCTGAAGGAGCGGCTACGGGAAATGGTTCCCGAATATCGGCCGTTTGTGTGACGGGGAGTCCCGACCGGAGATGTATGCCCTCTCGCGCCCCGCGGCAGCCTCATTCAGCGGCTGCTTCATTGGGCCAGCGGATTCGAGTGGTCATGCCCGCTTGGGGATGACGCCATGCGACCGCAAACGCCGGGGATTTCTTTCCAAAGTTCCCCCCCCCCGGGTCGAAAGCCGACCGGTCACGGACGTATCTTCGGGAAAACGCTCAGCCCCTCCCCATCTCCGCCTTCCAGGGGATGGGGCCGGATGGGCCGTTTTCTGCTCGATTGCTGTGGTTGGAGCACTTCGGAAATGAAACTCCGCGAACCGATGACGAGGCTGCCGGTCAGGTGGCGACATCGGCTTCGAAAGACTTCGGGCAGCGAAAGCTCGCCGCCCTCCCCGTCGATCACCCGTGCCGCCGCCGCCGGATCGATCCCCGCTT
>CAZDRT010000113.1:0-11398 GCA_964507815.1 uncultured Puniceicoccaceae bacterium
TCTGCACGACCTCGCGGGCTTCGCGGACACCGATGTTGGCGAGTTTCAGGTGAAGCGGGAGCGGCTGCCGGGGGTCGTGCGTTCCGGGGGCTTTCATGTCGGAATAGCGGACCTCCGAGTAACCGAGCCCAAAGCCGAAGGGGTATAGGATGTCGGCGTCCCGCATGAACCGGTAGCTGCGTCCTTCCATCCGGTAGTCTTCATACGGGGGGAGTGCTTCGGTGCTCCGCGGCACGGTGACGGGCAGGCGACCGCCGGGAATGGAGTCGCCCCACAGGACGGAGGCGATTGCCTCGCCCCCGCGTTCGCCGGGATACCAGACCTGAAGGACGGCATCGGCCATCTCGTGGATTTCGGGGACGGCCATGGCGGCACCTCCGAAGAGAAGCACGATCAGGCGGGTGGGGGAGTCGTCGCGGTCGATGCGATCGCGAATGCGCCGGATGAAGTCAACCTGGCATTCGGGCAACTCGATCCGCTCACGATCCCCCTTGGCGGGGGAGAGGATGGCATCGCCTTCTTCGCCTTCGAGGACGGGGGAGAGCCCCATTGCCGCGACCACACAGTCGCACCGGGCGGCTTCGCCGATGGCCCAGTGGAGGTCGTTGCGGCTGGCCTCGTAGAGACCGGTGCCGAGGCGGTAGTCGGCCTTCACGCCTTCCGGCATCCGGCCCATAATGCCTTCGACGACCGTGCTGACGCGAGAACTCAGACCAAAGTAGTTGCCGAGCATGGGGTCGATTGGGGCCGCGTTGGGCCCGACGATCAGAAGGGAGCGCAGTGAATCCCCGAGCGGCAGAGTGTGACTGCGATTCTTGAGAAGGACGATGGACTCGGTGGCGGCCCGGAGAGCGAGCGAGCGGTGGGCCTCGCAATTGACGATCTCGATGGGGATGCGCGCGTAGTCCGAATGGTCCCCGGGGTCGAACAGGCCGAGTTTGAACCGGGTGCGGAGGAGACGGCGGAGAGCCCGGTCCACGTCGGCCTCCTCGATCAGACCCAGGGCGAGGGCACCGTCGAGAGCGTCGCAATAAACCGAGCCGCAATTCAGATCGGTGCCCGCCCGCAGAGCCATGGCGGCGGATTCCTCGGCGCTGGCCGTGACTTTGTGGTGGGCGTGGAAATCGACGATGGCCCAGCAGTCGCTGACCACATGGCCCGCGAAGCCCCACTCGCCGCGGAGAATGTCTCCGAGGAGCCGGCGACTGCCGGCGCAGGGCTCGCCGTAGGTGCGGTTGTAAGCGGGCATGACCGCCTCCACGCCGGAGCGGACGAGCCGCTCGAAGGCGGGCAGGTAAGTCTCGCGGAAATCTTTCTCCGGCGGGCGGGCGTCGAAATGGTGGCGGTCGGCTTCGGGCCCGCTATGCACCGCGAAGTGCTTGGCGCAGGCCGCCGTCTTGAGCCGGGCGGGGTCGTCGCCCTGTAGTCCGCGAACGAAGGAGAGGGCCATTTCGGCGGTCAGGTGCGGATCCTCCCCCCACGTTTCCTGCCCGCGGCCCCAGCGGGGATCCCGGAAGATGTTGATGTTGGGCGTCCAGAAAGTCAGCCCCTGGTATTGCTGGTGCGAGCCCCGCCGGGCCGCATGGTGGTGCTTGGCCCGGGCTTCGTCGCTGATGGCGTCCGCGACCTCGCGGGCGAGCCGGCGGCTCCACGTCGCGGCGAGGCCGATGGCTTGGGGAAAAACGGTCGCCCGCCCGTTGCGGGCAACTCCATGGAGCGCCTCGTTCCACCAGTTGTAGGGGGGGATGCCGAGGCGTTCGATGGCGGGAGCGTCGTGCCCGAGCTGGGCGGTTTTCTCGGCGGGCTCAAGTCGGGCGAGAAGGTCTTCGACACGGGCCTCGAGGGGGGCGAGGGGGTCGCGGAACAGGGCGGGCGGTTTGTTTTCGTTCACGTCACGAGCTTTGCTGGAGACATTGCCGCGTCGAGTCAAGAGTGCGGCGGCGGTTGCGCGCGAGCCGCCCCTTGATTGTCTCGACCATTTCGATTTCCGCTGATGTGGGGCCGCGTGCTTGCGCGCGAGCCGCCCCCGGGAGGACCCACGAGCGACCGCGTAGCGAGTACGTAATTGGAGGACGGCCGCACTTTCACTTGACGAATATATCATATGAGGCATATTAGCGGAATGTCATGGTCTGTGCATGTTCTAAATTCAACGGTCGAGGATGAGCTAGACGCGTTACCTGCAGACATGCGGGCGTCGTTTGCGCGGATTGCCTTCTTGATCGAAGAATTCGGGTTGCCGCGCGTGGGAATGCCTCACGTCCGTCATCTACAAAATAAACTATGGGAAAAACGATGAAGACAGTAAAACAACTCCACACAAAGTGGCTCAAGGACTCCGCCTATCAAAGTGCTTACGACGCGCTTGAAGATGAGTTCGCGGTCTCCCGCGCTTTAATTAAAGCACGGTCTGAAGCAAACCTGACTCAAACGGAATTGGCTGTCAGGATGTCAACTTCCCAAGCGGCCATTGCCAGACTTGAAGCGGGCAAGGGAAATCCATCTCTCGCAACCCTGAAGCGCTATGCCAAAGCAACCGGGTCGCATTTGAAAATCGAATTGGAACATGCTAACTCTCCTTGAATTCGGGTGCGAGGGCATTCAGGTAGCTTGTCCGTCTCGAGCGAAGGGGAGTTCTTCGGCGCGGACGCAGGCGGCGGCGTGGCCGGGGGCCACGGCTTCGATCCTGGGCGGTGCTCCCTGATCGCAGAGGCCCGGCACGGCGTGGGGGCAGCGGGGGTGGAAGGGGCAGCCGGGCGGGATCTCGGTCAGCGAGGGCACGCTGCCGCGAATGGCGTTGAGGCGCTCGGCCCGGGCGTTGATCCCGGGTAGCGAGTCGAGCAGCCCGAGGGTGTAGGGGTGGCGAGGGTCTTTGAGTATCTCGCGGACGGGGCCGTGCTCGACCACCCGCCCGAGATACATGACCGCCACTTCGTCGGCGGTTTGGGCGACGACGCCGAGATCGTGGGTGATGAGGAGGACGGAACTGCCGGTCTCGGCCTGGAGGTCTTTGATGAGGTTGAGGATCTGCGCCTGGACGGTGACGTCGAGCGCGGTGGTGGGCTCGTCGGCGATGAGCAGGCGGGGTCGGCAGACGAGGGCCATGGCGATCATGACGCGCTGGCGCATGCCGCCGCTGAACTCGAAGGGATACTGGCGCAGCCGCTTTTCGGGGCCGGGTATCCCGACGCGGTCGAGCATTTCGACGGCGAGGCGCTCGGCCTCGGCCCGGCTCACGTCGCGGTGGGTGAGGATGGCCTCGCAGATTTGGTTGCCGACGGTGTGGACGGGGCTGAGGGCCGTCATCGGCTCTTGGAAGATCATGCTGGCGACGCCCCCGCGCAGGTGGTAAAGTTGCTCGGACTTGTCGTCGAGTGCGGCGACGTCGATGTTGCCGTCGTCGCCCGTCCGCAGCCGGATGCTGCCGGCGACGATTTCTCCGGGTGGCTGGACCAGCCGGAGTATCGAATAAGCGGATACGCTTTTGCCGCAGCCGCTTTCCCCCACGATGGCGAGGGTCTTGCCGCGGGGCACGGAGAAGGTGACACCGTTGACGGCCGGCAAATCCCCCTCTTCGGTGGCGAACCAGGTGCGCAGCCCCTCGACCGCGAGGACGGGAGGCTCGTCTTCGGGCACCGGTGTTTCGGGGGCCGGGCGGCTGGATCTGGGGGTGTCGGAGGGCATGGCCTAATGGTTATACACAAGCCGATTAGCGGCTACGTATTTTCGGATTTGGTCGGTCTTTTCGGTTCGCTTCGCGGCCATCGCGCAAGCACGAGGCCCTACGTATTCTCGGATTTGGTCGGTTTGCTTCGCGGCCATCGCGCAAGCACGAGGCCCTACAAATTTTTTGAGGTGGATTGATCTTTTCGTAGGGCCGCGTGCTTGCGCGCGTGCCGCCACGGGGTTTCCTGCCGCCACGCTTCGGCCAAAAACCATCGGACGGCAAGCCGCTCCGACAACAGGTTCTATCAAAAACATGTGGTATCATAACAAGTATTTCTGATCTCTGACTCCTGACTTCTGACTACTGACTACTGTCTCCTGACCTCTGTCTCCCGCTTCCCCCTCTACTTCCCGCCATACGGATCGGCGGCGTCGCGGAGGCCGTCGCCGAGGAAGTTGAAGGCGAGGACGGTGACGATGATGGGGATGACGGGGAGGAGGATCCAGGGGTAGTTGGCGACGGCCTGGAGGTGCATGGCGTCCTGGAGCATGACGCCCCAGCTGACCACGGGCGGGCGCAGGCCGAGGCCGAGGAAGCTGAGGGCGGTCTCGCCGAGGATCATGGCGGCCACGCTGAGGGTGAGGACGACGATGATGTGGCTGGTGAAGCCGGGCACGAGGTGGCGGAAGAGCACGCGCCGGTGGCCCGCGCCGAGGAGGCGGGCGGCGACGGCGTAGTCCTCCTCGCGCAGGGAGAGGATCTTGCCGCGGACGACCCGCGCCAGGCCGGTCCAGCCGAGCAGGCTGAGCACGACGGTGATGGCGAGGTAAACCAGCAGCAGCGGCCAGTCGGCGGGCAGGATGGCGGCGAGCGCGATCCAGAGCGGCAGTTGCGGGAAGGCGTTGACGATCTCGATGCCGCGCTGGATGAATTCGTCCACCTTGCCCCCGAGGTAGCCGGAGACGCCGCCGATGACGATGCCGAGGATGGAGGTGATGAAGATCGCCAGCATGCCGATGGAGAGGCTGACGCGGGCACCGTAGAGCACGCGGCTGAAGATGTCGTGCCCGTATTGGTCGGCCGTATGGTCGAAGGCGGATCCGTCTTCCTCGGCGGCGAAGACCGCCTGGGCGCGTTTCTGGAGGGGGGTCGGCATGGCGTCAGTTTTTTCCCATTCGGATGCGGGGATCGACCCACATGAGCAGCAGGTCGCTCACCAGGGTGCCGAAGACGGCGAGGAGGCTCAGCACCATGAGCATGGAGCCGGCCAGAAACATGTCCTGGGCCATGACCGCGTTGAGCAGGAGCGGTCCGACGGTCGGCAGGCTCAGCACGATGGCGACGATGGCCCCGCCCGAGACGAGTTGGGGAAAGATCGTGCCGATGCCCGAGATGAAGGGGTTGAGGGCGAGGCGCACGGGGTATTTCATGAGCAGCTTGAAGGGGCGCACTCCCTTGGCGCGGGCGGTCACGACGTAGGGCTTGCGCAGCTCGTCGAGGAGGTTGCCCCGCATGACCCGGATCATCCAGGCGGTGCCGGCGGTGCCGAGCACGACGACCGGCACCCAGATGTGGGCGAGCAGGTCCGTGAACTTCGCCCAGCTCCATTCCGGCTGGGCGGCGAACTCGGGCGAGAACAGCCCGCTGATCTGTGTGTCGAAGACGGCGGAGCTGAAATACATCAGCATCAGGGCGAGCAGGAAGTTGGGGATGCACATCCCGAGGAAGCCGATGACGGTGAAAAGATGGCCGCCTCGTCGCCCTCCATCTCCAACTCGATGATGCGGGCGTCGATGAAGTTGCCGGGCGGAAGCTGGATGATGACGAAGGTGGCGACCGAGATGACCAGCAGGGTGGGGATGAGGATGAGGCAGCGCCGCCCGATGAAGGGATGGCGGACGGCGAGCAGCAGCGCCCCCAGCAGCAGGCTGCCGTAGAGGAGAAAACGGAGGATACCGCCGATGCCGCCCCCGCCGCTGTCGGCGGGAGCGGCGTCGGTCACCCCGGCCACTGCGTCGAGCGAGAGCCGGGGGTCGGGCTGCGGTTCAATCATCAACTGCTTCATCTGGGCGATGGCGCCCTCCGAGTCGGCGGGTTGCTCGAAGTAGAAGGTTTCGATCCCGGCGTTGGCGGGGGTGCTGAAGATGTGGCCCATCAGCGCGGTGCGCGGCACGTTGCGCATGCCGTGTTGGAGACCGGCTTGCAGGCGCATCCAGAGGTTGCGCGCCTGCGAGCGCAGGATCACCCGCAGGCCGACCCGCCGCCAGTGCTCGATCAGGAAGGGGGAGGGGCCCTCGCCGGTGTATTCGTGCTTCCACTGGCTGGCCGGGTCGTCGGGATCGATTCGCCGGTTGAGATTGGGGAAGAGCGCGAAGCTTGAGCGCGAGCCGTCCACCCAGTGGTAAACGTCGAAGCCGTTGCGGCGGCCCTCTTCGACGTAGAGCGTGTAGTCGTCGTAGTTGATGTGGCGGGCCTGCATCCCGAGGTCGCCCGAGGCGGCGGTCAGCGGAATTCCACGGTGTGGTCGTCGAGTTTGGTGACGACCGGGCGCTCGCCCCGCACCAGAATCCAATCCGGTCGCTGATCAAAGTGCAGCACCTCCTTTTCCCACCAGTAGAGCACATCGTCCGCCGTGAAGGGATGGCCGTCCGACCAGCGCATGCCCCGCCGCAGCTCGATCCGGTAAACCCGGTTGTCCTCGGAGGCCTCGACCGAGCGGGCCAAATGCGGGCGCAGAGGGTAGCCCATCGGCGACCAGCGCATGAACTTGCCGCCCGCGAGCCGCCAGTCCATCACGTTGAGATCCATCTCCGACGAGGCGATCCGATACCAGGTGCCGCCGTAGCGGCCGAACCCTTCGACCCCCGCGACCACGGCGGGCTCAGGGCCGACCCGTTCGGCCACCGGTGGCAGCCGTCCGGCCTCGACCCACTCCGCCAGCAGCGGCGGCTCCCCTTTCGGATACCATTCCGCATCCGGACCCTCGCTGTAATCGACAGTCCGATGGAGCACGGGCGGCTCCGCCCCGCCCGCCGAGGCGGACCGCTCCTTTTCGACCCGCTCGACCTCCGCCGCGTCATAGGCGAAGGGGGTCTCCGAAAGGTTCGGACGGACCAGCCAGCCGAAAGCATATAAAACCGCCGCCAGAAAAGCCCCCGCGAGGCAGGTCAGGAAGATTCTTTTGAAAAGGGCAAACATCGACAGTCGGGAGGAAAGGCATGCATCCGCTCCCGGCGGAAGCAGGTGAATCGAAGGGGGCAGGCGGTAGAATCGGACGGTTTTGCCCGGGATTTCGAGAAAAAAGAAAATTGTTTTCGCGGCTAGGCCATGAAAGCGATTGGATGCGGCTATGATTCATTTGTATCCCCAGCACCGCATCCGTTCGGTCGAAGTGCTCGATGGCGTCTGGACCTATCTGTTTCCCGCATCCGGCAATCGTTTGGCGGCCGACGTTCGGGCCGACGACCCCGGGGTCGAGGCACTCCGTCTCCCGGTGCCGGGGGTGTGGGAGGCTCACCCGAAGCGGGTCGAATACCGGGGAGAGGCGGTCGCCGTGCGGACGGTTGACCGGGAAGTGGGCGGACCCGTGCGGCTGGTCTTCGCGGGGGTTAGCCATACCTGCCGGGTTTTCTGGGACGGAGAGGAAATCGCCGCGCACCACAACGCCTTCACCGGATTCGACGCCCTCGTTTTGGATACCCCCGCGGGCCGCCACGAGTTGCGAGTCCATATTACCAACGAGCACGGTGACCTCTCCGCCCTGCACATTCCGAACGACTACTACAACTACGGAGGCATCAGCCGCCCGGTCCGACTCGAACGGATTGAAGCGGGCGTTTTTCTGGAGTGGCTGCACCTCTCCCCCGGCACGGGCGGCGATCCGCGCCGCGTGGAATGCGTGGCGACCGTGCGGAACGTCTCCCCGCGTCCCTTCGCGGGGGCGGTCGGGTTCGGCGCGCCCGGGGCGGAGGAGCGCGCGGTGGTCGAATTTCGTGCGCCATCCGGCGGGCGCGCCCGCGTCAGCGCCGAACTGTATCTCCCCGGCGCACCCCTCTGGTCGCCCGGCGATCCCTCCCTTTTCTGCGTGAGCGCCGAACTCTCGGACAGAGAAAACCGGGTGTTCGACGACCGGATTGAGCGCACCGGCCTTCGGACGGTTTCGGTCGCCGATCGCAAGATCCTCCTCAACGGCGAACCCATCCGCCTGGCCGGCTTCAACCGCCACGAAGACCACCCCGATTTCGGCTGCGCGATTCCCCTGCCGATGATGCTCAGGGACATCGAGTTGATGCGCGCGATGGGTGCCAACGCCGTCCGCACCTCCCACTACCCCAACGACAGCCGCTTCCTCGACCTCTGCGACGAGTTCGGGCTCCTCGTTTTCGAGGAGAACCACGCGCGGGGCCTGCGCGACCAACTCTTCGAGCACCCGCGCCTGCGCGAGCAGTGCCTCGCCTGCAACGAGGAAATGGTAACGCAGCACTTCAACCACCCCTCGATCATCATGTGGGGCATTCTCAACGAATGTATGAGCGACAGCGAATACGGGCGCGAAGTTTACGCCGGGCAATTCGATCAAATCCGGGCACTCGATCCATCGCGTCCGCTGACCTACGCTACCTTCCGGATGCGCGAGGATCTGTGCCAGGATCTGCCCGACATCTGCTCGTGGAACCAGTATCCGAACTGGTATATCCACATGAAGCCGAACGAGGGGCTCGCCATCATTTTCAAGCATCAGGATCCCCGCGGCCTGGCCGACCGCCCCCTTATGGTCAGTGAATTCGGGGCCGGCGCGATCCCCGGCTTCCGCGATCCCATCCGCAAAGGCAAATGGAGCGAAGAGCGCCAGTGCGAACTGCTGGAGGAACTCCTCGCGGACTACACCGCCAATCCACGGGTCGAGGGGCTTTTCGTCTGGCAGTTCTGCGATGTCAGGGTGGACGAGTCCTGGGCCATGAAGCGCCCGCGGACAATGAACAACAAAGGGATTGTCGATGAATACCGCCGACCCAAACTGGCCTTCGAGGTGGTCAGGCGGTATTTCGAACAATGGCTTTCGGAAGACGCGCGCGGGCATCGCCGGTGAATAATGAGGCCTGACAGAGTTTCGGCTTTGCATCGCAGCCCGTGTTTGGTTTGCTGGGCCCCTATGCCTGATTCAACCCCTTCGTTCACCCGATACGGCCATTTCGACGAGCACGGCCGCTGCTTCCGCCTGACGGACGAGCCACCCATGAAATGGTGGAACCTGCACTGCACCGCCATCAACAACGAGGGCGACGAGATGTACGCGGAGACGGCGCACTGCAACGACGGCCCGGTCTGGGTGCGGGACGCCGAGGGCGTCACCTGCCATCTCGTCGGCTACGACCAAAAGTATCACTACGTGCGCGACGACGAAACGAACGCCACATTTTGCCCGGCCGGGCTGCCGGCACCGGCCGACGTGGCCGACCGCAAGGTGGAGTTTCACTGTGAGAAGACGGTGATGGAGGCCCGCCACGCGGAGTTGTTCGCCCGCCAGCGTGTCTTCGTGCCGCGCCATCTGCCGGTCGAGGCCACCACGGTCTGGGTGACGAACGAGAGCGACCGCTCTCGCAAGGTCTCGGTATTCGCCTACGCCATGTTCCAGCTGACGGGCGTCGGCAAGGAGGGCGGGGGCTTGTGGAAAGACAACTCGGCCCATGTTCTGCCCGAAATCGGCGGCGTTCTCGCCGCCAACCGGCACAAGGATCTGCCGAACGACCGTTTCAAGGGCTATCACATTGCGCTGGAAAACTTCTTCAACGGTAACGCCTACCGCGATCACTTCACCCGCCTCGACTACTCCGTATCGGCCCCGCGCATTCTCTGGGGCTGGGACTGCGACGGCCGACCCGGCTGCGGTCCCGACTGCGCCGGCATCGTCCAGGTGAAGCTCGAACTCGCTCCGGGAGAGACCGGGCGGGCGGATTTCCTGATCGGGCAATGTTCCGGCAAGGACGAGGTGCTGCGGCTGCGCGAGCAGGTCTCGCCGGAACAGCTGGACGCCTGGTGCGAGGAGGCCAAAGCCTGCGAGGACGCCCGCGCCGAGGCCTGGAAGGTCGATGTCGGCCATGAACTCTACAACGGCCTCTTCAACATTTTTCTCAAAAAGCAGCTCTACAATTATCTGATCAATAAGAGCGGCTTCCGCGATAATCTGCAGGTGGATATGGCGCTGGCCATGGTCGATTCCGAAGCGGCGGAGGCCAACCTCGTCCGGGCGCTGGCCAGCCAATACGCCGATGGTTCGGTGCCGCACGGTTTCCGCCCCCTCAACCGGCTGAAATATTCCGACAAGCCCGCCTGGATCCTCCAGGTGCTGCCCTCGCTGATCAAGGAAAGCGGAAACTTCGATTTGCTCGACCTCGAAGTGCCTTTCTTCGAGTCCGGCGACTCGGGCAGCGTCTTCGAGCACGCCCTGCGTGCCCTGCGCTACCTGGCCGGGGACACCGGCGGCCACGGACTGTGCCGCCAGCACCACGCCGATTGGAACGACGGCCTCGAAGCCACCGAGGAGGCCGGCGAGCGCGAGAGCGTGTTCGTCACCATGCAGCTCTGCCTCGGCGCGCGCGAAATCGCCGAACTGGCCGAGCGGGTGGGGCGGGGCGAGGCCGCGACCGAAGCCCGCCAGGTGTATGAGACCTTCAAGCAACGCCTCAACGAAGTCGCCTGGGACGGCGAGTGGTACCAACGCACCATTTGCGAGGACGGCTACCGCATCGGCGGGAAGGACGCCGAGTTCGGACAGATTTACCTTAATCCCCAGAGCTGGGCGGTCCTCTCCGGCGTGGCCGACGAGACGCGCGCGCAGGCCATCATGGCCAAGGTGGATGAGCTGCTCGAGGACGATATCGGCTACCGCATTTGCAAGCCTCCCTACGCCCGCTTCGACCCCCGGGTGGGCCGCATGTCGCAGAGCACCCCGGGTTCCAACGAGAACGGCGGCTGCTACAATCATGCGGCCGGGTTCAAGGGGGTGGCGGACTGCCTGCTGGGCCGCGCCGAGCAAGCCTGGCGCACCTTCCGCAAAGTCACCCCCGACAATCCCGACAACCCGATCTCGCAATCCGGCGCCGAGCCCTTCAGCTACGTGAACAGTTTCTCGAGCGTGCCGGAAATCTACGGGCAAAAAGGCTACGCCTGGCGCACCGGCACCAGCGGCTGGTTCTGCCAGTTGCTGATCGAGTACATCCTCGGTGCCCGGCGCGATTACGACGGCCTGCGCATCGACCCCTGCCTGCCGGCGGCTTTGCCCACCGCCCGGATCGTCCGCAAGTTCCGGGGCGCGACCTATGACATCTCGCTGACCAACCGTCCCGGCGGCGGCAAGGACCCGCGGTCGATCCTCGTCGATGGCTCGCCCGTCGAAGGGAATCTCCTGGCTCCGGCGGAAGCGGGCCGGACCGTCACAGTGACCGTTCGGCTCTGAGACGGCCCCAGGGTTCGCGGAGTGGGCGACCGCCGTTTTCGGGAGCGGCGGGCTTTGTGCCCGTCGCTGCGGAAGTTTTACCGGGGGAGGGCGGCTGCCGTGCCACGGCGTAGCAAGATCTCCGGTCGGTTGCTGTCCGCGGGTTTTGACTGGGGGGCGGTCACAGAACAATACGAAGTTTTGCGAAGACGGGTCCCCAGCCGCCGCATTGCGGGGAGGGGAATGGAAAGCCACGGAATTAATTCGGCGGCGCGGGAATCTTTCGGAAGTGCTTC
>CAZDRT010000114.1:0-11272 GCA_964507815.1 uncultured Puniceicoccaceae bacterium
GCCTCGTCACGGCGAGCCAGTGGATCCGCCCGGTCCAGGCGGATCAGGAGATCGCCCCCGCGCACGCGGTCGCCCGCCTCGACCGGAACCTCCACCACTGTTCCGCCGATCTGCGGCGCGGTTTCGATTCGGATCCGGGGAACGATCGAGCCGGTGAGTATCCGCTCGACGGGAATCATCGACTCCTCCACCCCGGCGAATTCGATCCCCTCCGCTTCGGACCGCTCCAGGGCGACTTCGCCCGGTGCCGTTTTGGGCGTGAACAAGTCGGCCTGCCAGGCCAGAACCAGCAATATCACCAGCACCGCCAGCCCCACCCGCAACCAGGTGCGGCGGGACTTCTTCTTCTGGTTATCGGGGGAGGCTTCCTGATTCATCGCGTTTCAGCGGTTTACTTTATTCATCGTAGGTCTCCGGCGGTGAATGACAAGGAATCGAACGGCAGGCGCAAGGAGTGTCACGGACCGGAATGTCATTCCCTCACTCATGGTTCCGCGAGGCACGGTGCCCCAGTATCAGCAGAGCCACCTGCGAAAGCACAAAGGGAACCAAGCTGAGCGCGAGCACGAGGCCCCAGGCTTCGGCGGGCAGCGGTACGGTCCCGAGAACTCCTCCGAGCGGACGCCACGCGACCGCCAGGACCAACAGGCCCAGGCAGACCAGCGCCGCTCCCCAGATGTAGGGATTGCGGGTGATTTCGTTGCGCCAGAACGGAGAGGCGTAGTCGCGCAGGTTGAAGGGAAACCACACTTTGCTCAGCCCGAGAGTCAGGAAGGACAGGGTGGTCGCCGCCGCGTCCGAAAGACCGAGCCATTCCTTGGCCAATATCAGACCCGACAAGGTTACCGCCGCCAGCACGATGCCCAGCACGATAACCGCGAGCCAGTGTGCGCGGGAGAGGATCGCATGGGTTTCCTCTTCATCGCGCCGCTGCATCACATTCTTGTCGGGCGGACCTACGCCGAGCGCGAGGGCCGGAAAGACGTCCGTGATCACGTTCAGATAAAGAATCTGCAGAGCCAGCAAGGGCAGCGGATAGGCCAGGGCCGCTCCGATGGTCAGCGCGATCATTTCGGCGAGGTTGGTGCAGAGAAAGAACATCACCGCCTTGCGGATGTTGTCCATGATCGTGCGCCCGCGCCGGACCGCCTCGACAATGGTCGCCAGCGAGTCGTCCCGGAGGACGATGTCGGCGACCTGCTTGGCCGCTTCGGTTCCGCGCTCTCCCATCGCGATCCCGACATTGGCGCGCTTGAGGGCGGGGGCGTCGTTGACCCCGTCGCCCGTCATGGCGACCGCCGCACCGCCGGCCTGCGCCAGTTCGACCAGGTCCATTTTCTGCCGCGGCTCGACCCGGGCGATGACATCGGAGTCCAGGATTTTCTCCTCGTCGGTTTCGCTCTCCGGATCGAGGTCGCGCAATTCCCGGCCCGTCAATACATGGGAGGATCCCCTCTCCTCTCCCACACCGGACTGCCGGGCGATGGCCCGGGCGGTCTCGGGCTTGTCGCCGGTAACCATGATTACTTTGATCCCCGCCGCCTCGCACTCGTCGATCGAATCAGCCACGTTCCGCCGCGGCGGATCCTCGAGCGCGAGGTAACCGAGGAAGGTCAGGCCAGTGTAGGGTTCGGCATCTTCGGAGTCGACCGTCTTCTCCGCGGCTCCCAGCACCCGGTAGCCCTGCCCGGCCAAATCGTTCGCCCGCTGCCTCCACTCCTCCCGCAGTTCGTCGTCCAGATCCTCCGGTTCCCCGTTCCGGGCGATCCGCTCACAGGACTCCAGCACCCGCTCCGGCGCGCCTTTCACCGACACCCGAATCCCTTCGTCGTCCCCGTCGGCGTTGAAAGAAGCCATCATCATGGTTTCCCGGTCGAACTCGACGACCTTCCGTTCCCCGTGTCGCTCCAGCAGACGTTGTCGTTCGCGACCGTGATGCCGTCCCGCTTCGAGCAAGGCCACCTCCATTGGATCGCCGCGCTCCTCTTCGTCCTCCCCGTCCGCCAGGCGGGCACCGTTGCAGAGGACACCGACCTCCAACACGCGCTCCACGGAGTCGCCCGGATCCCCACCCTCCTCTTCGCAGTCCCAACTCTCCGACGGAGTCACCACGCGCATCAACTGCATTCGGTTCCGGGTCAGCGTGCCGGTCTTATCGACGAAGAGATAGGGGACCGATCCGAGCGCCTGGACGGCCTGCAAGTGCTTCACCACGGCGTTGTGCTTTCCCATTTTCCACATGCCGTGGGCGAGGGCGATGGTGGCCACGATGGGCAGGCCTTCGGGAACGGCGGCGATGCCGAGCGCGATGGCGGTCTCAATCACCTCGACCGGCTCGCGTCCCCGCCACCATCCGGCGAGTCCCACCAGTATCACCGATACAAAGACCAGTCCGACGAACTGCCGCCCCAGCTGATCCAGACGCTCGCCGAGGGGAGCCTCGGTGCTCTCGGCCTCCATCGCCGCGCGGGCGATTTTCCCCAACTCGGTCCGCATGCCCGTGGCGGTGACCACGGCCCTGCCGCGACCGTCCAGGATCGAACAGCCTTTGAAAAGAAGGCAGCTTCGTTCGGCCAGGGGCACGTCTTCGCCGACCGCTTCGGTGTCTTTGGAGACCGGCTCGGACTCTCCGCTCAAGGTCGCTTCGTTCAGTCGCAGCCCTTCGGACTCGACCAAACGCGCGTCGGCCGGGACGAGTTCGCCGCCCTCGACCTCAATCAGGTCTCCGGTAACCAGTTTGCGGATCGGCAACGTCACGGTCTCACCCCCGCGCCGCACCCGGACGTGGCTCTCCTCCTGCTCGCGCAGGGCGTCAATCGTCCGGATGGCCCGCCACTCGGCGATGAACCCGATCAGGGTGTTGACCAAAATCACCGCCGCCACGGCGATCGCTTCGGGCCATTCGGCCATCGCCACCGCCACGGCCAGCGCCGCCACCAGCACCCAGATGACCACCCCCTTGAACTGCCCGAGGAGAATGGCAGCCCAGCCGCGCTGGCTCTGCTCCTCCAGCTGATTCGGCCCACATTCGCGCAGGCGACGGCGCGCCTCGTCGCGGCTCAAGCCCTCTTCGACCGATGTCTCCAGGGCTTCACAAACCGCATCGGCGGGTTTGGCATGGGCTGTCTCACGAACTGTTTTCCAATCACTCACAAAATGCTTTCGGTGGCTATAGGAAGGTGCCTAAGAGGTTTCCCGCAGCGGCACGCTACGAAGTTTTTCGAAACCACAACCAATCCAGACCGCAGATTTGTGTAGGCCCTTGCGCTTGCGCGATGGCCGCGAACCGTTCCTAAAATCAGAAAAAACCGTTTTACAGCGGCACGCGCACAAGCACGCGGCCCTACGAAGTTTTTCGAAACCACAACCAATCCAGACCGCGGATTTGCGTAGGGCCTCGCGCTTGCGCGATGGCCGCGAACCGTTCCTAAAATCAGAAAAAACCGTTTTACAGCGGCACGCGCGCAACAGCCGTCGCTCTTCGAGCTATGGCCGTCAAGAGCACGCGGCCCTACGAAGTTTTCCGAATCCATTTCAATCGATCCGCAGAAAGGGGTGATTTTCCGGCAACTCGGGCGCGGTCTCTCCGCTTAGCGGAGTCACGGCCCGGGAAAAATCAAACCATACATACTCGTCGAACTGGGATTCCAGGCGGGCTTCGAAATAGTGGGAGACCAGCTCGCTCCGCGGGCGGTAGATCACGCCGATAGCCCGTTCCAGCGCATCGCCGAACTCGATGCCCTTCTGTCGTGCCGGTCGCAGCGGCAGCAGGAAGCGGAGGTTGCCCGACTGGTGGCAGGTGTGTTCGTGACTCCCCGGCTGGGACTCGTTGACCGCCGATTGCTTGACCGGCCCGCCCCAGTCGTCGGCCGCCGCCACGGTGCCGGTATGCGTGCCGAATCCGATCGAATAAACCTCGTCGCCGTAGTCCTCGCGGGCGAGCTGCCCGATGTTGTGTTCGCCACGCAAACTCATCTCCGTGGCCCGCGCGTCTCCGATGTGCGAATTGTGCGCCCAGATAATGATTTTGGAGCGCTCCCCGTCCAGATCGAGCAAGGTTTGCAACGTCTCGTACATGTGGGAGTCCCGGAGATTCCAGCTTTCGGCGCCGCGGCGGAACATACTGCGGTAGTATTCCTCCGCGTTGGCCACCACCCTCGCATTCTGCTCCGCGTCGAAGATGTTTTCCCGGAGACTGTTGGCCGCCTGCAAGCGCTGATGGAACAACTCGTTCAGAACGGAAAGCACCTCTTTCTGCTGCTTGGCCTCCAACCCGATTTGGACCGCCCGTCCGTATTCCTGGGGCTCGGGTTCATAAGCCATAATCCCCGAGTAATGGGCCCGGGCCGCCTCGAGCATCTTCCTGTCCCCGCGACGCTCCAGAAATTCGAGGACGGCGTGGATCGAATGGTAGAGACTGTAGAGATCGAGCCCGTGCATGGCGACGCGTTCGTGGGCGGGCTCCCTCTCCCGGTTGTAGGATTCCAACCAATCGACGAAATCGAGCATCTCCCGGTTGCGCCACATCCACGAGGGAAAGCGGTCAAAGGCCTCCCAGGCACGATCCGGTCCCCGCTCCCTTCCGCGCACGTATTCATCCACCCGCTCGACGTCCGGCCAGTCGCCTTCAATCCCAATCCTTCGAAATCCCTTTTGGCTGATCAGCTCGGTCGTGATTCGCCGGCGCATCCGGTAGAACTCCGAAGTGCCGTGGCTGGCCTCGCCAATCAGGACGATCCGCGCGTCCCCGATTCGTTCCAGCAAGGGCGACAAATCCGCCTGCTCGACGGACTCGAATGTTTCGGCCCGATCCGCAATCCATTCGGTGAGATCGGGGGTTTGGATTTGGTTGTGCAACTTCATTTGTCTCAGATCTTTGGCGGGAATAGGGAGAACCGGGAAGTTCATCGCTTGTTCCGTTCGGCTCAATCGCCGGGGTTTTCCGCGTCCCTCTCCTGTTGGAATTTCCTGCGCGCTTCGAGTTCCTTCTCCACGGGATTGGGTTCCTCCATCGCCTCCCGTTGGGGGTCGGAGACGGGATTCGTCTGGGTCCCGACCGGGGACGGATTCGACCCCGGCACTTTGTTCGGGCGTTTTTCTGTGTCTTTTTCTGTATCTTTGTTTTTGCTCATGGGGATGACTGACTCATAAGTCGTGCCAATCGTCCGAAAAAGGTGGAGCCCCGCGCTCTTGACGATGGCCGCGAGGTGACTGGGAATGCCCGGGGTCAGGGCCCTCGGTCAATGGGTCACTGATTGGCCATCCGGGGACGGCTCGCGCGCAAGCACGCGGCCCTACAAGTAATTTCGAATCCTCGCCCCATTCCGAAAACAATGGGAATTTTGTAGGGCCTCGCGCTTGCGCGACGGCCGCGTTGCGGCCCTGGGATGGATGATCGGGATGTTTGGTCGATGCGTCGCCGATTGAACCCCCGGGGGCGGCGCGCGCGCCATTCGACAAGCTCATGATCCATGACAAGCACGCGGACCCTACAAATATTTCCGAATCCACGCCCCATTCCGAAAACCACGGGAATTTTGTAGGGCCTCCCTTCTCGCGCAACGGCCGCGACCATGCGATTTGCCCATTCCGCCGCCGCCAATGTTGCATTTTGCATATCTATTTTCGGCCAACATGCGTTTCACGCACCCAAACGCCGACACGGGTTTGATCTCTGCTCGCAAGCTTGCGGACCAACTCACGGGAACCCTTGATCGGACGAGCCGGATTTCTGCCAGGGCCATTTCCCGGTCAGTTCGGCCTCTAGAGTAAAGCTGAGAAAGTTTCGGATTAAAACCACCACAGACAACACCGCTACACTCTCAAGGGTCAGTTCGACCGCGACAGTATGGATGATGTCAGCAGCGATGAGGAATTCCAGCGCGATTAGAATGCCTTTGCCGAGGCACTGTCGTGCCTCGCGCACGATCTCGTTGAACCCCCGCCGCTGAACCAGATCCCAAAGCGCGACAGCGATCGTATAGACCGAGATGACGGTGATCACCCCAACTCCGATTATTTCGATGATGGCGGCGCACCATTCTGCGAACGAGGTAATGAACTCGGGTAATGAGAGCATTTTCAGCGGTTAAGGCTGCAGAAACGATTCCAAATCGATCGAATCAAAGCCCGGCGAGAGCAGTTGGAATACCGGGCAATCTTCCGCAGTTTTCGCGACGGCTGATGCGAGCGCGTCTTGACTGTAACCAGGAACCAACCCTTCGACATGCAGGGTCATTTCGGTGAGTTTCGGACCGTCGTCGGGATTGAGCGAAACGTCGGCACGCACCTTGAGCTTTGTGGCAACCGTATTTTCATCCTGCAAGGTCTTGCTCAACGCCATGGCGAAGCAGGACGCAGCCGATGCCGCGATCAACTCTTCGGGATTGGTGTCTTTGCCCTCGCCTTCGACGCGTTGCTGGAAGGAGAATTTACTTTCGGTAAGCACGCGGCTTTCCGTGGAAACGAGACCGTGCCCGTCCTCCAGATTCCCCTCCCAACTGGCTTCTGCTTTTCTAACTATTGTTTTCATTTTTCGTGTTTTTTCTGGATCTAAGTTTTTACTCGTGAGGATTACTGGCTCATAAGTCGTGCCAATCGTCCGAAAAAATGCAGGGCCTCGCGCTCTTGAGTGGGCGTAGCTCGCAGAGCGAAGACCCTTGCGCGATGGCCGCGATGCGGCCCTGGGATGTCACGTCCGATTCATGCGTGGTCGGTGGGCTTGCCCTCCGATCTCCGGCGGCATGGACAACGCCCCGATTTTCACGGACTGTCTATATCGGTCCGGAGAGTTTCGGCGGTTTTCGCAGCCCCTGCCACTTTCGGATCGAGGGGCAAGCCCCGCGACCACGGGGGAGACATGGATGTAACCAAAAGGAAAAATCCTAAATAGCGCGGGCGTTCGTTTTCCTCAGGGGAGCGGCGCGCGCGCCATTCGACTAGCTCATGATCCATGACAAGCACGCGGACCCTACATAAGACCGGCACCGTCCGAAAAATTAATCTCTCCCTTCCCGCACGACGGACTGCGACCGTGCGATTTGCGCTTTTCGCCGCCGCCAATGTTGCATTTTGCATGTCTGTTTTCCGGGAAACATGCGCTTCAGGCACCCAAAAGCCCGTTGGCACGCGATCTGCGGTTCGATCCAAGCATGACTTACAAAACCAAGGTTCATCAGGACTCACCGCTCTTCGCCAAGGAAATCAAAGGGACATCCGTCCCCGCCCTGGGATTCGGCACCTTCCAGCTAAAAGGCGACACCTGCCGCAGTGCGGTTACCACCGCTCTGGAAACCGGATACCGTCATCTGGACACCGCCCGGATGTACAACAATGAAATCGAGGTGGGCGAGGCGATTCGGGATTTCCGGATTCCGCGGGAGGACATCTTTGTGACCACGAAAGTCTGGTGGGAGGATCTGAGCCCCCACGGCATCCGCTCCGCGGTCGAAGGCAGCCTCAACGCCTTGCAAACGGACTATCTGGACCTCGTGCTCATTCACTGGCCCAACCCGGAAACGTCCCTGGAGGAAAGTATCGAAACGTTTCGAATCCTTCAGGAGGCGGGAAAGATCCAAAACTACGGCGTCAGCAATTTCCCGTCGGCGCTGTTCGAGGAGGCCTGCGTTTACGGGGATATATTCTGCAACCAGGTCGAGTATCATCCACTGTTGAAACAGGATAAGGTTCTCGCAGCCGCGCGCCGCCGCAAGGCCGCCCTGACCGCTTATTCGCCGCTCGCCCAGGGAGAGGCGATCGGCTACCCTGACCTGGAGGACATCGCGAAACGCCACGGAAAGAGCAGCGAACAAATCGCCCTGCGCTGGCTGATCGAGCAGGACAATGTCCTCTTGATTCCCCGCTCGTCAAACCCGGATCACATCCACGGCAACTTCGATATCTTCGACTTCGAACTCGACGCGGAGGACAAAGACCAAATCGCGGAACTCCCGAAAAACAAGCGTCAGATCAACCCCTCCTTCGCCCCCGAGTGGGACGACGAATAACCCGACAGAACAACCAATGGCGAATCAGACGGTAGCGGATTTTATCGTCGGGCGATTGCTCGACTGGCACGTGGAACGCATCTTCGGGTATTCCGGCGACGGGATAAACGGAGTGATGGGTGCACTGAACGACCGGGAGGATGCGCCCGACTTCATCCAGGTGCGGCACGAGGAATCCGCCGCATTCATGGCCTGCGCCCATTCCAAATTCACGGACGGAACGGGTGTCTGCATTGCCACCGGAGGTCCGGGTGCGATTCACCTTCTGAACGGTCTTTACGACGCCAAGTTGGACCACCAGCCTGTGCTCGCGATCATCGGGCAGAAGCCCCGGTTCGGGATGGGCAGCAATTCCCAACAGGAGGTCAATCTGGCCGGACTTTTCGCCGACGTCAGCGACTATGTGGAAACCGTCAACGTGGCGGAACAGGCACCCGTCGTTCTGGACCGTGCCCTGCGAATCGCCCGGGGGCGTCGCTGCGTTACCACGGTTATTCTGCCCAGTGACGTTCAGGAACTGGAGATGCCGGACGCCATCAAACCCGAACACGATGCCGCACGATCCGCGCCGGGCTATTCCGCACCGCGCGTCATTCCCGCGGAGTCCGATCTGAAATCCGCCGCCGAGGTGCTGAACTCCGGTCGGAAAGTGGCCATCCTGGTCGGTGCCGGCTGCCTGGGTGCCGCCGAACCCCTCAAGCAAATCGCCGAAAAGCTCCAGGCCGGAGTGGCCAAAGCCATGCTGGGCAAGGCGGTTCTCCCGGACGACCTTCCCTACGTGACCGGGTGCCTGGGCCTGCTCGGCACCGAGCCCAGCGACCGGATGATGCAGGAATGCGACACCCTGCTGATGATCGGCACCACCTTTCCCTACACGCAATTCCTGCCTGCCAACGGACAGGCTCGCGGTGTCCAAATCGACTTGGAACCCAAGTCGCAATCCGTCTTTTATCCGAGTGAAGTCAATTTGACCGGAGATGCCAAAAGCACCCTCGAAGCCCTTTTGCCGCTAATCGACGACAAAGGAAAAGACGACTGGCGCGAAACGATCGAAAAAAACATCACCGACTGGTGGAAGAAGCTCGAAGCCCGCGCCCACCAGGATGCGGATCCGATCAACCCCCAGCGCTTGTTCTGGGAACTCTCGCCCCGGCTGCCCGAGGATTGCATTCTATGCGCCGATTCCGGCACGGCCGCCAACTGGTTCGCCCGTGACCTGAAGATTCGGGAGGGGATGAAGGCTTCCCTGTCGGGCAAGCTCGCCTCGATGTGCCCGGCGATCCCGTACGCCATCGCCGCCAAAATGGCCTACCCGGACCGGGTGCCGATCGCCCTGATCGGAGACGGGGCCATGCAGATGCTCGGGATCACGAATCTAATCACCATCGCCAAATACTGGCGGCAGTGGAGCGATCCGCGGCTGGCCATTCTCGTTATCAACAATCACGATCTCGCCCAGGTGACGTGGGAGATGCGGGCCATGGAGGGCGATCCGAAATTCGAGGCGTCCCAGAACATTCCCGACATGAACTACGCCGAGTTAGCCACCAATCTCGGCCTCGGCGGCATTCGGCTCGAAGACCCCGGAGCCATCGGGGAAACCTGGGACACCGCTCTCTCCGCCGACAAGCCGTTCGTTATCGATGCGGTTACGGATGCGGAGGTCCCCACCCTTCCACCGCACATAACTTTTGATCAGGCCAAAAACTTCCTGATGTCCGCGCTCAAGGGCGACGCCGAACGCCTCGGCTTCGTGCGGCAGGCCATTCGCGACGTCCTTCCGGGGGCGAAATAATCCTATAATCACCACGAAACACCACAAAACACCATGAACCACCACATACAATCCTTCCTTGAAAACAATGATGAGAATCTTCTGGAGTACCAATGCTCGGCGATCCCGAAGGAACACCTCACCCTTCCCGAGCCGCGATTCGTTGACCGGAGCTTCGTGCCTTCCGACCGCTCCAACCGCGTGATCGGCAACCTGCAATGGCTTTACTCGGCGGGTCGTCTCTCCGGGACGGGATATCTCTCGCTCTTTCCGGTTGACCAGGGCATCGAGCACTCGGCCGGTGCCAGCTTCGCGCCTAATATGGATTACTTCGACCCGCGCAACATCGTCGCACTGGCGGTCGATGGCGGTTGCAACGGGGTCGCCTCCACGGCCGGAGTCCTCGGCAAAGTGGCCCGCGAGTTCGCCCATCACATCCCCTTCATCGTAAAGCTCAATCACAACGAGCTGCTCAGCTACCCGAACACCTACGATCAAATCTTTTTCAGCGATGTGGAGCGCGCCGCCGACATGGGCGCGGCGGGCGTCGGGGCGACCGTTTACTTCGGTTCGGAGGAATCCAACCGGCAGATCGAGCAGGTTTCCGAAGCCTTCTCCATCGCGCACGACCGCGGGCTCTTCACCGTGCTGTGGTGCTACTTGAGAAACGATGCCTTCAAGCACGGAGACACCAACGACCAGACCGCCGCCGACCTGACCGGACAGGCCAACCACCTCGGGGTGACCATGCAGGCCGACCTGATCAAGCAGAAACAGGCCACCCACAACGGCGGCTACCAGCGGCTCGAAGGCTACGGAAAAACCCATGAACTTATGTATGACGGGCTCTGCACGGACCACCCCATCGATCTCTGCCGCTGGCAGGTGGCCAACTGCTACATGGGCGGCATTGGCATGATCAACTCCGGCGGAGCCTCGGGTGAAAACGATTACGCCCAGGCCGTCCGCACCGCCATCATCAACAAGCGCGCGGGCGGAACCGGCCTGATCTCCGGCCGCAAGGTCTTCCAGCGCCCCCGCGACAAAGGCATCGAGATGCTCCACGCCATCCAGGATGTTTATCTCGAGGACAGCATTACCGTGGCTTAAACCTCTGGTTTCTCTACCTAAATAGCGCGGGATCTGCCATGCCCGAAACCATCCGCTCCGGCGCACGCTCACCGACCATTGCCGCCCTCATCCTGAGCGCGGTCATCGACTATTTCCGATGGACCCAGTTGGTCCCCATGATCGCGGCCTGGACGTTTCTGCTGATCGGCGCGGGCGCGCTGCTGCTGGTGAATTTCCAGGAACAGTCATTCACGCTGATCGAGCGCGGGGTGGGTTTGTACGAACAGGTGTTCGGGCCGATCGCGCCTGCCGTCGGCGATACCGCCGTGGCGGGGGAAACTGGCAGCAAAACGGTCGCGCCCCCCGCCGGCGGCGGCGAGCCTGTGAGATTCAACGACCAGGACATCATGCCGGTGGTGCT
>CAZDRT010000115.1:0-11260 GCA_964507815.1 uncultured Puniceicoccaceae bacterium
AGGTTCCGGATCGCCTCAGAGGTTCAGCGTTAACGGGAAATTCCGGGCTTTCGAAAGTGGGCGCTGAAGCAACCCACCCACTTTGGCCGCCCAATTATCCAGTCTCAGCCCGCTAAAAGCAGCGCGCTGAAGACACTGCTACGCCGTGGCGCACCAGCCGCCCTCCCCACACTTGTGGTTGCATTCGGGATCTTCGTGGTCGGTGGGGTTCTTGACCGGCGAGGCCCCGTAGGGGCGAAGACGGTTGCCCTCCGACCCCCGGCGACAGGCGCAACGATCCTGATTTCCACGGATGCCGGTGTCGGTCCGGAGAGGTTCGGTGGTGTCCGCGGCCACCACCACCTTCGGATCGAGGGGCAAGCCCCGCGACCACCGAAGAGTACCGAATCGCACGACTACAGTCATGCGACTTCGTGGTTGGATGACTGTAGTCGTCCACCCCGAAGCGGCTTGGCGTAAAAAAAAGACTTGCCACCGGCGTTTTTCTGCTTCCTCCTCCTTCCCAATGTCATCTGCATTGAGAACCCCTATTCTCTTCGGTTTCGCTCTTTCCGTACTGCTCCTCGCCCGGGCGGTGGGGCAGGAAGCCCCGGAAATCGAAGTCAGGAACGTCCGGTTCGACCGGGTGGCCGACAACTGGATCGTTGGATCGGTGACCCTCCGGCCCGGTGAAAACCCGGCCCCGGACGCGCGGGACAAGGATTACATCGACGATGTCCGCCTGACCTTCCACGTTTGCTTCGAGGTGAATCTCGACAACGTCGAAGACCAGTTTTCCTTTTACCGGTCCTCGGTGCGGATGGTCTCGCTCGAACGCCGCAAGACCTACACGGTGAAGTTCTACCTGCCGGGCGTGCTCCGCGAGCGCGACGACCTCGACGCCGATCCCTTCGCCTGGGTGGTCGAAATGGAGGCGGGCGGCGTCCGTATTCCGCTGAAGGACGATCAGTTCGACAAGCGCGCCATCCAGAGCAAGGAGGCTTTCGACTCCTTCCTCGCGAAGGCGAACGCGGAGGGCGCGGCCAACGACGGGATTTTCCTGCCCTCCTACCTCGCCCCGGCGAATGTCGTGAACGAGTCGCGGCTGAATTACCGCGAACTCCCCGCCTTCTACCGGTTTGAGCCGATGAATTGATCTGACATGGGATTCCGGACTTGATTCGTTGATTCGATTTTCTTACGCATATCCGTTTCCGGTATGAGTTCTTCCAAAGTTTCCATCCTCAACTGCGGCGCGAGTCAATTCGCCTTCGGGACGTTTTCGTTCGAGGGAGACGAGCCGACGATGGACCGCCTGATCACGCGGAATCTGGATTATGATTTTTCGGAGGAGGACCAGTGGCTGAGCGCGACGCTCGGCGGGCTGCGGTCGGCGGTGTCCGAGGAAAAGATATCGGGCGATGTACAGGTCATCCTGCCGGGATTCCTGCTCCTGACGAAAACGCTCCGCATCGCCCATGTCGAGGGCGGCAAGCAGGCCCAGATGATCGCCTACGAGGCCCAGCAGAGCATCCCCTACCAGCTCTCCGAGCTGAACTGGAGCTACCAAATCCTCTCCGACGACGGAATCGAAACGGAGGTCCTCTTCATCGGAATCCGGTCGTCGATCTGCGGGCGGTTTTGCGCCGAGATAGGCAAGCTCGGGTTCCAGACCGTTTCGGTCAACGCTTCGACGATTCTCGACTACAACGCCTACCAGCTGACCCATCCCGGCGACGACACGGACTCGCTGGTCGTCAACATCGGCGCCCGTGCCTCGAACCTGACCTTCATCCAGAAATCGGGCTTTTTCGTCCGGAACATCAGCCTCGGCGGAAACGCGCTGACCCAGAGCCTCGCCGACGCTTTCGGGAAGAATTTCGTCGAAGCCGAAAGAATCAAGGTGAATTACTTCACCTCCGAACACGCCGATCACTCGTCCACCGAGACCATCGACAGCGCGACCAAGAGTTTCATGCGGCGCCTGTCGCAGGAGATCACCCGTTCCATCGTCAATTTCCGCCAGCAGAAGAAAGGGGCCGCTCCCAAGCGTATCCTCCTGACCGGGCGGAGCGCGCTCATTCCCGGGCTCGCCGAGTTTCTCGGCGAATCCCAGCGGGTCGAGGTCGCCTTCTTCCAGCCCGGCCACCAGATCTACACCGGGCCCGATTTCGACGCCGAATCGCGGGACATGAAGATCTTCCAGGCCTCCGAGTTGATCGGGGAGGTCGCCAAATCCCTCGTGCCGAACGGGGTGGGGGTGAACCTGCTCCCCGAGGATCTCCGCAGGGAAATGGGGTTCCGGAAGAAGAAGCCGTGGATTCTCGCCACCGCGCTCGTTCTCGCGGCGGCCCCCGTGCCGTTCTTCCTGCAGGCGCGGGAGGAGGTTGCCGCCCTCGAAAGCGCCCGGGAGGAGGTTCGCATTCAGCTGCCGCCCCGGCAGGAGGAGTTCAACCGCATCGAATCCCTGCTGGCGAAGATTGCGGATGCGGAGACCCTGGTGGACCGGTTCGACGATCTGGTGAATTCGAAGGCGAACTGGATTCTTTTCTTTTCCGACCTGCAGGACGCCCTTTACGACATCGGCGATGTCTGGCTCGACGAGCTGGCCGTCGATCGGATGCAAAGGGGCGAAGAAGTCCGCTACCAGTTGCGGGTGGACGGGCGCCTGCTCATCCGCCAGGAGGATTCCGATCAGGTCGTGTCGATGGACGAGATCGACGAGGACCTCCTCTCCCGCCGAATTCGGACGCTCAGCGACCGTTTCATCGCCTCGCCCTTCATCGCCGAACGGGTGTCCCTTCGGATCGACTTCCAGGCCATCCAGGAAGGCCGGCCCCTCCTGCCCTTCGAATTCGTCTTTTCCATTGAACCCCAGCGACCGCTCTGACCATGGGATTCATCAAAAAATATCCGATCTTCTGCGTGCTCCTGCTGCTTTTCGTGCTGGTGCTGGGAACGGGGATCTATCTCGCCCTCGGCAAACGCACGAAACTCGCCGAGGCGGAGAGCGCCCTCCAATCGGACCTGAACCGTTTGCGGCAGGTGTCCGGCGGGGTCCCCTACGACGACGGAGAGCGGGTTCCGCCGACCGCCGCGAGCCGCGAAAAGTTGGAGGACCGGCTCGAGGAGGTGCGCGGCGATCTCCTGCGGATCCGCGATCTCATGAACGCCCGGACGGAGAGCGTGTTGAACGACCCGGCCGACGAGTTTACCTTCCTCCCCAAGCTGCAGACCTTCATCGCCCGCCTAAAGTCGGAGGCCGCCTCGAATCGGGTGCGCCTCGAATCGAACGAGGCGTTCGGGTTCGCCCGCTACGCGACCCGGGCGCGGCAGCCGTCCGCGGCGGACGTCCCGCGCCTCGACCTGCAGCGCCAGGTGCTGGGCTACATCCTCCGCCAGCTGATCCAGGCCGGACCCAGCGCGATCCTCGCCGTCGAGCGGGAACTGGTCGAAACCCCGGCGCAAACCGATGGCGGAAAGCAAAGTTCGGATGATATTTTCACGATCCCGGAATTCGTCACCGCCCGCTCGAACGAGTACATCGACACCTATGCGTTCCGGCTCGTGTTCACGGGAAGGACGGATGTGCTCCGCGGCTTTATCAACCGCCTCGCCGCATTCGAGCTACCGTTGATCGTCCGCAGCATTGAGGTGACTCCGGTCGAGGAAGAGGATGAGCCGGAAGAGGAGACGACCGGTGGCGGGGGTGACGACGCCCTTTTCGCCCTCTTCGGCGGCGGGGGGGACCAGCCGGCGGAGACGCCGGAGGAGGATGTTGATCCGGACCGCGAGCCGGTCATCACCGAAAACAAATCCAAATTCACCGTGGTGATCGAATTCGTCGAACTGCGAACGGAGGCCATGGTCGAAACGGAAACGGAAACGGAGTCGTGAAGCATATCGAAAAGATCGTCTTTCTGGTTTGTCTCGTCCTCGTCGCCGGGCTGGCCGCCTGGGTGTTCCTGGGCGGCGACGCCCGCTCCACCGACGGTGCCGTCCCCCCGGTTCCGGGCGAATTCACGCCCACCGACTACGAGGGCCTCCCCGCGATCCCCGACGCCGAGTGGCCGCCCCCCCAGCCGCAGGACAGCGAGGGGAAGTGGCTCTACCGCGTGTTCACCCCGCCGATTCTGTATCTCGTGGACGGTCGTTTCACCGTCGAGATTCCCAAACCCCCCCCGCCCGTCGATCCGGTGATAGTGGTCCCCTTCGGCGTGCGCCTCGTGGAAATGGAGCGCAACCAATATCGGCTTCAACTGGACGCCGTTTACGAAACCGAACTCGACAACATCGACTCCGCCGTTCTTTCCTTTGAAAACGTGTATGCGACCCAGACCGAGGGGCCGACGGTTTCCCTGAGCAAAGGGGAGACCCACCCCACGAAAAATTTCCGCGTCGATGACATCCGCAAGGAACGGCGCGTGGTTGGGGGTGGCCTCGAGACCGAGCACATCGCCACGATCACCGATCTGGAAAGCGGCAGGGTCTATTTGCTGTCCGACCTGGAAACGGTTTACGAGGAGGGGGTGATCTTCCGATTCGAATCGACCGAGGGCACGGGCGAGACCGCCCAGGTCTCGAACGTCGGAGAAACTTTCGAGATGAACGAGGCCACCTACACGTTGTCCGAAATAAATCTTGATCCGGTTTCGGTGGAACTCGTAAAAGAAGCGGATTATCTTGATGTTCCCGAAAACGAAACACTTTCCCCCGCCGGCGAATCCGCCCCACCGCCCCCTGTTCCCGCGGCAGATCCCCCGCAGCCGACACCGTCCTCCCCCGAAGAGGGTGACTCCGATTTCGACGGTCTGTTCGACTGACCGACCCTCCCGACCTTTAGAATAATCAATTGAACCTATGAAGACCCTGATCCACACCCTCCGGAACCCCGCCTCCGTCGCCATCCTGGCCGCCACGATTTTGTGCGGGTCCGTTTCCCAAGCCGCTCCGGATTCGGACGTGAACCCCGCCGAGAAAGTCGCCCTCATGGCCTCGGCCCTGCGCCTCAAGGACCAGGGCGAGTACGCGGAAGCTTTCGAGCGGGCGACCCTGCTCCGCGAGATGTCTCCCGACGACCCGTCGGTCCGCCGACTCTACAACGAACTCGTCGAAACGATGGATGCGGAGGGCATTCCCTTCGAAGTCATCGACACCGAAGAGGCCGCCGCGACCGACACCGAAGAGGCGGTCGAAATCGCCGCCGCCGATGATGAAGTCGTCGCCGAAGTCGTAGCCGAGGCCGATGTTTCGGGCGACGCGTCCATCGCCCGGGCGAAGAGACTGGCTTCCGCGGGAAACTACATTCAGGCCATCGCCGTGCTGAACAAGGTCAAGCGGGAGAGCGGGGATCCGGCGGTCGCCGCCGAAGCCGATTCCCTGATCTCGGGCTACATTCTCGAGCAGGAGTCCGGCTCCGTCGATCAGGCGCTCGAAGACTCGCGCGCCGATCTGAAGCGGGCGCGGGAGCTGGCCTCCGAGGGCCGCTACGACAGTGCCTACGAGGTCATCGACGCGGCCATCAACCGGCTGCCCGAAACGACGGGCACCGAGGAAACCCTGGCGAAACTGCGCAAGGCGCGGGCCTCCATGCTCCTCGACCAGGCCGCCGAGCTGGCCGACGCCGGCGAAGGAGCGGCTGCCGCGGCGGCCCTGCGACGCTACGACGCCAGCACAGCCGACAAGTCCGGCCTGCGTTCCCGCGCGGACGAGGTCCGGAAGATGGTCGAGAATCCCTACGCCTACGATATCCGCGATATCAGCCCGGAATTTGTGGCGGAGACCCGCCGCATCGACGATCTCCTCGTCCGCGGGCGCGCCCAGTTCGTGAACGGCGATATCGACGGGGCCCGCGAAACCTTCGCCCTCGTCGAAACGATCAGCCCCGAAAACGTCGAGGCGAAAGCCTTTCTCTACGAGATCGCCAATCGCGCCAATGACGAGGGTTATCTCGACCGGAAGAAGACCCGGACAGAGATGCTCAACCAGGTCAGCCGTGCCTGGCAGCAACCGAGGGTCTATGTGGAGGACCGGTCGGACACGGAACGGCCTGCCGAAACCGACCAGATTCTCGACAAGCTGGAAGAGATCGTCATCCCCCGGGTTACCTTTTCGGGAACCAGCCTCTCCCGCGCCGTTCAGTCGCTCTCCGAGATGTCGGAGGAGTTCGACCGCACCGGCGGTGCGGACGGGGATCGGGGGGTCAACATGGTCGTCAGCGAGGGGGGGACCGACCGGGAGGTCAATTTCTCCGTCCGCAATCTTTCGCTGCTCCGCATTCTCGATATCGTGGCCCAGCAGAGCGGCTACCAGTGGGACGTCGTGGACCGCGTCGTCGAGTTCGTCCCGAGCGAGAGCCGGGGCAGCAACAACCGCCTGCAGAGGGCGATCATCCCCATCTCGAAAGGCACCCTCGACCTCATTCTCGACATCCAGTCGGTCTCGGGCGGCGGCGGCGGCGGCGCGGTCGCCAATGACCCGTTCGCCACCCCGGCTGCGGACGCGCCCGCCTCGGGCGGCGACCAGAGCGCCCTCGTCGATTTCTTCGAGGGGTCCGGGATCAATTTCCGGGACATTCCCGGAGCCAGCATCATCAGCCGGGGCTCCCGCCTGCTGGTCAACCAGACCTCGCGGAACATCGAGGAAATCCGCCAGACGCTCCGCCAACTCGACATTACCGACCAGGTCGAGATCGAGGCGAAGTTCATGGAAGTGGTTCAGGGGAATCTGGACGAGCTGGCCTTCCAGTGGGACGTGGCCAACCAAGGGCAGGCTCTGGTCGATCGCTCGCAGAGTACGACCGTTGCTTCCACCTCCGGAAGCACCTTCAACAACAGCACCACCCGCGACTCCCAGTCCTCGTTCAACCAGACGGTTTCCGGCCCGCCGGCCTCCGCCACGTTCAACGACTCGACGACGAGCACGTTCAACAACTCCTCGACAAACGGGAGGACCGGGGACCGGTCAACCACTTTCAATTCCTCCGTCAGTCCCCAGTTCGACGAGTTCGGTAATCCGGCCCGGGGACCCGGGGACAAAGGCTTTACCGAAAACCAGTCCACCCTCGCCCAGATCTTCGGCTCCCAGACGCAGACTCAGAGCGGGGAAATCATATCGGGTCTGGTTCCCGGAGGAACCCTGCCGTTCGATGTGAACCCGGGGAGCCCGCCCAATGCCCTCGACCTGGGAGCGGACGTAGTGAGCAACTTTTTCACCAGAGGAGTGATCGGCCAGTTCGACATCAACCTGCTGATTCGGGCGGTCTCGCGCATGGAAGGCTCGGATCTTCTCTCCGCTCCCCGGGTCACCGTCATGTCCGGGAAATCCGCGAACATCGTTGTCGCCCAGGAATTCATCTATCCGACCTCCTATGGCGAGCCGACCGTCACCGCATCGACGGGGGATGATGCCGGGGCAAGCTCCGTCGCGGTGGCCGCCGGGGTTCCCGAGGATTTCGAGACCCGGAACATCGGCGTCGAACTCACGGTGACCCCGACGGTCGAGCCGAACGACAAGATCAATCTTTCCCTGCAGCCGCGGGTGACCGAGTTCGAGGGATTTGTCTCCTACGGCGGCCCGAACATCGCCATCACCGGAGCGTCGGTTGTGCAGGCGCCCTCCGGTTACTTTGTGCCGATCTTCTCCACCCGCACGGTCGAGACCGAGGTCACCGTATTCGATGGGGCGACGGTGGTGCTCGGCGGGTTGACCCGGGAGGAAGTGAAGCAGTATGAGGAAAAGATTCCGATCCTGGGGGATATCCCGTTCGTAGGCCGACTCTTCCGTTCGGAAGGGGAGACGGCGCAGAAACTCAACCTGATCGTCTTCGTGACCGCCAATCTGGTCAGCCCCGGGGGATCCCCCGCCAAGCAGTCGTTCGACGAGAGCCAGCCGAACTCTCTCTTCCAGAACCCCACCGTGATCAGCCCCGGCGGCATCCTCTCCCGGGGAAAGAACGCGAACGCGGCACCGATTGAGGAGTGATCCGGCTTCCGGCGAGGGGAAAAAGTTCGGTGTCCCGGCTTCAGCGGGTGTAACCACAAGTGCGTGGAGTTTTGGAACGAACCAATCCCATTTTCTTCGGACTTTGGGAGCGCAGTGCTTCAGCCTGCGAACGTAAGCACAAGAACGCACCGAAAACGCGGGCTAAAGCACCGCGCTCCCCTGAATCTTTCCGTGGTCTTCTCACAAAAATGGCTGCAATTGCCAGGTGAAGTCCACGCACTTGTGGTTACACCCGGCTTCAGCCTGCCGCCCCGGGTTCGACCCGTTGGCAAATCAACTCGATGACTTCCCCGAGGGGGTGGCGGGCCGTGTCGATGCGGATCGCCCCCGGCGGGCAGAGGAGAGGGGCGGTTTTTCTTCCGGTGTCGGCCTGATCCCGCTCGACGACCGAGTCCGTCTGGCCCTCCTCCAGGCGGCGGCGGACGCGGGTGTCCGCGTCGGCTTCGAGAAAGAAGCGGAATTCGGCTTCCGGAAAAACGACGGAGCCGATGTCGCGGCCTTCCATAATGAGCCCGTGGAAGCCCCGCTCCGCCGCGAGCCTGCGGTGCCAGCGCTGGTAGCGGAGAAGGCGGCGGCGGACCGGTGTGAGGGCCGCGAAGGCCGATACGGCCCGGTTGACATCCTCGCCGCGGAGTTCCGGGGCGGTCGGGCGTTCGCCGTCGGCGAGCAGGTAGGCCTCGGTCCCATCGACTCCGGAGGAGAGGGATAGATCCCGGAGCGCCCGGTCGAGGGCGTCCGACTCCCGGGGGGCGATCTTCTCCCGCAGGAGCAACAGCGTCAGCGCACGGTAGTGGGAGCCGGTGTCCACGTGCAGGAGGTTGAGCCGGGCGGCCACCCCCCGGGCGGTGGACGACTTGCCGGTGGCGGCACCCCCGTCCACGGTTATGACCGGGGGGAGGTCACTCCGCTCCATTCCTTCGTGTTCCGCGTCTTGATTCATGTGTTTTCTCCGGTCGGCCAGCCTCGGTGATCGAGCGGACGCGCGCAAGCTCTTCGAAAAACCCGGGAAAGGTTTTTTCGCAGCAGCCCGGATCGCGGATCGCGATCCACGGGCGCCCGTCGCCGTGCAAATCGTGGCAGCCCAGCACACCGAAACTCATTGCCACGCGGTGATCCCCGTAGGTGTCGATGGCGACGGGCCGGGAGCCGGATCGCCGCCGCATTTCGGCGGGGTCGGGGTGGATGGCAAGAGCGCCCTCCTCTTCCTCCACCCGCGCGCCGAGTTTGCGGAGTTCGGTCGCCATGGCCGCGACCCGGTCGGTCTCCTGGAGCCGGGTGTGCGCGATCCCGCGGACGCGCACCGGCCCGGGGAAGAGGGGGGCGAGCGCCGCGAGGGTGAGAAAGGTGTCGGAAAAAGCGTTGAAATCGCAATCGACGGTCTGCGGCGGGCTCCCTGCCTGCACGGTGATGCCGGTGGACCGCCCCTGCTCCACGCGGAGACCGGTCGCCCGCAGCACGGAAAGAAATTCGAGATCGCCCTGGAGCGATTCTTCCGGAAAGCCGGCCACCCGCATCGCCCCGCCGGTCGCCAGCGGGAGTGCGAAAAAGTAGGAGGCCGCCGTGGCGTCCGGTTCGACGTCGTAGAGACCGTCCGCCGGTCCGGGAAGGCCCGGGCGGATACGGAAGCCGTTGTCTTCGGGAGAGACCGAGCCGCCGAAAGCCCCGATCATCCGCAGGGTCATCTCGACGAACGGGCGCGAAACCGTGTCGCCCCCGAGGGCGAGGTGGATCGGTCGGGGAGCCCGGGTGGCGGCCAGCAGCAGGGCCGACAGAATCTGGCTGCTGCGGGAGGCATCGACCGTCAGGCGCTCGATCCGCCAGCCGTGCGGCTCGAGGCGGAAGGGGAAATGCCCGGGGGAATCGTCGAAGGTGATCCTGCTTCCGACGGCCTCCAGGCAGTCGAGGAGACCGGCCATGGGCCGCTTCCGCATCGCGGCGGACCCGTCGAAGTCGAACCGGCCTTCGGGCAGCAGGGAGAGGGCGGCGGGGAGGAAGCGGGCCACCGTTCCGGCGTTATCGACAGCGACGGTCGCCCGGGAGACCGGAGGCATGCCGGAGCAGCCCTCCACCGCGAGGGCGTCCGGTCCGGTTTCCCGCATTCCGACCCCCAAACCCGAGAAGGCCGTCCGCATGACATCCGTATCGCGGCTGCGGAGCAGGCCGCGGATCCCGACGGTCCGCCCGGAGAGGTAGGCCAGCAGGAGGGCGCGGTTCGAGATGCTCTTCGAGCCCGGCACCAGCGCGGTCCCCCGCGCCGGTGCGCGGAAAGGGGGGATGGGCAGTTCGTTCATGCGGAAGGGGCCGGGGGCCCGTCGTTTCCGTCCAGGCGGAGCCGGAAGTCCCGGGCGGTTCGCAGGAGGAGTCCGAGATCCCTGTCGGCGGTCTTGTCGAGCGCGCTCTTCATGGCGTGCAGCGCCTGCTCGAAGTCGTGGATGGACTCGCGGAGAGCGGTCTCGTTGCTCCGGAAGATCGCGCCCCACAGGGCCGGATCCCCGGCCGCGATGCGGGTGGTGTCCCGCAGTCCCGGCCCCGAGCATTCCGCCCATTCCGGGGCCATCCCGGCGAGCGTGTTCGCCAGGGTGGCGGCGAGAAAGTGGGGCAGATGGCTGGTGTGGGCCACGATGCGGTCGTGCCCGTCCGGGGGGCAGGTATGAATTTTCATCCCGAGCGCCGACCACAGGTCGCTGATCCGCGCGACCGCCCCGGGAGGAGATTCTCCGTCGGGTGTGACGATGCAGATGCGGCCGGTGAAAAGCGCCGGGGTGGCGTGGGCCAGGCCCGACTTTTCGGAGCCCGCCATGGGATGCGACCCCACGAAACAGGCCGGATGGGAAGCGGGGAAGATCGTGGCGCCGGCCGCGCATATCGCGCCCTTGGTGCTGCCCACGTCGGTCACGAGGCAACCCCCGCCGCAGAAAGGAGCGATTTCGGAAAGGAGAGGGGGAATGCTGTCCACCGGGCCGCAGAGGACGACCAGGTCGGCCCCGCGGCAGGCCTCGCCCGGAGAGTCGTGGACCCGGTCGCACCACTCCGCCGCCGCGCAGGCCCGGCGGGTCGCCGACCCCGGCGACCAGGCCTCGATCGTTTCGGCCAGTCCGAAACGGCGCAGCGCCATCCCGAGCGATCCGCCGAGCAGACCGACACCGAGGATGGTTGTTTTCCGGGAAAGGGAATCCATGAGAGCGGCAGGGTAGGGGAATCGATTCCCCGAGGGCAATCCTCTTGCGGCGGCTGAGGACCCGTCTTCGCAAAACTTCGTATTGTTCTGTGACCGCCC
>CAZDRT010000116.1:0-11203 GCA_964507815.1 uncultured Puniceicoccaceae bacterium
CGGGCCCCCGGTAGCCCAAGGGGCGTTCCCTGCGAGACGCCCACCTCCCCGGAGGTTCCGCCGTCATGGGGATTTACCCTCCGCGCCACTCGGAAGGTGGCTTCCTCCATGTCGCCTTCGATGAATTCGATGGTGCCTGTTTAACCCAAAGAACAGCTCGGTGGACAGAACCTATCAGCCCTCCGCATTTCGAGGCCAGAAGTAACCCAAAATTTTTTCGGTGTTTCGGACGGCGATTTGGATGGTGGGTCAGCGCTCTGCGAGCTACGGAGGGTCTTCGAGAGTGGTGGAGTGGTGGAGTGGTGGAGTAGTGGAGACCTGGGACCTTAATCCTAATCCTAATCGTAATCCTAATCCTAATCCTAATAGCACGGTAGGGATGCCCCTTGCGGGACACCCCCCGTACAGATCCCGGCGTGCGGCACTACCGCACCGGGCTCCTGCCTTGATTAGATGACGCATAAGCGCTCCGACGGATAGGGGTGACGGATGCGAGCCTTGGGAAACCAGCGTTTGACCAGGCGGTACATACGTTTGTACCCGGCCTTGGAACGCTGGCTCTTACGGATGATCCATCGTCTCCATAGCAGCATAACCGCTTGCCGGAAGCCTTGCAGGCTCCGGAAGTTTCCCGGCACTCCGTAGTAGTTGAAGTGTCCGGTGAGCACCCGGTTGAGCCATCGGCCCATTTCCGGGATGGAGTACGCCTTCCGCCTGTTCATTTCCATCTTTAAAGCCCGGAGTTTACTCCGTAGGCGTTTGCCGATGGTTTTGCGTTGCAGTTGGAAGGTTCCCTTGCGTGAGACCCCGCAGATCTGAGGGAAATGCAAAAGATGACAAACGAAAAATTTAAAGATTGCATAGTTATTCCATACGTGGTTGGGTATGTGAATGGCCCGCAAACAGCGAATAGAATATCCCGGAGCGGTGTATCATCCGCCGTCGCTGCTCCCCTGAGGAGGTTTTCTGTGACTGTCCGTAGTCTATTCCGCCCGTTGAAATCAGGCGCTGGAGACATTGCTATGGCGGGACAAGCATCATCAGTCGGGGCAACTACCGGAAAGATCTCTTTCTGGAAAAGAAGACGGGAGCATCGTTCGAGAAGGCGATATTCGAGGTGGCGGAGCGTTGCGGGTGGAAATTGTATGCCTATGTGGTGATGAGCAACCACTATCACCTTGCCCTGGAAACTCCTGAACCGAACTTGGTGGCGGGGATGAAGTGGTTGCAGGGAACCTTCGCGACGCGGTTCAACCGCTTTCACGGGGAGAGGGGCCATGTTTTCCAGGGCCGGTACAAATCCTTGGTGGTGGAAGAAGACCGTCCACTTCTTGGCTTGATCGATTACATCCACCTCAATCCGGTACGCGCGGAATTGTGTTCGGTGGACGGGCTGGGCGATTACGCACTGTCGAGCTTCCCGAAATATCGGAAACGCAAGGTTTTCCCGCCTTTGGACCGGGGGACGGTGCTGTCGTTATGCGATTTACCCAACACTCTTGCAGGAATGCGCAAGTATCACGAACGATTGAAAACCCTCGAAGAGGGAGAACCCCGCAAGCGCGGGGAGTTGTCCAAACGATACTGTCGAGGCTGGTTTTTGGGAAGCAAGCGGGCGAAAAAGGAATTGGCCGAGGAACTGGGGAAAACGACCCCGACGGTGGATTGGGAAGGAGTGGACCTGAAGGAATTGAACGAGACCCGTTGGGAGGGAATCGTCGCCGAGGAGCTCAAGAGCCGGAAGCTGGGGGAGGCGGACATCCGGTCGAGTCCGAAGGGAGCGGTTTGGAAAGTGGAAATCGCCAGGCGTCTGAGGAAAGAGACAACGGCCAAAAATCCATGGATCGCCGCCCGATTGAAAATGGGGCATCCGAACTATGTGAGCAATCTGGTTCATCGCTCAAATCTTTAGATTTTGCGTTTGACCCCTGCATCCCCTGAGAGGGCGTAGTTGTTTCCCCGCCGGGGCCTGAAGGCCACCGGCTATGGTGGGGCGTGGCTTCGGACAGCCTTTCCCGGGATCCTCCGGGTGATGTCGCGCATGGATTTTGCCGGATCGGAAGGTCAAGGGGATCCTGGGGTTCTCTTTTCCCGCGGAATCACTCTCCCTTCCCGGCCAGCCGCCGCCGCCAGGTCTCCAGAGCCGCCTCGACCGGGGCGGGGCCGGGCATGCCCGGGCCCGCCCGGCGGGTCATGGCCCGGTCCAGGTCGAAGACCGCCCGCCAGCCGTCGGCCAGGCCGGGGGCGGCCCGGCGGGCCTCTTCCTCCGGGAGGCGGTCGATGGGGGTGTCCATCTTCTCCGCGAGAGCGACGAGGGCACCGACCTGGTGGTGGGCCTGCCGGAAGGGGACGCCTTGTTCGACCAGGAAATCGGCCAGGTCCGTGGCCAGGAGGAGCGGGTCGGCGACTGCCGCGCGGCAGCGGTCGGTCCGGAATTCGATGCCCGGGACGAGGTCGGCGAGGATCGCGAGACAGTCGCGGAGGGTCCGGACGGAATCGAAGAGCGGAGGCTTGTCCTCCTGGAGGTCCCGGTTGTAGGTGAGCGGAAGGTTCTTGACCATGGCCTGCAAGGTGACGAGGTTGCCCTGGAGCCGCGCCGCCTTGCCCCGGATCAGCTCGAGGGCGTCGGGGTTGCGTTTCTGCGGCATGAGGCTCGACCCGGTTGTGAAGGCTTCCGGCAGGCGGACGAAACCGAACTCGGTGCTGTTCCAGAGGATAAAGTCCTCGGCGAAGCGCGAGAGGTGGAGGCCGCAGAGCGAGGCGAGAAAGGCGAACTCGATCGGGGCGTCCCGGTCGGCCACCGTGTCGAGGCTGTTTGCGCTCACGCGGGGCCGCCCCGCGGCGTCCACGAAGCCGAGGGTCCGGGCCACATGCGCCCGGTCGATGGGCAGGGTTGTTCCGGCCAGGGCACCCGCGCCAAGCGGGCAGACGTTGATCCGTTCGCGGAGGGCCGCGAAGCGTTCCCGGTCGCGGCCGAACATTTCGGCGTAGGCGAGGAGGTGGTGGGCGGCCGAGACCGGCTGCCCGCGCTGCAGGTGGGTGTAGCCCGGCACGAGCACCCCGCGGCAGCCGTCCGCCCGGGTGACGAGAGCCCCGAGGACGGCGGCGAAGTCGGCGTCGAGGTCGTCGGCCGCCCGGCGCAGGTAGAGCCGGAGGTCCGTCGCCACCTGGTCGTTGCGGCTACGGGCGGTGTGCAGCTTGGCGGCGGAGGGTACCCGGGCCGAAAGGGCCTGCTCAATGTTCATGTGGACGTCCTCGAGGGCGGGATCCCAGAAAAAGGTCCCCGCCCTGATTTCGGCGAGGATTTCGAGGAGCCCCTTGTCGATGGCTTCCCGTTCGGCGGCGGTCAGGATCCCTATCGATTCCAGCATGGCCGCGTGCGCCCGGCTGCCCTCGATGTCGAAGGGGGCCAGTTCCGCGTCGAAGGAGACGGATTCGCCGAAGTCCCGCATCCGCTCCGACGGCCCGGAGGAAAAACGTCCGCCCCATGTCGCTTGTGTGGTTTTGTCGTCCATGGACCGCATTTCGTCCGAAAACGCCCCGGGAATCAATCCGCGACTTCGGATGTACCCGCACTCGTCGCCATTCCGGTTTAGCGATTTCGGTTCTTGAGGTGCGGGAGCGCACGCGCTACGACCTTGCGAAGGCTCGGACGAGGGGTCCGGCTGTTTTTCCGACAACAGAAAGTGAAGAAATTTCCCGATTGGTTGAGAGTCCGCTTCGACGACGCGCAGCGCTACCTGATCCTGTGTGTGATCGCCGGGGCGGTCTGCGGGTTGGTGGCGGTGAGTTTCCACCTGGTGATCGAGTGGGTGTTCCACGGGGTGATCGCCCTGCGGGCCACCCTCGGCGACGGGGCCGGGTTTCTGGTCCTTCTGCTGGCACCGTGCGCGGGTGGCCTTCTGACCGGAATCATTCTCACCTACATCGCTCCGCGGGCGACGGGCAGCGGAATTCCCCAGGTCAAGGAGGCGTTTCACAACGATTTCGGCCAGATCCGCCTGCGCGACGGTGTCTGGCGGTTTGTCGCCGGGGCGATTTCGATTGGCTCGGGGAACAGTCTTGGCCGCGAGGGGCCGACTGTACACATCTGTAGCGCGGTCTCCTCCGCCCTCGGGCGGGGGTTCGGGCTGGCCCGGCGACGGGTCCAGGCGATGGTTCCGGTCGGGATGGGGGCCGGTCTCGCGGCCGCCTTCAATACGCCGATATCGGCGATCACTTTCGTGTTCGAGGAGTTGCTCGACGATTTCAGCAGCAAGGCGCTCGGCGCCATTCTCGTGGCCGTGGTCGTGGCGGCGGTGGTGGAGCGGTCGATTCTGGGCGAACATCCCATTTTCAACGTGGGCGGGCTCGACGATTTCCGGCTCTCGTGGTGGATGCTGATCTGCGTGCCGCTCGGGTTGGCGGCGGCCGGTTCGGGGCATCTGTTCGTCGGCCTTCTTTTGTTCGCCCGGGGGCGGGTGCGCGAGGCACGGCGGTTTCCGCCGGTTCTGCGCCCCGCCGCCGGCGGGCTTCTGGTCGGGATGATCGGGTGCGTGGTGCTCCTTATGACCGACCGGCTCGGGATTTTCAGCATCGGCTACCAGGATCTGAATGCTTCGCTCCAGGGGACGCTGACCTGGGACATTCTCCTGCTACTCTTTCTCGGCAAACTGGTGGCCACGGCGCTCTGCTACGCTCTCGGAGGGAGCGGAGGCCTCTTCGCTCCGGTGCTTTTCATGGGTGTCATGCTCGGAGGTGCTTTCGGCATGGCGGCGGTGGAGGTCTTCGGGCTCGGGATGGAGGTGGCCGCCGGATGCGCCTTTCTCGGTATGGGGGCGTTTTTCGCCGCGGTCATCCGCTGTCCGATGACCTCGATGCTCATCATTTTCGAGATGACGCAGAACTATTCCCTGATCCTGCCCCTGATGGTCGGGAACATGATCGCCTATTTCCTGTCGGGTCGCCTGCGGACGGTCCCGATCTACGACGCCTTGCTGGTGCAGGATCACGTCAGCCTCAAGCGGATGCCCTCCTACCAGGGCGAGCGGGACTGGCGGAACCTGCCGGTCGCCACGATCATGACCCACGATCCGGTGGTTCTGAGCGCCGGGGTTTCGCTGGAGGATGCTTCGCGCGAGGCGGGACGGCAGCGGCACCACGGCTATCCGGTCGTCGGCGGGGACGGACGGCTCGTCGGCATGTTCACGCTCCACGAGTTGACCGAGGCGGTCAAAGAGGGACGGGAGGGCGTGCTCGGGGACAGCCTGGACGGGCGCCGGGTGGTCTCCGTCTTCCCGGACGAATCGATCCGCGAGGTCGCCAACACCCTCGTCGTGGAGGATGTCATGCAGGTGCCGGTGGTCAGCCGGAAGGATCCGAAAAAACTCCTCGGCATCGTCACTCTGCACGACATCGCCCGCCAGCAGAACGCGATTTCGGAAACGCTGGAACGCTGAAGGGAGTGGCCGGCGGCCTTCAGGCCCCGGCGGGAAGCGGCGCGGCCGGAACGACTTCCAATCCGGAAAGATCGGCGACCTCACGCTGCCGCTCGTCGAACGATGCGAAGGCCGCGCAGCCGATCTCCAATGCCGCCGCAATGTGCCAGAGGTCTGCGGATCGTGCCAAGGTCGCCGCCGCGTGATTGGCCGAGACTGCTTCCGCCCGTCGAAAAACCTCATCGAGCTGGTAATCGGGCCGGGTTAGAACGCCCGAGGCAATATCGCTTTCGAACGCTTGCAACGCTCCGCGCATCTGCGCCTCGTCAATCTCTTGCCGTCCGTGTTTCAACCGGATTGCGCTGCGCATTTCCAACTCCAAAAGATGCGAGAGTGGAAAAGGGCCTTTCCGCTCTCGCAGGAGTGCTAAACATTGCGCCGTGCCCGACTCCGGGAGGTAGCTCTTCAACAACAGGGAAGTGTCGAAATAGGTGTTCACGCGTTTGGAATTAGTAGTCGCCGCGCAGGTGGTCGACCAGGTCTTCCGCACTCGCGCCTTCGGGGGGGGTGTCGCTGAAAATCCGCCGCAGCCGAGCCTCATAATCAGGCAGGACCACCGGAGATTTCGGCCTCTCCACAGGGGAGAGCACGGCGAATGCTTTGCCCCGTTTCTGGATGGTTACGCTCTCGCCCTCGTAAATCCACCGTGACACGGTGGCGAAGTTGTTTCGCAAGTCTGCGACGGACGCGGTTTTCATAATGATAGTAGTAATATCACGAATGAAAATCGGAGGTCAAGTGCGGACGTGGGAAGATGGCGAACATCGAATTTCGAACCCTTATTCCGGTTCGGGTCCACGTCATCGGCGGGCCTTCAGGCCCCGGCGGGGAACGGCGGCGAGGGGGTCCCCGCTCGGCTTACCGATCCGTCGAAGCCCGTGCGCCACCGAGCTACACTTCCCGGGCAAGGCTGAAGCCATGCCCCACGGGTCCGACTCCTCAGCCTTCGCCTTCGGTCTCGGCGAGGGCGGCCTTGCGGCTGAGTTTTACGCGGCCCTTTTCGTCGATCCCGATGCACTTGACGACCAGTTCGTCGCCGAGCTTGCAGACATCCTCGGTCTGTTTGACGCGGAAGTCGGCCAGTTCGGAAATGTGGCAGAGGCCTTCCTTGCCGGGCAGGCATTCGACGAAAGCGCCGAACTCCTTGACCCCGCGGACGACGCCGGTGTAGATCCGCCCGACCTCGATCTCCGCGGTGCAGGAGTCGATCTCGTCGATGGCGCGCTTGAGGGCGGCCTCGCCCTGGGCGAAGACCAGCAGGCGCCCGGTATTGTCTTCGTTGATGTCGATGTTCGCCCCGGTGAGTTCCTGGATGCGGCGGATGTTCTTGCCGCCGGGACCGATGAGGGCGCCGATCTTTTCCGGGTCGATCTTCATCGAGTGGATGCGGGGCGCGTTCGGGTTGATGGTCGTGCGCGGCTCCGGCATGACGGAGGCCATGATGTCGAGGATCTTGAGCCGGGCCTCGGTGGCCGCCTCGATGGCCTCGGCGGCGATGTCGAAGGAGATGCCGGGGATTTTCAGGTCGAGCTGGAATCCGGTGATCCCGTCGCGGGTGCCGGCGATCTTGAAGTCCATGTCGCCGAAGTGGTCCTCGGCGCCGATGATGTCGGTGAGCACCTGGTACTTGGTGATTTGTCCGTCGTCGTCGCACTCGGTGACGAGGCCGGCGGAGATCCCCGCGACCATTTCGGAGATCGGAACACCGGCGTCCATCAGCGAGAGGCAGCCCCCGCAGATGCTGGCCATGGAGGTGGAGCCGTTCGAGCCCATGATCTCCGAGACCACCCGGATCGCGTAGGGGAAGTCCTCCTCGGTCGGGATGACCGGCAGGAGCGAGCGTTCGGCGAGGTTGCCATGGCCGATTTCGCGGCGGCTGGTGAACCCGAAACGACCGGCTTCGCCGACGGAGTAGGGCGGGAAGTTGTAGTGCAGGTAGAACGATTTCGACTTCGCGCCGCCGGTCAGGCCGTCCAGATCCTGGGCGTCCTTGCTGGTGCCGAGGGTGGTGTAGGCCAGAGCCTGGGTTTCGCCGCGGTTGAAGAGGGCCGTGCCGTGGACCTTGGGGAGAACCCCGGTGGAGGCCGAAACCTCGCGCAGATCGCCGGGAGCGCGGCCGTCGGCCCGCTTGCCCCGCTCGAGGATGTTGGAGCGGTAAACTTCTTCCTGAAGAACTTCGAAGGAGAGGGAGATCTGGTCGGGGTCGAATTCGTCCTCGCCGACCTTTGCCTTCACGGCTTCGGCCACTTCGTTTTTCACCTTCGAGACGGCCTCGCCGCGGGCGTGCCGGTCGTCGATGAAGATGGCGTCCTCGAGGCGGTCGCCGGTCAGTTCGCGGCACAGGGCGAGAATTTCCGGCTTGGCGACGTAGTATTCGAAATCGCTCTTCCGGGCGGCCACCTTGGCGGCCAGTTCCCTCTGGGCGGCGATGATCGGCTGGATCTGCTCCTGGCCGAACTTGAGCGCCTCCTGGAAGCGCTCCTTCGAAATGAAGTCGGCACCGCCTTCGATCATCATCATCTCCTTTTCATTTCCGACGTAGATCAGGTCGAGGGTGGAGTCGAACATTTGCTCCTGGGTCGGGTTGGCGATGAACTCGCCGTCGATCTCACCCACGCGGACGCACCCGACCGGGCCGTTCCAGGGGATGTCGGAGACCAGAAGCGCGGCCGAGGCGGCGTTGACCATGAGGACGTCCGGTTCGTGGACGCCGTCGATGGAGAGGGCCATGCCGATGACCTGGACTTCGTTCATGAAGCCCTTCGGGAAAAGGGGCCGCAGGGGGCGGTCGCAGAGGCGGGAGGTGAGGATCTCCTTTTCGTTGGGACGGGCCTCGCGCTTGAAGTAGCCGCCGGGAAAGCGGCCGGCCGCGGCGAATTTTTCGCGGTAGTCCACCGTCAGCGGGAAGAAATCCTGCCCGGGGCGGAGGCTTTTCGAGGCGCAGACGCTCGCGAAGAGAGTGGTCTCGCCGAGGGTGATCGTGATGGCGCCGCCTGCCAATTTGGCGATGCTGCCGGTGCCTAGTTCAATGCCGAGTTCCTCGACGGTGACCGTGTGTTTCTGTTCCATATCTGTTTTCCTGGGTGCTTGGAGGGGTTGGGTGGCCGGGGAAATCGGTTCCCGTGGCCGTTGGGGTCTTCCCTCTTTCGCATTCCGGGGAAGACACGGTGATCATTCGGACGTGTCGCCGGTTAGCGGCGGATGTTCAGGCGCTTGAGCAGCTCGTTGTATTTGTCGAGGTCGTGGCGCTTCACGTAGTCCAGAAGTTTGCGGCGGCGGCTGGTCATCTTGAGGAGACCGCGGCGCGAGTGGAAATCCTTGCGGTTGATCCGGAGGTGGTCCGTGAGGTGGGAGACACGCGCCGTAAGGAGCGCGATCTGAACCTCGGCGGAACCGGTGTCGCCGTCGTGGGTTTTGAATTCGGAGATGATTTTTTCTTTATCGATGGATGTTTCGGACATTGTGTGTGATTTGATTGCGCGACCTCGGGGCCTCCGAAAGGAAACCCGCACCGCAGCGCGACGCCGCAAATGCCGTTCGATCCCCGCAAGGGGAAGGTCGCGGGAGCGGACTGTCTCCAGCCGACTCCTGACGCTGGAGAAGACAAAAGGAGGCGGACGGGCGGGGAGCAAGCAAAAAAGCGCGTTTATTTTTCGGCGAACCGCTCCATGATCCGGGCGGGGGGTTGTCCGGAGCGCCAGAGGCGGGCCATCTCCCGCATGTGTGGATCGACGTGCGAGAAAAAGGCCTTCAGGCCGCCGCAGAGATAGCTGATCCCGGGCTTGCCCTTTCCGGTCGGCATGAACCGGTGCTTGGGGCAGTCGCCATTGCAGGCGAAGCGGTAGGAGCAGCGGAGGCAATCCTCGGCCAGTTCCGTTCTCTTGGCCCGCCCGAAGGCGATCTGCTCCGGGGAGTCGGCCATTTCGGCGAAGCTTTTTTCCGCGATGTTGCCGAGGTGGTAGGCGGGATAGACGTAGTGGTCGCAGCTGTAGAGATCGCCGTTGTGCTCGAGGGCCATGGCCCGTCCGCACTCCTCGGCGAAGGCACAGAGCCCCCCGCCCGCACCGGCCCATTTGCCGAGGGCCACGTCGAAATGCTGGACGAAGACCTTGCCCACGTCCGCCCGGATCCAACGGTCGAAGATCGCGTTGAGAAAGTGCCCGAAATCGCGCGGGCGCACCGACCACGGCGTGACCGGGATCCGGGCACCCGGATTCCCCGCCTCGGGCGGTCCGGCGAGGTCGAGGCTCTGCGGGCAGCGGCGCTCGTCCGGCTCCCGTTCGACGATGGGTATGAACTGGAGGAAGGTGGATCCGATGCCTTTCAGAAAATCATAGACCCGCCCGGGTTCCGTGCTGTTGCGGCGGTTGATGACCGTCAGCGTGTTCACGTCCACTCCCGCGCTTTGGAGAGTCTCCCAGCCGCGCATCACTTTCGCGAAGGTCGGCCGCCCGCCCCGGTCGATGCGGTAGTAGTCGTGCAGATCTTCGGGGCCGTCGATGCTGATGCCGACGAGAAATCCGTGCGCGCGGAAAAATTCCGCCCACTCCTCGTCCAGGAGGGTGCCGTTGGTCTGGAGGGCGTTGGTAATGGTTTTCGATCCCCGGTATTTCTCCTGAAGGGCGACCGCCCGGCGGAAAAAGTCGAGCCCGAGGAGGGTGGGTTCGCCGCCCTGCCAGGCGAACTGGATTTCCGGTGTGTCCTGCGAGTCGATGTAGCCGCGTACGTAGCGTTCGAGGGTTTCATCGTCCATCCGCGAAGCACCGGGTTTCGGGTAGAGAAGAGACTTTTCCAAATAGTAGCAGTATTCGCAGGCGAGGTTGCAGGCGGCCCCCGCCGGCTTTGTCATGACGTGAAACGGAGCGACCATGAACCGAGTAAAACGAGTCAGACCCGCTGAAGTCGAATGGAAAAGATGCCGGGCGTCCCACCGGATGTGACCCCAAGTGCGTGGAGGAAATATCGGAATTGATTCCGTGGCTTTCCATTCTCTTGCCCGCCATGCGGCACCCGTTTGCCGAGGGCTTCGGAGAGGCCTTCGCACGACCACCCCGGACATCATCAGCTCGTCCCGTTGGTCCTGGCCCGCGGACCGCCCCGTCGGACGAAAAGCCACAGCACGAATCCGATGAGGACGAGGGTCGCGGGTTCCGGGGTCTCGGAGAACGAGAGTCCGGAATGGGCTTCCCTGCCGGTTTCCTCGAGCCGCTTGAGAAATTCCTCCTGGGCGGAGGTTTCGAGGACGAAAAGGGCGGCGGGCAGGTACACGACGGCTCCCGCGATCTCGTGCCCCGCGTCGAGAAGACCGCCGGGGACCGTTTGGTGCAGCACAGGGAAGGCGGCGGCCCAGCAGAGGATGCGAGCGGTGTTGGCGGCGACCGCGAAGAGATAAACAAGAGGAAGGATCAGAAGGAATCGCGGGATCGACCGGATGGAGAGGATGCCCAGAGCCGAAACAAACGAGGAGAAAAGCGAGGGCCGGAAGTTTGCGGTCAATGAACCCGGACGGCTGTTTCGTTTCACAAGGGATTTCCGGTGTCTCAGCATCCCGGCTACCTCTCGATTTCATGGGATGAGGGAATGGCGGGAGAATTGGGCGGCCAAAGTAGGTGGGTTGCTTCAGCGCCCACCTCCGGGAGCCGGAGATTTCCCGTTCACGCTGAACCTCTGAGGCGATCCGGAACATTTCCTTCCGATGCGAAAACCGGGCGCTGAAGCAACCCGGC
>CAZDRT010000117.1:0-11130 GCA_964507815.1 uncultured Puniceicoccaceae bacterium
GAAATGAAGCCCTGGCACCGCACGGTGGAAGCCTATTTCGTCGAGGAGTAGGGAGGTTATCAAGCACGGATCCCGACCACGCCGCAGGCGGGTGTCGGGACGGATTGGCACGGATAGGCACGGATGAGAGAATTGCGTTGGAAATTGAGGGGTGGGCTCAAGGAGCGGCGCCTTTTCCCGGCCTGAGCGCAGTCGAAGGCAGCCGCCGTCGCGTCTACCTGGAGCGACCCTTGACTTACGGCTCCGTCCGCGTCCTGAGGGTGGCGGTTTCGTCTGCCTTGAGCTGGATTTTGATGGTCTCGCCGCCCTTGAAGCGTTGATCTTCGCCGCCGTTTTGCAGGACATAGTCGCCGGGGGCGAGCACGCGGAGCGGGGTTTGGAGGTCGAGGGTGGCGTTGAGGCGGATTTCGACCTTGCCGTCGTCGGCGATGGCGCCGTCGGCCACCAAGCCGTCGCGCAGGTGGAGCTTGCGGAAGGCGAGTGGCTGCCCCTCCCAGCGGGGGAGCAGGGCGGGAAAGAACTCGATCGCCTCGCGGCAGTCCTGCACGAGGCATTCGAGGATCGTCTTGGTGTAAATCTGCATCGTCACGAAATAGAAGGCGATGCGCTCGGTCCAGCCCCAGCGGTGGCTGCATTCGTAAAACTGAATCCACATGGGATCGGCATAGCGGGCACGCTGCACGAGGCCGAGGTCTTGCTCGACGGCCGCCCCGTCGCGCATGCGGGCGGAGGCGAAGACGAGCTGGGCGAAGGTCCAGCCGAGGCTGGTGGGCTCGCGGGTCTTCTTGCAGAGCTGGTGGCGGATTTTCCAGGTTTCGTGGACGGGTTCCCAGTCCATCCAGTCGTCCATGGGCAGGTAGGTGAGCGGGTTGAACTGGATGGGATGCTTTTGCTCGCCGTGCGCACGGGTGTCGGCGGAGTTGGTGCGCAGGGTGCCGTCGGCCAGCACCAGCGGCGCCAGATCGAAGCCGCGTTCGAGTATCCCGGCGATCTTTTCGCGCAGGGCCGGATCGCCGCGGTCGAGAGCGCGGGCGGCCTCGAGGTAGCGGGGGAAGCTGTAGAGCGAGCCATAAACCGAACAAATCGGCTGGACGGTCTCGGCGCCTTCTACGATGGCTTCGTCCTGGCAGCGCAGGGGGATGTCGTCGTTGCGGAAAACGGCTTTGCCCTCCGCACCGGAAAATTCGATGTTATTGGCGAAGAACTCGGCCACGCCCTCCAGCAGGTCGAAGTGCTTGTCGAGAAAGGCGCGGTCGCGGTGGACGCGGTAGCTTTCCCAGACCATGGCGAAGACGTAGGCGGAGTTGTGGAACTGGTAGCTGTCCTGGTTGGTGGGGCCGTCCTGCTCGAACCCGTCGAGATTCTCGAAGGGCGCGGCCCAGGGATAGAAGAGGCCGTCCCGTTTGGCGATGCGCCGGGTGTAGCGGCGGTAGGCGTCGAGGTCGTCATTGTAGTAGGGGAGCTGGGCCTCATTGAGCGCTTTCAGCCCGAGCCGGGCGACGGGCAGCATGACATACCACTGATCCTGGGGAAAGCCGTGCCCCCAGTTGTTGGCGGTGAGTCCGTCGGCGACCAGGATATGGGTGGGTTCGGAGGACAGCACGGCGGGGAGGTAGTAGGCGTAGAGGGGCCACCAGGAGGCCTCGGGGGTGCCGTCGGGCAACAGCAGCATGCCGCTGTTTTCCCAATGAGCGGCGGCGGCGGCCTCGTGCCGGGCACGGTGGTCCGGACGGGCGAGGAAGGCGGCGGGATCGGCGGCGATTTCCGTCGGCAGTTTCCGGTCGAGATACAGCACGCGCAGGCTGAGGCGCTCCCCGGCCCGGATGTGCAGTTGGGATCCGGAGGCCTCGACCTCGCCGCCCTCGACCCGGAAGAGCAGCTCGCTCGTCCGGCAGTCGGTGGTGGAAGTGGCTTTCCAGAGGTTTTCACCGGCAGGCTCGATCCGCAGCTCCAGATCGTGCATCAGCATGTCGGGTTTTTTGCGGGCGTTGTTCTCCGCCGGGCGGACGTCGAACTCCAGGATGAGGGTCAGTCCGTCGTAGGCGTTGGCCAAATCCTGGTCGAGTTCCCAGACCCAGAGGTGCGGCATATCCCACGAGGCGAAGACGCGGGTCTCGAAGGTGCTGCCGCGCTCGGCCCAGCGGGTGGTGCAGGCGGCGGTCCAGAGGTCGAGTTCCTGCTCCCAGCGGTCCACCAGACCGAGCCCTGGCGCTTCGTCCCGAAAGCCGGTCGCCCGCATGTGGAAAAGCGAACGCAACAGGTGGCCGCCATTGTCGTGGCGGTGGCTGTAGTGCTCGACATGGGCGAGGTGGGTGCGCCCGTTGTTGGTGTCGTAATTACAGCGGCTGTGCAGGCCAAACTCGTCGACCAGCCCGCCGATGCTGCCGTTGGCCACGTAGGTGGGGATGAAGGCGAGGCCCTGTTGGAGCCAGTCGGTGTCGCGGCGCAGGTTGCCCCGGCGCACGGTTTGGGGGAGGTTTTTGGATTCGATCATAGTTGTCCGTAATAGGCGTCTTTGCCGTGTTTGCGGAGGAAATGCTTGTCGTGCAGGGAACCGGGGATCGGCTCGACGGTGGAACGGAGTTGAAGAGTTTCCCGGGCCATTTGCGCGATGACCTCGAGGGCGTGGGCGGTCTCGACGGCTTTCGCTCCGCTCGTTCCCCAGGCAAAGGGGCCGTGGTGGCGCACGAGCACGGCGGGGACGTCGGCGGGATCGGTTTCGCGGAAGGTTTCGACGATGACCTCGCCGGTGTTCCATTCGTAGTCCGATTCGATCTCGGTAGCAGTCAGCCCGCGGGTCACCGGCACGGGGCCGTGGAAGTAATCGGCGTGGGTGGTGCCGAAGCAGGGAATGACGCATCCGGCCTGGGCGAAGGCCACGGCGTGGCGCGAGTGGGTGTGCACCACCGAGCGGATTCCCCGGGCCGCGAAGGCCCGGAAGAGACAGCGGTGGGTGGGGGTGTCGGAGGAGGGGCGGAGATCCCCGTCCACCACGCGACCCTCCAGGTCCACCACCACCATGTCGGCGGGGGTGAGCCGGTCGTAATCGACGCCGCTGGGCTTGATCGCGAAGACCCCCGCATCGGGGTCGAGCACGCTGACGTTACCGAAGGTGAGGTCCACCAGGCCGGTGGCCGGCAGGCGCCGGTTGGCCTCGCAGCATTCTTCGCGGAGGGTCGGATGTTGCATTGGGTGCGGTTAGTTGAGGTGTTCCAGGGCACCCGCATCGCGGCGTCCGACCGGCTTCTGTCCGCGCATGTCGCGCTTAAAGGGGCCGTCGGTTTGCCAGGCGTAAAGTTCCTCAATGCTGGTTTTCGCATCGGCGAGGGTGCCGTGGGCCACCCGCATGAAGTCCATCTCTCCTACGAAGAACTTTCCATCCAGGGTTTTCCCGGCCAGGAAATCAGCCTGATTGTTCAATGAAACGTCGGCGGATAACCCGCTGGCGGCCTCCGCCGAGAATTTGCCGTCCACGTAGATGCGCATGGCTCCCGAATCGCGGTCGATTTCGGCGAGGAGGTGCCGCCATTGGCCGTCGGTGAGCGGCTCGGCGGTTGCGACCGAGCCGGTCTTGCCTTCCGAAGCGACTTCGAAAACGGCCTTGCCGGCATCGTCTAGATAGAGGCGGTAGCCACTCTCGCCGTCGAACTTGCCGAGGATGCCGCCGCCGGGAGTTTCGCTGCGGAGGACGGCTTCGACGAGCAGGTTGTCGGTGTTGCTGATGAGGGTTTTGCGGTGCTCGCCGGGGAAGGAGTAGGTGGCGTCGGTCTCATATTCCGCTTTTTCGCCCTTGCCTTTGATGGGGTCGGGCACGACCCAGTGCGCGTCCAGTTCACCGGGCAGGTGATGCTGGCTAACCAGCTCGCCGCGACGGTGAAGGCGGTAGATGGGCACCACGATGTCCTCACGCATTTTGGCGTCGGGCACACGGGCGAAGCGTTCGCCGTCGAACGTCATCGCCCCTTTGCACCAATCCTCCAGCTCGCCCTCGGTATAGGTTTCAAGATCGGCCTGATTGAAGACGAGGTCGAGCGGCGGCACGTAGGGATAGATGGAGCGATCGTAATGCGCTTCGGTTTGATACCAGGCGTAGTCGATGCTGCGGTCGGGCTCGGCTTGGTTTTCGGCGAAATGCCATTCGCCCACGGTGCCGTGGAGCGACCAGGGGACGAAGTAGGTCGCACCTTTGTCAATAGCCATGGAACCCTCAAGAGGTCTAAAATCGACTTCATCGAGCGTCAGGATTGGCTCCGGCGAGGCTTTACCGGTGATGGGCTTTTCTGTGGTTTCCCACCCCAGCTGGGCATAGCGGATGGGGAAGGCCGCCATGGCTGCGGAAAGCTCTTCAACAGTTTTGCCTTCGATGCCGACAGGGAAGCCGCCTTCCGGATTCTCGCGCAGGATCTGACCCGCGATCGCCTCGCCATGAAAAACATTGTTGGCGTAGGCGAGGGTGGGCACGCCGACCCGACCGGAACTGCCGTCATCGCCGCCGCCGACCAGCGAAGGATCGCCCGCCCGGTCGTGGGCGATAAAGGCGTTGGGCTTCCGCCCGCCCAGCCGGGATTCGTCACCGACCTCCGCCATCAAGTTACCGACAACGTCATTGCGATTGCCGGCACTTCCGCCCACCCCTTCGCCGGTGCGGTAGAGGGTATTGTTCACAAAATGATTGAGGAAACCGAAGACCATGAAATAGCCGGGGGTTTCCGTCGCGAACTCATCCTTCTCCGGGTCGTTGTGGCGGGCCCAAATGATGTTGTTAAAGCTGAACACCTTGTAAGCACCGTCGAGATAAAGCGGGTAGGACAGGTTACGTTGCTTTCCGCTGCCACGACCACCGAAGAGAATTCCGGCCGGCATCACGCCCGGCGAATTGCCGATATTGTTATTATAGCAGTAAATGCTGCCGCCCTGCCAAAGGCTCATGCCGCCGTAATCGTTGACCGCAAGGGCGGTGTCCACCGTCTTGTTTTCGTAAACCAGCAAGCGGGAAAGCGGCCAGTCCACCGAAGAACCACTGGAGATGCCCGCGAAGATCATCAGGCCGCTGCCCCAACTGGTGTCGATGATGTTTCCCGCGATGATGCCGGTTTTCGGATACATGATTTCAACGGCAGGCAGCGGTGTCTGGATGTTGTCCTTGTGGCGGATGCCGGTGTTGAGGGTTTTGCTGCGGAGCAGTTCGACGTGCCCGAGGACGCGGTCGTATTCCTGATCCGCCGCCATGCGCACGGCCGTTTCCCAAATGTCCTGGAAATAACAGTCGTGGACCCGGATTTGATCGGCGTAGCGGGGAATGATTTCGCCGGTTTCCTTGTCTTTGTCGGAGCGCCAGTTTTTAAATTGCTGGCTGACGCCGAATTGAAGCATGTCCTCGAAGCGGCAGTGGCGCACGAGAATGTCTTCGGTGTTGTTTTCAATCGAGACGCCGAAACTATTTTGATAGCGGAAATCCAGACCGGCGATTTCAATATGCGATTGGCTTTCAATGTTCACTCCGCCATCGATCATTGCCCATTCGAGGTGCTGTTCGTTGGGCTGGACGCCCTCGAGAGGGCGGTAGAAGAGAAAGCCGGTTTCGGGGTCGAAGTAGAACTCCTCCGGGCTGTCGAGGAATTGCGGCAGATTGTCGATCATGTAGCGCAGGTTCGCGCCCCAGGAGCCGAATTTACTTGGGAAAATGACGCCTTCTTCCGGCCGATACTGGGGAAATTCGTGCCCGCGGTTTTTCATGGTGAATTCAATTTTCCGCGCGGTGGGGCCGCCCATGAAGAGGGCGTATTGCGGCCAGAGATAGCCGCCTTCGAAGTAGTCCTGGGGATGTCCCTTCAACCACTCGTCCTGGATGCCGACGCGCACGGCCCGGGCATCCGGTTTTTCGGGATTCTTTTCGTCGAAGGTGTCATCGACGCTGTGCCAGTAGTCGAGGGGGAAATTGATATTGCCCTGCTGCCAGTCGGGTGTGCGGGCGAGATGCTGCGCATGGCTGCGGTCATCGGCATCGACCCGAAAGAGGCCATACCAGGGTTCGGTAATCGTATCATGCCAAAAATCTTTTGCGCTGAGTTTCGGTCGCCCCTGCTCGTTGAGGAGTCCGGCGGCCCCCATATCGATGGCCCAGACCTGGTCCACCTCGGGCAAACGGGCAGGGTGATCGACCGTGTTCGCTTTCACCCACGCGGCGGGCAGTCGGGTGGAGCCCAGAATGCGCGCCGGACCTTCGCCCCAGGATGGATCGCGGGCCAGGCGGATGGGGTTGCCCGGTTCGCCGGATTCGTCGGCGACCAGAATGCCGCGGTAATCGACGCCGCCTTTGAATACGTAGGTCGTCACGCCCTCGTGGGCGGCGGCGTTCCCCGTGGCATTGGCATCCCAGGGGTGGTGCTTCCAGGCTGCGGCCTTGGAGCTGCCGTCATTGGCGTCATCGCCATTTTCGAAGTCGATGTAGCGCAGGGTCTCGCCCGCGACAAACTCGTAGGGGCGCGGTGCCCATTCGATGTCGCCGTTGGGCAGCACATTGGCCTGAGAGTCCTGCCAGGGGAATTCCGCCGAGGCGGAAAGGGCGGAAAGGAGGGCGGCCACTCCGAAAAGCAGCGCGGTCGAGGAGGATTTGAGGATTTGGATTTTCATGGGATGTCTCGGTTTTGGTGGTAAGTGAAGGATAAATTCGCAGGCGTCAGGAATCAGGGGTCAAGAGTCAGATTTGTTCTCAAAGGCCTTTGATTCCGTAATAGACTTCGCCGACGCGGAGGTCCTGGCCGAAGCGGCGCATCTCGGTCTGGTCGTCGATGACGACGCACTCAACGCCCGCCATGGCGGCGAGGGTCTCGATCTGTTCGACCGAGACGTCGAAGCTGAAGGCGGTGTGGTGGGCGCCCCCGGCCTGAATCCAGGCTTCGGCGGCGGTGGCGAGTTCCGGTTTGGCGTCCCAGAGGACGCGGGCGACGGGGAGTTTGGGCATCGGCCGGGGCAGGGGCACGCTCTCCACCGTGTTGACGAGGAGGCGGAAGCGGTTGCCGAGATCGACGAGCGAGGCGTTGAGGGCCGGGCCGGTCGCGGCGTCGAAGACCAGGCGGACGGGATCGGCCTTGCCGCCGATGCCGAGGGGGTGGATTTCGCAGCGGGGCCGGGCGGCGGCGATGCTGGGGCAGATCTCCAGCATGTGCGCACCGAGGCAGCGTGCTCCGGCGGGGTCGAAGTGGTAGGTGTAGTCCTCCATGAAGGAGCAGCCCCGGCCGCCGCTGCCGCCCATCACTTTAAGCGTGCGCACGAGGGCGGCGTGCTTCCAGTCGCCCTCGGCTCCGAAGCCGTAGCCCTCCGCCATCAGCCGTTGAACCGGAAGGCCGGGGAGCTGTCGCAGGCCGTGCAGGTCTTCGAAGGTGTCGGTAAACGCGCCATAGCCGCCGGATTCGAGGAAGCGGCGCAGGCCGGTCTCGATGCGGGCGGCCTCGCGCAGGGAATCGTGGCGCTCGCCGCCGGGAGCCAGAAGCGGATCGAGGTCGTAGCTGTCGGCATACTCCCCGCAGAGCGTATCAATCTCGGTATCGCTGGTGTGGCCGATGACCTCCGCGAGATCACCGATGCCGTGGGTATTGACCGAGATGCCGAAGACGCATTCGGCCTCGACCTTGTCGCCCTCGGTCACGGATACCTGGCGCATATTGTCGCCGAAGCGCACGACCTTGAGCCTGCGCATCTCCCGCCAGGCGAGGGCAACGGCGGCCCAGGCGGCCAGGCGGCCCCGCACCCCGGCGTCTTCCCAGTGGCCGACGATCACCCGGCGGGGGATGCGCATCCGGGTGAGCATATGGCCGAACTCGCGTCCGCCGTGGGCGGACTGGTTCAGGTTCATGAAGTCCATATCGATCGACTCCCAGGGGATGTCGCGGTTGAACTGGGTGTGCAGGTGGCAGATCGGTTTTTTCAGTTGGTTGAGTCCGCCGATCCACATTTTCGCGGGCGAAAAGGTGTGCATCCAGCAGATCAGCCCGGCGCAGGCGGGGTCGCCGTTGGCTTCGAGGCAGGCCGCGCGGACCTCGTCGGGGGTGGTCACGATGGGCTTGAAGACGATGCGGACGGGCATGCCGGGGTCGGCGTCCAGCACGCCGGCGACGGTCGCGGCGTTGGCCGCCACTTGCTTGAGGGCTTCGGGGCCGTAGAGGTGCTGGCTACCGGTCAGAAACCAGAGTTCGGTGGGGGTGGAGTCGTGCATGGTTTGGGAAGGAGGGGTTAAACGGATTCTTTGATGGCCAGCAGCTCTTTCATGACCGGGCCGAGGTCGCCGGCGCCGAGACCGCCGAAGGTGTCGTGCAGTTGGCGGTAGAGGGCGAAGAGACGGTCGTAGGTCTGGTGAGCCTGCGGATCGGGCCGGTAAACGCGGTCTTTGACGCCGGTCATCGCGGCCTGGGCGCTGGCGAAATCGGGGTGGCCGCCCTGCTCCGGACCGGCGAGGACGGCGGCGGCGAGGGCGGCACCGAGGGCGCAGCTCTGGCTGGCGCGGGAAACGGCCATCTCGCGCCCGGTGGCGTCGGCGTAGATTTGCATGAGCATGGGGTTTTTCTCGGCGATGCCGCCCGCGCAGACGATGCGCTCGACCGCGATGCCGTATTCCTCCAGTCGTTCGAGGATCACGCGCGCCCCGAAGGCGGTCGCCTCAATCAACGCACGGTAGATCTCGGCCGGGGTGGTGCGGAGGGTTTGGCCGAGGATCAGCCCGGTCAGACGCTGGTCCACCAGCACGGTGCGGTTACCGTTGTTCCAGTCCAGCGCGAGCAGTCCGCTCTGCCCCGGCCGCAGCGCGGAGGCGGTATCGGTCAGCTCGCCGTGGAGCGCGGCCTCTCCCCCGCAGATGCCTTCGACCCACCACTTGAACAGGTCGCCGACGGCGGACTGGCCCGCCTCGACCCCGAGAAATCCCGGCAGGATGGAGCCGTCAACAATGCCGCAGATGCCCGGAACCGACGGGATTTCCCCGCGCCCAGGCATCACCGCACAGTCGCAGGTGGAGGTGCCGATGACTTTGACCAGGGTGCCCGCGGCCACCCCGCAGCCGATGGCGCCGTAATGCACGTCGAAGGCGCCGATGGCGACGGGAATGCCGGAGGGCAGCCCGAGCCGCTCCGCCCAGTCCGGGCAGAGTGCTCCGGCGGGGGTTGAGGCGGCGAAAGCCTCTTCGTAGAGGCGGTCGCGCAGGTCGGCGAGCCGGGGATCGAGGGCGCTGAGAAACTCCTTGTCCGGGAGTCCGCCCCAGTCGGTCGAGAAAAAGGCCTTGTGTCCGGCGGCACAGACCCCGCGGCGGATGGCCGCCGGATCGCTGACCCCGGAGAGCAGGGAGGGCACCCAGTCGGCCAGCTCCACCCAGCTGTGGGCGGCCTCGAAGACATCCGGGGCGACGTTGAGGCAGTGCCAGATCTTGCTCCACCACCACTCCGATGAATATACGCCACCGGTGCGGGCAATGAACTGCGGGCGCATGTCGCGGGCGGCCTCCGTGATGCGGGCGGCCTCGGCGTAACTGGTATGGTCCTTCCAGAGCCAGCACTGCGCCGCCGGGTGATCGCGGAATTCCGGCCGCGTCCCCAGCGCCCGGTTTTGCGCATCCACCGGAATCGGGCTGGAACCGGTCGAATCCACGCCGATGCCAATCACCTTGTCGGCGGCGAAATCCGGATCGGCCTCCGCCGCCAGCCGCAGTGCCTCCCGCACCGAGGCCTCGGTGCCGAGCAGGTAGTCGCCGGGGTGCTGGCGGGCCAGGTGGGCGTCGCTCGCGTCGAGCCACACGCCCTGCTCGCCGCCGGGATAGTCGAACACGGCGGAAGCCGTTTCCGCGCCATCGGCGCAGCGGGCGATCAGCGCCCGCACACTATTAGTGCCAAAGTCCAGACCGAGAGAGTAATGCATCATCTCATGAAGATACTCGAAAGGCTGGGACCCTTGCGAGCGGATTTTCACTTGACTGTAAAGTCAAGTCATGAAAGGATGCGGTTACTTCGGACGGGGGTGGCTGTTTAAATTCCCCCGCTTTCTTTTTTCTCACGCAATGCAACCTACCCGCAAAAGGCCCTCCCTGGCCGACATCGCAAAGGAAGCGGGATTATCCCGCAACGGGGTATCCCTGGCTCTTCGATCCGATGCGTCCATCCCCGAGACGACGCGGCGGCGGGTGCGGGCGATCGCCGACCGGCTGGGCTACGTGGCGGATCCGGCGGTGAGCGCGGTGATGGCCGGCCATCGCAAGGGTGGTGGCGATATCTACCGGGGCACCTTCGCGCTGGTCAACGGTAACGCCGACCCGCAGGCCTTTGAGCGGCATCCCACGATACCGCTTTACGTGGAGGGAGCGAGGCGGCGGGCCGCCGAACTGGGATACCGGATGGATGAATTTCACTTGCACGAGCCCGGGCAAAACGGGCGGCGTTTGCGCCGCATTTTGCGAACCCGTGGCATCTGCGGCATCCTCCTGGTCGGCCTGATGAAGCGGAACCGGGTGCCGGAGGCGTTTTCGCCGCTCTGGGAGGATTTCCCCTGTGTGGTGACGGGGGTGCGGACCCGGGAACCGGCCTTGAATTTCGCCTGTGTGGACCATTATATCCTGACCCTGCGGGCGGTGGAAAAAGCGATCAAACTGGGCTGCCGCCGTCCGGGACTGGTGCTGGATCCGGTGATTGACGGCCTGGTGGACGGCCGATTCAGCGCGGGCTTTCGCGCCGGACAGGCGATGCTGCCGGTATCGGATCAGGTGGAGCCTCTTTTCGAAGGCAAAGACAGCCGCTCGGCCGCCGCGCGCTTTGCCAAATGGCTGAAGCGGGGCTGTCCGGATGTCCTGTTGATTCTCTACAATCACCCGCTCCACTGGCTGAGGCAGCAGGGTTGGGAGGTGCCGGCAGACATCGCGTTGATCCAGTTGGAATGGAGATCCGGGCGGGCGGAGATCGCGGGAATGAACCAGCACAACGACCGCACGGGGGCCGCCGCAGTGGAAATGCTGGCCGAAATGGTGCGCCGGGGGGAATCCGGCATTCCGGACCCGCTCCGCGCGACCCTCATCGATCCGACTTGGGAGGAGGGTGCGTCGGCGCAAAACCGCGGCTAAAGCACGCGGCTCCGTTTTTTGGGAGCGGCGAGCTT
>CAZDRT010000118.1:0-11064 GCA_964507815.1 uncultured Puniceicoccaceae bacterium
CCGAACTTATTCCGTGGCTTTCTATTTTCGTCCCCGCAATGCGGCGGCTGGGGACAGCCGCCCTCCCTCACACTTGTGGTTACACCCTCCTCCCCCCGTTTTCGCGGTTTCGCCGTTGCCGTTGACGGCGGCTTCCTTCCATTCTGCTTGCGATGTCGGAATTGGTATTGGTCACGGGGGCGAGCGGGTTTGTCGGCGGCGCGGTTTGCCGTCTGCTCGCCGCGCGGGGGTATGCGGTCCGGGGAACCGGGCGGCGGGCGAGACCTGTCGATTTTCCGGCGGAGTGTGAGTACCGGCGGGCGGATTTGTGCGATCCGGTCGCCGCTGAGTCTCTTTGCGACGGGGTCCGGTCCGTTGTACACGCCGCCGCCAAAGCGGGGGTATGGGGGCCGGAGCCGCACTACCGCGCCGCCAATGTGGAGGCGACCGGCGTGCTTCTCGGGGCGGCCCGGGCGGCGGGGGCCGGCGCCTTCGTCTTCACCAGCACTCCGAGCGTTGTCTTCAACGGTCGGCCCATTCGCGGCGGGGACGAGTCGATGCCCTATGGAAAATCGTTTCCCTGTGCGTATCCCGCCAGCAAGGCCGAGGCCGAGCGGATGGTGCTCGCCGCCAATTCGGAGGAGTTCCGGACGGTTGCCCTCCGCCCGCACCTGATATGGGGGCCGGGCGATCCCCATCTTTTTCCGAGGGTGTTCGAGCGTGTGGACGCGGGGAAACTCCGGATCGTCGGCGATGGGAGGAACCGGGTGGATCTGACCTTCATCGACAACGTGGCCGAAGGGCACGTGGCGGCCATCGCCGCGCTCCGGGAGGGCAGGGGGGCGGGGAGGGCGTTCTTTCTGACCCAGGACGAGCCGGTCGGCCTGTGGACTTTTGTGAACCGGGTGCTCGCCGCGACCGGGCGGCCGGAGGTCCGGCGGAAAGTGCCGCTGCCGGTCGCGTATGCGGCGGGCGGGGTCTGCGAGGCGCTCTGGAAGGGGTTGGGCCGTCCGGGCGAGCCTCCCATGACGCGTTTCGTGGCCAGGGAACTGGCGACCGACCACTGGTTTTCGTCGCGGGCCGCCCGCGAGGTGCTCGGATATCGTCCGGCGGTACCAATGGAGGAAGGGTTCGCCCGCTACCTGGAGTGGTTGCGCGATGAAGGTTGAGCCGGACCGCCGCCGGCGATTCGGCCCCCGCTTCCCGTTCGACCCCGCCCGGTTTCCTTTTTTCTACGGCTGGATCGTGGCCGTGGCGGGCACTCTCGGGATGATGGCGACCGCGCCGGCCTCCCCGCCGGGGTTCGCCCCGTTCGTGGAGCCGGTCATGACGGAGCTTTCCATTTCGCGGGTCAACCTGACCTTCGCCTTTACCTGGGGCACCATCGCGGCCGGCCTCGCCATTCCGTTCGCCGGCTTCTGGGTGGACCGGTTCGGCGTCCGCCTCTCGGGCATGGTCTCTTACGCGTGTCTCGGGCTCAGTATGCTCGCCCTCGGCTACCCGGGGCCGTTGCGGGCCGGTTTGGAAAGGCTCGGGCTCTCGGCGGAGCATTCCGCCTTTCTCTTTTTGTTCCTCATCTTTTTCTTGCTGCGTTTCTGGGGGCTCGGGCTGATCATGACCACGTGCCGGTCCATGGTTTTCCGGTGGTTCGTCCGTTGGCGGAGCATTGTGGCCGGGGTGAACGGGATGATCCTCTCGCTCTCCTTTTCCAGCGCGCCGGTTCTGCTCGGGGGGCTGGTCGCCGCCTTCGGGTGGAAGGAGACCTGGCGGATCATGGGGATCGCGATCGGGGCCGGGTTCTGCCTGCTCTCCTTCCTTTTTTTCCGGAACTCGCCGGAGGAGTGCGGCATTCCGGTGCGGCGGCCTAATGACGAGTCGGAAGGGGGCGGGGATTCTCCCGGCGGGGTCTTCGAACGGAGGGATTTCACCGCCCGCGAGGCGATGCGCACGGCGGCGTTCTGGCTCATGGTTTCCGGCCTGGCCATGAACGCCTTCATCGGGACCGGGACCGCCTTTCACCTCGAATCGATCGGCGGCGACCTTGGCGGGCTATCGCGCGAGGCCGCGCTCCGTCTTTTCCTTTTCGTCGGAATCTTCAACGTGGTGACCTCGCTCGGCCTGGGATTTGTGGCCGAGCGGGTCCGGCTCCGCTACCTGCTTTTCTTCATGATGGCCTGCCAGACGGTCAGCCTGTCCGGGCTCCTCTATCTCCGCGAAGGCCCCGGTTTGTGGGCGTTCGCCGCCGGCAGCGGGTGCGCGTGGGGAACTTTCGGGATCTTGATCAACGTGCCCTGGCCCCGGTTCTTCGGGCGGAAACATCTCGGCTCGATCAACGGAATTGTCACCGGGGCGGTGGTTGTCTTCAGCGCCGTGGGGCCCTATGCCTTCGGTCTCTCTTTCGATGTCTCCGGGTCCTACCGGGCGACGATTCTCGGCTGTCTTTGTTTGACGCCGGTCCTCGCCCTCCTTGGACTGACCGCCCACAACCCGCGACGAAAATAGAATCAACTCTCGAAGACCCTCCGGAGTTCGCAGAGCGAAGGACGGGCACCACACCACTAACACACAGATAAAAATGGAAAGCAAAACACTGACCACCAACCGCAAGGCCCTCACCGTCAACCTGGATCGCAGTCTCTACGGCACTTTCGCCGAGATCGGAGCGGGGCAGGAGGTCTCCCGCCACTTTTTCGTGGCCGGGGGGGCGGCCGGCACGATCGCCAAAAGCATGTCGGCTTACGACATGAAGTTCAGCGACGAAATCTACGGGAAGGCGGGGCGCTACGTCTCGCGGGATCGGCTTCTCCAGATGCTCGACCACGAGTACCGGCTCCTCGAGGACAGACTCCGGGAGGACCGCGGCGAGGAGACCCGGTTTTTCGTGTACGCGAACACGGTTTCGGCCCGGAATTACCAGGGGACGAACGAATGCCACGGCTGGATGGGGCTGCGCATGCAGATGGCTCCCGGCGGGCCGGCCAGCGACATCATCCTCCACGTGCGGATGCTCGATGACTCGAACGTGCTCCAGCAGGACGCTCTCGGGATTTTCGGCGTCAACATGATTCACGGCGGCCTCTTTTACGAGGAGGATCCCGACCTGTTCATTGGCTCGCTGAAGGACAACCTCGAGGGGAACCGCATCGAAGTGGACATGATCGAGTTCGACGGCGAGGCTTTCGCCGGTTCCGACAACCGCATTCTCAGCCTGAAACTGGTCGAGGCGGGCCTGACCAACGCGGTCATGTTCGCGGCGGGCAACGCGGTACTCCAGCCGTCGGAGATCCTCCACAAAAAAGCCCTCCTGGTCGAGCGGGGCAGTTTCCGCCCGGTCACCAAGGTCAACGTCGATATGCTCGAGAGCGCCGGCGCCCGTTTTCTCCAGCTCCCCGAAGTCATGGGGAAGGGCGTCGAGGTGGCCATGGAGATCACGATGAACACCCTCGAGAAAAAGGAGGGGGGCCGGATCGATTACGACGATTTCCTCCACCGCACGGACATCATCAACAGCCTCGGCTACTCGGTGATCGTGTCGAACTTTTTTGAGTTCTTCCGGCTGACGGCCTACTTCCGCCGCTACACCTCTCTCCCGATCGGCATGGTTCTCGGGGTCAACACCCTCTCGAAAATTCTCAACGAAAAGCACTATGAGAAACTGGAGGGCGGGATCCTCGAAGCCTTCGGCCGCCTCTTCAAGGAGGACTTCAAGCTCTACATTTATCCGATGACGGCCTCGGGCTTCAACGCCTACCGCAACGAACTGGATTCCGAGGAGATGGAAAAGGCCATGGCGGCGAGCCCGCTCGGCAAGGAGGTGATGATCACGGCCGAAAACCTTCAGGTCGAAGACCATCTCAAGGGGTTGTACGACTATCTGATCGAAAACGGGTTCATCGAAGCCGTCCAGAACCACGAGGTGACCAACATGAACATCCTCTCCCGCTTCGTCGTCGAGAAGATCGGGAAGGGCGATGAATCGTGGCGGGACCTGGTTCCCGACGAGGTGGCCCGCATCATCACCGAACGCGGTCTCTGGGGGGCGAAGAAAATGGGAGGGGCATCGTGAGCGCCGAGAAGAACCTCGAACCGGTCACCCTTCCCGCCGCGGCGGAGCCGGTCGGTTCCTACGTGCCGGTCGTCCGGTCCGGGAATCTGCTCTTTGTCTCGGGGGCGTTGCCTCTCGGGGCGGGCGGGCTGACCCACAGGGGCAAGGTCGGGCGCGACTTCGATGTCGCCGCCGGTGCCGCCGCCGCCCGGCAATGCGCCCTGAATCTGCTCGCCGTGCTCCGCGCCCATATCGGGAATCTCGACCGGATCGGGCGGGTCGTCTCCCTGACCGGCTACGTCAACGCCGTCGAGGATTTCGAGGACGCCGCCGCCGTCATGAACGGCGCCTCCGACCTGATCGTGGAGATCTTCGGGGAGAAGGGCCTTCACACGCGGGCGGCGGTCTCGGTGGGCGGACTGCCCAAGGGTGCCGCCGTCGAGGTGGCGGGCGTGTTCGAACTGGGTTGAATTGCGCTTGCACGGGGCGGATTCGCGCGAATCCTTGTGAACGATGGTCGATTCAGCGGATAATTCTCCCGACTCCCTCTCCGCCGGGGCGGTGGCCGAGTTCGTGGCCTTTGCTTCGGCGATCGCGGAAGAGGCGGGCGAGGGGATCGCCTCCCGGTTCCGGGATCGGTCGTTCGCGGTCGAGAGCAAGGACGACGGCACCCCGGTTACCGAGGTTGATCTCGAGGCGGAGGCTCTCCTGCGCGGGCGGATCGCCGCCCGCTATCCCGACCACGGGATCATCGGCGAGGAACTGGGCGAAGAGGGGAGGGACCGCGAGTTCGTCTGGATTCTCGACCCCATCGACGGGACGAAAAGTTTCGTCCACGGAGTGCCCCTTTTCGGAACCCTCGTGGGACTGCTCCACCGGGGCCGTCCGGTGGTCGGATTGATCCACCAGCCGGTCCTCGGGCGGCTCGCCGTCGGCGACAACCGCGGGGCCTGGCTGAACGGCAAGCCGGCCCGGGTCCGCGCGCCCCGGCCGATGGAAGACGCGACCTTTCTCCTCACCGACCCGGCCGATCCCCGGCTATCGACCCTCGGCACCCCCTTTGCGGAAATGCTCGGCGAAGCCGCTCTCGTCCGGTCGTGGGGCGATTGTTTCGGTTATCTCTCCCTGGTTTCCGGCCTGGCCGACGTCATGATTGATCCGGTCCTCAGCCCGTGGGACCTGCTGCCCCTGCTGCCTCTGCTCCGGGGAGCGGGGGCGGTTGTCAGCGGATTCGACGGCAGGCCGCCGGAGGAAGGATCCTCACTCGTGGCGACCACCGGCCGACGCCTGCACGGGCGGGTCCTGCGCGGACTCGGAGCGGCGTCCCTCTCCGATGGCGAATAACCGATCGGGGCGGGGCCTCGTCGCCTCGGCGGAAAAGGTGGTCGAAACCGCCATCGGCGAGCTGCCGGACCAGATTCGCGTGGTGGCGAAGGAAATTCCCGTCCTGCTTTTCGAGGAAGTGCCCCGCCACCTGATCGAAGAGGGCTGGGAGCCCGATCTCCTCGGATTCTTCGAGGGGGGCGATCTGGCCGCGGAGGACGAACCGGGCCAGGCGCGCATCCTCCTCTTTCTGCGGAACCTGATGGATTTTGCGGAGGACGACCCCGAAACCTTCCGGGAAGAGGTGCGGATTACTTTCCTCCACGAGCTGGGCCACCTGCTCGGGCTCGACGAGGAGGATCTCGACGTGCGGGGACTCGGGTGAGCCCGCGCTGATCAACCCCATCGAACGATTCCGACCGGGTCCAATATTGGTTGACATCCGGGTGTGCCGGAGGGTGGACAGGAGTGTCCACCCTCCGGCAGGGGAGGCGCGGCGATAAGGGATTGGGACACTCCTGTCCCGCGGCGTCAGAGTGGAGTCGGTATTGGATGCCGGGGAAAGGCGGTGGACAAGTGTCCCCCCCCCTTATTAATGTCAGACTACCGGAAGATTTCAGACAATTTCCCCCATCTTTCCCCCATCAATGTGAACCCGCCTCGCGGGAATTTTGGGAGACCTGCACCAAAATCGACCTCTTACACCAGAGTAATATCGGTATTCATACTGGTATTATTATCGAATAAATTTCGATATTCCCTCCACGCACTTGTGGTTACACCCCAGCCCGGGAATTCCCCGAACCAAAACTTGCCTATCCCGGTCGGCTTCGGGCATTCTGGGGAGTTTCCGTTCAGAGGCATGCCGATAATCAGGATCCACGTCACAACCCTTTGCGACCGCAGTCAGGGGGGGGAGATCCCGTTCTCCGCGCGACGCTGGCCGGAAATCGGCAAATCCGACCCAATCGACTGTCAATGAAAGAGCTGATACTTCTCCGCCACGCCCAGTCCTCCTGGGATCGGGACGAACTCGATGATTTCGACCGGCCTTTGAACGGGAGGGGGCTCCGGGAGGCGCCCCTGGTGGCCGCGAAGCTTGGGGCGGAATGTTCACCCGCCGATCGTTTGCTGACCAGCCCGGCTATCCGCGCCTACCATACGGCCCTGTTCCTCCGAAAGGCGTGGGATCTGGATTGGGACCGGGTCCACCTCCGGCCCGCCGTTTACGAGGCCTCGCCCGGCGATCTCCTGCGGGTCCTGGCGGAGCTTCCGGACGAGGTTCGACGGGTCGCGCTGGTCGGTCACAACCCCGGGCTGAGCCTTTTGCTCGAATACCTGACCGGGGCGGGGCCGGAGTTGAAAACCGCCTGTGCGGCACGGATCGCGATCCGCGGGAATTGGAGCGGTCCGGAACCCGGGAAGGGAGAGCTGGTCGGCGGGAAATTGATTGGGACGGGATCTCCGGAGTAGGGCCTGCCGCACGCTACCTCCGCCGCCACCTCGCGGAGTGTGCGAAGGTCAGTTGGTACTTGCGCGCGGTTTCGCGGATGAGGAAGGGCATGTCGCATTCGTCCATGAGTTCGAAATCCTTTTCGAGAAGTCCGGCGAGTTCGGAGGCGGAGTCGCCGCAGTCTTCCCGTGCGCCGATCCATTCCTCCGGATCGGTGTGCTCCCGCATCCAGGTAAACGGGGAGTTGAGAACAAGGATTCCCCCGGGTCGGACCAGAAGCGGGAGGGCGTCGAGAAAACGGCGCGGATGGTGGAGGCGGCAGAGCAAATTCGCCCCCAGGACCCAGTCGAAGGACCCCAGGTCTTCCGGCAGGTGATGGGCGTCTCCGACGGCGAAGCGAATTCGATCCGGATCGACTCCGGCGGGCATCCGGGCGGAAAAGGTGTCCCCCCGGTCGCCCTGAAGATTCATCCGGTATCGGATCTCGCCGCCGGAGCGGAGGGTTTCGGCCGCCCCGATGAATTTCGCCGAGTAATCGACGCCGACCACCTCGCCGCACCAGCGCGCCATTTCGAAGGCGGAGCGTCCGACGGCGCAGCCGACATCCAGCCCTCGTCCGGCGGGTTGGGCCGGGAACCGCTCGGCCACGACCCTTTCCGCGTAGGAGAGGGCCGGGGCGGCGAAGTCCGCCCACGGGAGGATTTCGTCCGGCGATCCGTAGTGGAAGTGCAGATACTCGGCGGTCAGGCGGTCCGACTCGTAGTCGATCGCACCGGTGTCGTTCGCGCTCACTTTACGAGAGCCGCCCGTCAGGCGGAAATCGTCGCGGTTTCGAGCAACTCCAGCAGGTAGGGAGCTGGCCGATAGTTCTCGAGGATGACGGTCTCCTCGTCGTCGCGATACATCCGAACCTGTTTCACTTTGATCTCCGGAGTCTTGTGGGGTGCGTAGAGAACGTCGTCGTGAGAGGCGTTTTCGCGGTGCTTGAAGAGATCCGGAGTCAGGTGGCCGCCGAGATGATCGTCGCGCCCGGTGGCGATATGGCAGGTGCCCAGAATTTTTTCATCCTGGATGTCCCGCCCGGAAAACGGAAGTCTTTGCGTGCCGAAGCCGAGTTCGCCGAGCGCGCCCGTCATGGGATCATCCTTGAGTTTGGCATTGTGCTCCTCGATTTTTCCGTAGTCGCCGTAGAGGAGGCGGGAACGGATGATCTTTCCGTCTTCGACGGTGAGCATCCCGAGCGTTTCCTCGTCGTATTTGAAGGGGAATCTGCCGCTGCCGGTCGTCGGAACGAAATAGACCTCGCCCGCGGGAAGATTGGCGACATCGGGCTTACCGCGCGGGCAGAGACCGTGGCTTTTCTGTGCCTCCTGGCCGTCGGTCCGCAGGGTGAGGGTGGTGACCTGGTTTTCCACTTCGAAATCGAGCTCGAAACGGTCCGCCTTCGTGAGGCCGAGGCGGAGTGCCTCGGCTTCCTCGCTGACCTGTTCGTAATCGACGGAGAGGCCGGTTTCCACGATGATCTGGTTCAGTCCGTGCAGAGTGGCCCCCCGGAAGCCGAACTTTTTGGCCTGCGCGGTGAGGGGGGCGGTGGCCGAGAAAGTGGAGACGGTCAGGATAATTCCGTAGTTCGGGTAAACATCCTTCTCCAGGCTCAGATGCCGTCCGGAGGGATCGTAGCAGTCGTCGTCAAAATCGAGGTTGCTGCCGCCCGACTCGCGGTAGGCGAAAATCTCTCCGCCGGTGTAATTGAGGGCCTCGAGGTCGCCGTTCTGGAACCCCTTGTAGAAAACCTCGTATCCGTAGTTCTGGATGGAGAGCGATTCGTCCGAGAGAAAACGGAAATTTTCGATTTCCCTTGGATCGGGAAGATCGATGAGGATGCAGAGCTTTTCACCCCGGCCTTCGCCGAAGCAGGTCGTCATCAGGCGACGGAGTGAAAACGGAGGGAATGATTCGTTGTTGTACATGGGTTGTGTCCGAATTAGGTTAGGGAGCGGAAGGAGTTGGGGAAGCGGCGGGAGTCAAGGCCATCGGAAAAATAATAGATCCGGAAAGGCGGCGGGGAAAGAATCTTTTTCCGGGCGAGCGTCATGGGTGCGAAAATCCGGAATCGACTTCCGCCCGCGAATCTGTCCTTTGGTTCTCCGTCATTCTTTTCGTTCCCAGCCCGTGCTCCAGTATCTCAAAGTCCGCGACCTCGCCCTGATCGATTCCCTCGAAATGGAATGCGCTCCGGGCTTCACCGCCGTCACGGGGGAGACCGGGGCGGGCAAGAGCGTGCTGATGGGGGCGCTGTCGCTGCTCTCCGGGCAGCGCGCCGACCGCTCGATGATCCGGACCGGAGCCGAGGCCTGCGATGTGGAGGCCACTCTCTGGTTCGCCGATCCGGCACCGGTCGATGCCGTACTCGCCGATCTTGGCGTGCCCCCCACCGAGGACGGGACTCTTGTTCTGCGGCGGCGGATTCTGGCCGCGGGCGGGCAGCGGATCCAAATCAACGGGGGGGTGGCCACTCTCGCCCAGATGGCGTCCCTGGGTGAAATCTGGCTTGAGCTGCACGGACCCGAGGCACCCCTGGCTCTCTTCCAACACGCCACCCAGATCGATCTGGTCGATGCCTTCGCGGGACACCGGGAACTGCTCGACGAATACCGCGGACTTTTCCGCGAGTGGTCCGCGACCCGGAGAAAAATCGGGGAGATCCGCGGGGCGGCCAGTTTGTCGGAGGACGAAAGAGCGTTTCTCCAATCGCAGATCGACGAAATCCGGACGCTGGACGTGTCGTCCGAGTGGGTCGCCAAGCTGGAGTCGGATTTCAAGCGGGTCAGTCACGCGAAGGAGATCGGGGAGCGCCTGCTTGTTCTGGAGGAGGCGCTTTCCGGAACCGGCGGGGCTCCCGAGCGACTGACCGAGGTGTACCGGGTCGCCGAAAAACTCCGGGATCTGGTGCCGGACGAAGTGGGGCCGCTCGCCGACCGGCTCGACGGACTACTCGTCGAGCTGAACGATCTGGCCGGCGATTTGCTCGGGCTCCGGAGTCATCTCGAGGTCGATCCCTACGAGATCGAGGAGGTCGAGAACAACATGAAGGCGTGGATGGGGCTGCGCCGCCGCCACGGCAATTCGGCCGAGGCCGTTCTCGAAAAGTGCGCCGCGATGGAGGAGCGGATCGCCTCCCAGGGGAACGTGGAGGAGACCCTCGCCCGTCTGGAAAAGGAGGAGGCCGCCCTGCGCGAAAAGGTGGCCGGAGCCGGTGAGCGGCTGACCGAATCCCGGCGGAAAGCGGCCGGGCCGCTGGCGCGGAAAGTCGGGGCGCTCCTGAAGCGGCTCGGTTTCCGCAAGCCGGTTTTCGAGATCCGGTTCGAGGCGGTCGATCCGTGGACCGAGCGCGGCACGGCCCGGTGCGAGTACCTGTTCTCCGGCACGGTCGGCCAGGTGGCCATGCCTCTCGGCAAAGTGGCTTCGAGCGGCGAGATCGCCCGGGTGACCCTCGCGCTCAAAACCGTGCTCGCCGAGGTTGACCGGACCGCCGTGCTCGTTTTCGACGAGATCGACGCCAACGTCGGCGGCGAGGTCGGTCGGGAGATCGGCCGCGAGCTGGCCCGGCTCTCCGAGCGCAACCAGGTGTTTTCGATCACCCACCTTCCCCAGGTGGCGGCGGCGGCGGGCGGCCATTTCGTCGTCTCGAAGGAACAGTCCGGAAAGACCGCGAAGATCGATCTCGTCGATTTGTCCGCCGACGCCGGCGAGCGGGTTTCCGAGATCGCCCGGATGCTCGGCGACCGGTCGTCGGCGACCGCCCGCTCCCACGCGGCGGAGATGCTCGAAGGCGCCTAAGAGGCCGGGTTCGAATGGGGCTGGGGTTCCTGCCAGTCCGTCCCGCGCGACTACATTCTGCAAAAGAGGGTGCTTCTCGGCACGATGCGGACGGAGCCCGACCGGGCCAACGTCGGGGGTGGTGTCCGCAGCCACCACGGCACATCGAAAAGGGGGATTCGATGCACTTCCGGAAGATTCCCGCGCCGCCGAATTTATTCCGTGGCTTTCCATTTCCGTCCCCGCAATGCGGCGGCTGGGGCAGCCGCCCTCCCCCCACTTGTGGTTGCGTCCGGGATACTCGTGGTCGGTGGGCTTGCCCTCCGATCCCCGGCGGCACGGGCGACGACCCTGGTTTCCACGGATGTCGGGTGTCGGTCTAGAGAGGTGCGGTGGTGTCCGCGGCCACCACCACCTTCGGATCGAGGGGCAAGCCCCGCGACCA
>CAZDRT010000119.1:0-11051 GCA_964507815.1 uncultured Puniceicoccaceae bacterium
TGGCTGCCCGGGCAGGGATCGAACCTGCGACAAAGTGGTTAACAGCCACCTACTCTACCGCTGAGTTACCGGGCAAAGAAAGAATCAGATTGGCGATCTGTTCCGGTCGGATCAACCTAAAACCGAAGTTTTCTCGATTTTTCCGCAGGGGCATTTCATCTGGCTGTTTCCGTTGGAGTCCCGCCGTCAGGCGGAAGCGCCTTCTTTGGCCGTGGTCTTCTTCGGGGCGGTGCCGGCCTCCGGATTTTTCGCACCGGCGGCGGGCGTCGAATCCTTCTTCGAGTCACCCTTCGGCTTGTCGTCCGACTTGCCGCCTTCGGACTTTTCGACCTGACGTTTGTAATCGGTCTCGTAAAAACCCGAACCCTTGAAGATCAAACCGGCCCCGAGACCGATCTTGCGCGATAGCTTCGTTTTCCCGCAGGCCGGACACTTTTTCAAAGCGGCGTCTTTCATGGATTGAAAGACCTCCATCTCATGACCGCAGGCGGAGCAGACGTATTCGTATGTGGGCATCGTAAAAATCATCGAAAGCTGTGAATCGCATTGAGAAACGCAACACTTGATTCAACATTCCTTCTCATGACCAATAAGACATTCGAAGAGCGTATGGACCGTTTCCGCGTCCGGGTCGAAACCGCCCTGGAACAGCTCGTTCCCCGGGCCGCCGAGCGACCGCCCACCCTCCACGCCGCGATGCGCCACAGCCTGGAGGCCGGAGGAAAACGGTTGCGTCCGGTCCTCCTCTGCGCGACCGCCGATTGCTTCGGAGGTTCGGGCGATCCTTTTCCCGCCGCCGCCGCCGTCGAGTGCCTGCATACGTACACTCTGGTCCACGACGACCTGCCGGCCATGGACAACAGCGACCTCCGGCGGGGACGGCCCACCTGTCACCGGACGTACGGAGAAGCGGCCGCCATTCTGGCCGGCGACGCCCTGCTGACCCTTTCCTTCGGCATCATCGCCCGCTCTTACTCCGGCAATCCGGATCTGGCCGTCCGCCTCGCCACCGAACTGGCCGACGCGTCCGGAAGCCGTTGGCTCGTGGGGGGGCAGATGGAGGATATCGAGAACGAGGGAGGGGGAATCGATGCCGGGACCCTGACCGCGATCAACGGGAAAAAAACCGGGGCACTGATCTCCGCCGCCTGCGTGATGGGGGCATTGATCGGGGAGGCACCGGAAGAGCAGCTCGCAATCGTCCGCGAGTTCGGATTCACCCTCGGGGGTGCCTTCCAGGTCGTCGACGATATTCTCGACTCCACCGCGTCCGCCGAGCAGACGGGAAAATCAGGCGGGCGGGACGAGGAAAACGGGAAAACCACCTTTGTTTCGCTCGAGGGCCTCGGGAAGGCCCGCGAGCGGGCCGACCGACTGACCCGGCGAACCGAAAATTTGCTCCGGTCTTTTCAGGGCGACACCTCCTTCCTGTCCGGTCTTCTCGAATGGCTGGGACGGCGAAGGGCCTGAGGGCGATCCCCATGTGGCACAGGTGCCGGCCCGGGCCATACCCGCCCAATCGGGAAAAACTTCCGCAACGCTCCCTCCGGTTTGTTCCCGTCAACCCGGGAGCGCGGCCGGATCCTCCGGAGTCTCCGCGCTTTCGCGCCGGAGACGGAGTTGTCCGCAGGCCGCGTCGATGTCGTGACCTTTTTCCCGGCGGAGGGTGACCGACACACCGGCACTCCCGAGTATTTTCGCGAACTTCTCCCGCCGCCGCGGATTCGGGCGTTTCCACGGCAGGCCCTCCACGGTGTTGTAGGGAATGCAGTTCACATGGGCGTGAAGGTCCTTCGCCAAAGCCGCCAGCAGTCGCGCCTGCTCCACCGAGTCATTGACGTCCTCTATGAGAATGAACTCCAGCGTGACCATCCGGTTGTGGCGGCTCCGGAAATACCGGATCGCCTCGGTCAGCTCGGCGAGGGGATACTTCCGGTTGACCGGCATGATCCGGCTCCGCACCTCATCGGAGGCTCCGTGCAGGGAAACCGCCAGACGGATCGGAACCCCGAGGTCAGCGAGGTGCCGGATCTCCGGAACCAATCCGGAGGTGGAGATGGTGATCCGCCTCGCGCCGAAACGAAAGCCCCAGTCGGAATGCAGACTTTCGACCGCTCCCGCGACCGCATCAAAATTGGCGAGCGGTTCCCCCATTCCCATGAAAACAATATTATCGAAGGGGACGTGGTCGTTGCGGACCGTCTTTCCCGCTGCCTCCGCACGGCGATCCCCCACCCGCAGAAACTGGCCCAGAATCTCGCCCCGGGTCAGGTTTCTCTTCCACCCGGCGAGCCCCGAGGCGCAGAATTTGCATCCGTAAGCGCAGCCGACCTGGCTGGACACGCAGACGGTCGAGCGGGAGCTTTCCCGCCCGACGCCGACCATTGGCGCCTCGATCAAGACCGTCTCGATGTAGGAACCATCCTCCAGCCGCGCCAGGAGTTTGTGGGTCTCGTCTCCCGATTGCTTCCAGAAGACGGGCTCGACCGGGTTGCCGGTGAACCGATCCGACAGCAATCGACGCAGATCCCCGGGCAGGTTCGTCATCTCCGCGAACTCCGCCACGCCCTTTTTGAAGACCCAGTCGAGGATCTGCCCGATCCGAAACGGGGGAACGGCGTCGTTCTCCAGGGCTTTCCCGAGGCTCTCCGGACCGAGGTCCAGGATCGACGGTTTTTGCGGTAGAAATTTCAAGGGAATTCGTTTGGAGTGAGCGGATGGGAATCGCACCACAAAAAGCCATCCAATGGGAACAAATCAAGGTCTTACTTCTCGACAGCGACGGAGTTTTGACAGACGGAGGCGTTTTTCTCCCCGAGTCGGGCGAATCGGAGTTCCGCCGCTTCGACATCAAGGACGGCTTCGGGATCACCCGGCTGCTTGCGGAGGGTTTCCCCATCGCGGTGATCAGTCGATCCCCCTCCGTCCCCGTCCGCAACCGTTGCCGACGGCTGGGCATCCCGCACGTCTTTCTCGGTGTTTCGGATAAAGTCGCCTGTGCGCGGGAGTTGCTGACCACCCTGGACCTGACTTGGGAATGCGCCGCTTTCATGGGTGACGACCTTCCGGATCTCCCCCTCCTGGAGAAGGTCGCCTTCCCCCTCGCCCCGGCTGACGCCAGTCCCGAGGTGATCCGCACCGCCTCCTGGGTCTCCCGCAAACGGGGTGGCTTCGGCGCGGTCCGCGAGGCCTGCGACGTGATTTTCCACGCCTACGCCGGTCGGGAAGCGGCCATGTAACGACGAATGCCCGCCCCACACTTGGGGTAGCATCCGGGATATTCGTGGTCGGTGGGCTCTTGACCGGCGAAGCCCCGGAGGGGCGAAAAACCGGTTTGGCCCGAAAACGGCTTGCACGGGAACACTTGGGTCGCAGACAATTCCCGATTCCAACCCAATGACTCCCTCAAGTGACATCTTACCGGGCCTGATCCCCGATCCGGCCGAAATCGAATCCTTCAAGGAGCTGATTCTGGCCAACTCCGTGATGTGCGGGGAGATCCCGGCTCCGACCTTCGACGAAGGCCGGAGGCTGACCTTCATGAACGACCGGTTCACCGAGGCGGGTCTCGAGCATGTGTCGGTGGACGAGAAGGACAACGTCGCGGCCGTTCTCCCCGGCACGACCGGCGAGCGGCAGATCCTCCTCTCGGCCAACCTCGACACCATCCACCATGCCGGCGCCGATCACTCCATGACTCTCGGCACCGACGCCATCACCGGCCGGGGCATCTGCGAAAACAGTCTCGGACTCGGGGTGCTCTCCGCCCTCCCGCTCGTGCTCGAGCGCCTCGGAGTCCGGCTCGAATCCAATCTCCTCCTCCTGGCCAGTTCGCAGTCGATCGGGGTCGGCGATCTCGGCGGAATCCGCTTTTTCCTCGAGAACTATCCGAGCGACATTGATTTCGGGATCGGCCTCCGGGCGGTTCAGCTCGGGCGACTGAGCTATGCCTCGCTCGGCATGCTCCGGGGCGAGATCCAGATCGAGGTCCCCGAGGAGTACGACTGGAAGCGGCTCCCCGAAGGTAGCGCGATCGTCGTCCTCAACCGCCTCATCACGGCGGTCCAGGCGATCCCCCTTCCCTCTTCTCCGGTGACCACGATCAACCTCGGCTCCATCCTGGCCGGAAACACCTTCGGCACCGCCGCCTCGACCGCCAGCCTGCGTTTCGAGGTCAAGAGCGAGGAAGAGGGCCGCGCGGAGCAACTCGAGGAGACCATTGGCGAGATTGTCGAAGAATTGGCCGCCGAAAGCGAGGTGGCGGTTACCTTGAACGTGGTCGCCCGGCGCAACCGGGGGGGTATCTCCTTCTCCCACCCTCTCGTGAAAACGACCCGCTCGGTCATCGGTACCCTTGGGATCGAAAGGGTCATCGCCCCGAGCACCGGGGAACTGTGCGCCCTGATCGACCGGAACATCCCCGCCGTCACCGTCGGGCTCACCCACGGCGAACATCTGCACGAGTGGAACGAAACCATGCGGATCTCCCCCGTTTTCCGGGGAGTCGCCCAACTGATCGGTCTTCTGCGGGCGATCGACGGAGGACTTTGCGATGAGTAGGATCGACGACTGGCTCCAGACCAACACCTTCCACTACAGCGAGTTTTGGGACATCCGCGCCCTCGTCCGCGAGAAGGAGCGCAAGGGACTGACCCTCTCCCTATGCATACCCACCCTCAACGAGGAGAAGACCATCGGCAAGGAGGTCGTTATCCTCCGCTCCGAACTCATGGAACGTTATCCGCTCGTCGATGAGATCGCCGTCATCGACAGCGGCTCGACCGACGACACCCTCGCCGTGGCCGCCTCTTTCGGGGCCGACGTCTATCTGGCCTCGGAGATCCTCCCCGGAGAGGGGAACAAACGCGGAAAGGGGGAGAATCTCTGGAAGGCGATCCACCAACTCCGCGGCGACATCATCTGCTATGTGGACGCCGACATCAAAAACATCCATCCCCGCTTCGCCTACGGCCTCGTCGCCCCCCTCATCTACAACGACCCGATCCAATACGTGAAGGCCTTCTACGACCGGCCCCTCGCCTTCTCCCACGGCATCCGGCCGAGCGGCGGAGGCCGGGTGACCGAGATTCTCGTCCGCCCCCTTTTCTCGCTCTTTTTCCCCGAATTGACGGCCCTGATCCAACCGCTCTCCGGCGAATACGCGGTCCGGCGGGAGGTTTTGGAAAAGATCCCCTTCCCCATCGGTTACGGTGTGGAGACCTCCCACATCCTCGACGTTTACCACGAGTACGGCCTCGACGCCTTCGGCCAGACCGACCTCGATCAGCGCGTCCACCGCAACCAGACCACCCTCGCCCTCGGAAAGATGTCGTTCGGAATCCTGCAGACTTTCCTCCGGCGGATGGAATCCTTCGGCATGTTCGACCGACTGCCCCAACTGGAGACCGTTTACCGCCAATTCCAGGCCCAGGAGAAGCGCTACGAGCAAGTCACCTTCGAGATCATCGAAGAAGAACGCCGCCCGATGATCGAGGTGCCCGCCTACCGGGAGAAATTCCCACGCCCCCGGGGCTTGGAGAAAAGGTAAGCCGGGTGGTTACAGGGAACCCAGACCGGAGAAACCGCCGGAGAGGCTCTTGATCGCCGAGCCGACCTGATCCTTGTAGGAACCCCAATCGCCCGCTCCGATGGAGCCGGCCTTGCCGAGAAGCCCGCTTAGATCGCCGAGGTTTCCGGAGAGACCACCCACCTGCTTCATCAGCTCCCCGCTCATGTCGCCGGAGAGCAAGGGCGCGAGATTTTTCAACATGCCGATCTTGTCCTTGGCCATCGAGACGAGATCCATACCCTTCTTCACGAAAGCGGCCTTCTCGGAGAAGTCCATCCCCTTGATCGAGTCCCACGCTCCGGTCAGGGTTTTTGAAAAACCGGCCGCTTCCCCAAGTTGGGCGGTCGGCTTGGCTCCCCCGCCAGCGGACTTGGCGGCCGAAGACAGGGCACCCGCCGCATCGGCGGCGGACGGTGCCGATGCACCGGCGTCTTTGGCTGCCGAAGACCCGTCCACCTTCGCGGTATCGGCGGCCTTCGCGGTATCGGCGGCCTTCGGAGTATCGGCGGCCTTCGCGGTATCATCCGCCTTCGCTGAGTCCGCGGAGTCGGTCGGCTGGACGGCGGTCGGGGCTTTCTTTTCGTCCCCCTCCGTGCAGGAAACGGAGAAAAAGAGAGCGGCGAGAAACGGAATAAGGAGAATAATGGTTTTCATAAGACACCAGCATGACAGGTTTTCTCGAGGGAAGGGAAGCCTTTATTTGCAACAATTTCTTTACCGACCCGACCGCGAATGCGCCCGGTAGATCCGGAGGACGGCGTCCCGGACCTCGCTGAAGGACCGGCCGTCGGTCGAAACGCCCAGGCCGACCCGACGGTAAACCGGATCCCGTCCGGCCATGAGTTCGCGGATACGGGTCTCCGGATCCTCCACCCGCAGGAGGGGCCGGTTCTTATTCCGCGCCGTGCGGGCGAGGACCGTCTCCGGAGAGGCGAACAGCGCAACCAGCAAGCCCCGTTTTTCGACTTCCTCTTTCATGCCCTCCGGCACGATCAAGCCGCCGCCGCAGGCCACCACGCACCCCTCGGTCGGATGCCCCTCCCGGATGAAGAGCCGCTCCTGCTCGCGGAACCACGCCTCCCCTTTCTCCGCGAAAATCTTCGGAATCTTCATTCCGACGGACTTCTCGATCCATCGGTCGGAGTCGATGAAGCGATATCGCAGTGCCCGGGCGACTTCGCGCCCGATCGAACTCTTGCCGGTTCCCATGAAACCGGTGAGGTACAAGTTGCGGCGGTCCGGATTTCCGGCTGTGGTTTCGACTGGCATTGACCCCCCGGAAAATCTTCCCGCCGTGCGGTCGAGTCAAGGATTGCCCGAAGGCCCCCCGCGTTTCTCGTTTGCGCTTCCGCCCGCAGTCCCTGATCCTCCCCCACCATGGATTTTTTCGAAGAGGCGGACCGCCCCGAGACACTCGCGGGAACGGGGATTGATTTCGCGGCGGAATTGAACGAGGAGCAACTCGCGGCGGTGAGCGCGCCCTTCGGCCCTTCGCTGGTGCTCGCGGGAGCGGGATCGGGAAAAACCCGCACCCTCACCTACCGGGTCGCGTGGCTCCTCGAACAGGGGGTGGAGCCGGGGAACATCCTTCTGCTGACCTTCACCAACAAAGCGGCGCGGGAAATGCTCGAACGGGTCGAGGATCTGACCGGCGTGCCGGGCAGTCTTTTCTGGGGAGGCACCTTCCACCACATCGGCCAGCGGCTGCTGCGCCGCCACGGAGCGCCGGTCGGCATCCAGGCCGGATTCAACATCCTCGACCAGGGGGATTCGGAATCCCTTCTTTCCGATGTCGTGCGGCGACGGGATCCGGAATTCCTGAAGAACAAGAACAACCCCAAACCGCGGGTGCTGGCCAGCCTCATCAGCTACGCCCGCAACACCCTCGGGGATGTCGGCGGGATGGCCTCCGAGCGCTATCCCTACCCCGCCGACCTCGGCCCGAAGATCGCCGATTTCGCGACCGCCTATGAAAAGACCAAGCGGGAGCAACAGGTCGCCGACTACGACGACCTCCTCGAACTCTGGCTACGCCTTCTCCAGACCGACGAATCGTTCGCCAACTACTGCTCGCGGCAGTTCCAGCACATCCTCGTCGATGAGTATCAGGACACGAACCGCCTCCAGGCGGGCATCGTCGATGGGATCGGAGTTCACCACCGGATCATGGCGGTTGGAGACGATTCGCAGTGCATCTACACCTGGCGGGGCGCGGAGTTCCACAACATCATGAATTTTCCCGACCGGCATCCGGGAGCCTCTGTTTTCAAGATCGAGACCAACTACCGCAGCACCCCGCAGATCCTCCGCTTCGCCAACGGAATCCTCGAAGGCAACACGGGCGGCGGCTACCACAAGGAACTGCGTCCGGTCCGGCCCGATTCGACGAAACCCGTGCTCGTCTCGACCGTCGATACCCGCCAGCAGGCCGAATTCGTCATCCGCTCGGTCGCCAGCCTGCTCGAGCAGGGCCGCTCCCACGGAGACATCGCCGTTCTCTACCGCGCCCACTACCACGCCATGGACCTGCAGATGGAACTCTCGCGCGCGGGCATCCCCTTCCAGATCACCAGCGGGGTCCGCTTTTTCGAACAGGCCCACGTGAAGGACCTCGTCGCGCAAATCCGGTTCGTGGCGAATCCGCGCGATACCACGGCCTTCCTCCGCTTCGCCTCCCTGCTGCCGAAGGTCGGTCCGAAAACCGCCGAGAAAATCCATGCTTTCGCCTCCGACCACGCGCTCAAACACGAACGTGATTTTTTCGATATCCTCGGGTCGAAGGCCATCGTCGCCAAGGTTCCGGCCCCCGCCCGGGACGACTGGGAGTCGCTGGTTCTGACTCTCCGGGCCTGCCGCGAGGAGGCCCGGTCCGGCACGCCGGAGGAGGTCCTGCGCCTGGCCGTCGAGGGCTGGTACGGCACTCATCTCCGCACGCTCTACCCGAACTGGAAATCGCGGGAGGAGGATCTCGTCGGAGTCATCGGGTTCGCCTCCCGTTTCGAGGATCTCGCGGAACTGCTCGCCCAGTTGATTCTGCTCAATTCCGAATCGAGCGACCGCTCGATCGAGCCCGGGGAGGAGGCCATCCGCCTGACCACCATCCACCAGGCCAAGGGCCTCGAGTTTCCCGTCGTCTTCGTGCTCGGCCTCGCCGACGGTCTCTTCCCGCTCAACCGCGCGATCGAGGACGGAAACCTCGACGAGGAAATGCGCCTGTTCTACGTCTCGGTCACCCGCGCCCAGGACGAGCTTTTCCTCTCCTACCCCATGGTCCAGGCCCAGGGAGGCCCCCCGAAAAGGCTGCAACCGAGCCGCTTTCTCGCCGCCATCCGGCCGGATTGCTACGAACACGTGCGGTACCGCAGTTCCTGGTAACCGCGGCGGGAGTCGGGTTCGAAGACCCGGTGCCGCGGTCATGCGGGGACTTCCCGGGGGAAACGGGGTTGCACAGGAAGCCGGAGACCGCAAGGTTCGGAGCGTGGCAGAGCAAACTCCCCCACAGCTGACTTTCCGCGCCATCACGACCGGATTCGTAATCGGTGCGATTCTGACGCCCTGCAACATCTACAGCGGTCTCAAGATCGGCATGTCCTTCAACATGTCGATCGCGGCGGCCCTGATCAGCTATGCCCTCTGGAACGGCCTGCACCGGCTCGGTGTCGGACGCCGGTGGGATCTGCTCGAGAACAACATCAACCAGACCACCGCCTCCTCCGCGGCCTCGATCATTTCCGCCGGTCTCGTCGCGCCGATTCCGGCCCTGACCATTCTGACCGGGCGTGAGTTCACCTTCGGAATCCTCGCAATCTGGGTCTTCACGGTGAGCTTTACCGGCATCATCATCGCCCTCGGGCTGCGGAGGCAGATGTTGATCGAGGAAAAACTTCCCTTCCCAAACGGCGTGGCGACCGCCGAAACCATCCGGGAAATGTACGCCAGGGGCCGCGACGCGATCTACCGCATCAAACTCCTCGCGGGAGCGGCGGCTCTCTCCGCATCCGTCAAGGCCATCGACGCTTTCGCCACGAAAATCCCATCCCTCGGCCTTCCGCCCGCCGCCGGCCTGGCCGCCGCTCCCGGCGTCGCCGCGAAGGGGGTGCCACTCTTCTCGTTCCGCAACCTCGGATTCCAGCTCGATCCGTCGCTCCTGATGATTGGCTTCGGGGCCATCGTCGGGATGCGCGTCGGGGCCTCGCTCCTCGGCGGAGCGGTCCTCGCGTGGCTCGTTCTCGGGCCCTGGGCGGTCAACCGGGGCTGGATCGAACCCGGCCCGGCGGATCCCCTGGAGTCCTGGTACCAACCGCTCCTCGAATGGCTCCTCTGGCCGGGAGTCTCCCTCATGCTGCTCGCCTCGCTGACCTCGTTCGCCTTCTCGCTGCGCCGCCTGGCCCGCGGCTGGCGGGAGCAGGCCCGCGCGAAGCGGGAGGGACGCGAGGCGACCAACCTGGACCCGGAAGAACAACCCGGCGGGCGGCTCCACATCCCGTGGTCCTGGTTCTGGATCGGTCTCGGCCTCGCCCTGGTCGCCTCGACCGTCGCCCAGAACACCATTTTCTCGATTCCGGTCTGGCTCGGCGTCCTCGCGGTTCTGCTGACATTCGTTCTGGCGATCGTCGCCGCCCGGGTCTCGGGGGAAACGGGGATCCCGCCGATCGGGGCGCTCGGGAAGATCACCCAGCTGACTTTCGGCGCGCTCTCGCCGACGAACACCACCGTGAACCTGATGGCGGCGAACGTCACGGGAGGGGCGGCCGGGCAGTGCTCGGATCTACTCCACGATCTGAAAACGGGCATGCTCGTCGGTGCCCGGCTCCGCCTGCAGGCGGTCGCCCAGGTCTTCGGCATCCTCTCCGGCGCTCTCGCGGGGACTGCCGCCTATCTGCTCCTGATTCCGGATCCGCACGGCATGCTTCTGACCGAGGAGTGGCCCGCCCCGGCCGTCGCCACCTGGAAGGCCGTGGCCGAGGTGCTCGCCGAAGGCTTCCACACGATCCCCGAGGGATGCCTGCCCGCCATGCTCATCGCCGGCGGGGTCGGCGTGGTCCTGGCCTGTGTCGAGAAGCTCGCTCCGGAGTCCCGGAGACACTGGGTGCCCAGCGCCCCGAGCATCGGCTTCGCCTTCGTGCTACCGGCATCGATCAGCATCTCCCTTTTTCTCGGTGCCCTCATCGGCGTGGCCGCGGGGGCCGCCGCCCCGGACTGGCGTCGGAAGTATCTCATCGTCATCGCGGCCGGACTGGTCGCCGGCGAGAGTCTCATGGGTGTCATTGAGGCCTTGGTGAACCTTCTATCGTAAACCGAGAAAGCCACGGAATAAATTCCGCGGCGCGGGAATCTTTCGGAAGTGCATCGGATCCCCCTTCCGATGTGCCGCGGCGGCTGAGGACAGCCGCCCTCCCGCCTCCACGCATTTGTGGTTGCATCCCCTGTCTCCCCCGTGGTCGCGGGGCTTGCCCCTCGATCCGAAGGTGGTGGTGGCCGC
>CAZDRT010000120.1:0-10974 GCA_964507815.1 uncultured Puniceicoccaceae bacterium
GGCCAATGGGTTTCGATTCCCGTGGGGCATGGCTTCAGCCTTGCCCGGGATGGCCGATGGGTTCCGATTCCCCGTGGGGCATGGCTTCAGCCTTGCCCGGGATGGCCAATGGGTTTCGATTCCCGTGGGGCATGGCTTCAGCCTTGCCCGGGATGGCCAATGGGTTTCGATTCCCGTGGGGCATGGCTTCAGCCTTGCCCGGGATGGCCGATGGGTTCCGGACCTGGCACCACCACCACCATCGCACGGCCAACCGCTACCGCTCCGCTCTTCGAGCTACGCAGTCGCATGACTTTGGTCGTGCGATTCGGTACTCCCCCGTGGTCGCGGGGCTTGCCCCTCGATCCGAAGGTGGCAGTGGCCGCGGATACCACCGAACCTCTGAGGTGATCCGGAACCTTTCCTTCCGATGCGAAAACCGGGCGCTGAGGACCAGTCTTCGCGCGGGGATCTTTTGAAACTACTCGGGAAAACACATACATTTCATCCCTCCTGAAAGTAGCCCCCTGGAGGCGCTGCTTCGCCGTGGCACGGTAGTCGCCCTCCCGCCGTGGCTCGGCGGCTCACGCACGATTATCGAACAAATTCCGATATTCCCTCCACGCACTCGTGGTTGCACCCTTCTTTACGGATCCTGCATCAGCGATGTTGCCATGCGCGCTTCCGTCCGCTAGCAGTTGGGGTTTTCGTTTATGGCAAAAACCGTTTCAGAACCTTCCGCGACCGTCCTGATCGTCGATGACGACAAGGAGGTCCGCTACTCCCTCAAGCGCGTGCTGGGGAAGATGGACGTCCGTCTTCTTGAGGCCGCGAGCGGGGAGGAGGCGCTCGCCATGGTCGGGGAGCAGAAGCCGGCGGTGATTCTCCTCGACAACCGGATGGGCGGAATCAGCGGAATGGAGACCCTTCAGAACCTACGCTCCCTCGGGGGCGGATCGGTCGTGATCATGATGACCGCCCACGGCACCACCCAGACCGCGATCGAGGCCATGAAGTACGGGGCCTTCGACTACCTCATGAAGCCCTTCGAGCCCGCGAAGATCTCCGATCTGGTCGAGCGGGCTCTCGTCGCCCACGGGGACCGCCGTTCCTCCGGCAACTACGAGCCCCGGCTGAAGGTCGAGGATTACGCGGAGGGAATCGTAGGCAGCTCGGAGGGGATGCAGCTGGTGCTGAAGCAGGTGGGGCAGGTCACCGCGAGCGAAGCCACCGTGATGATCACCGGCGAGAGCGGAACGGGGAAGGAACTGGTCGCCCGCTGCATCCACGACCACAGCCTGCGCTCGAAAAAGACCTTCATCGCCGTCAATTGCGCGGCGATCCCCGACAACCTGATCGAGAGCGAGCTGTTCGGCCACGAGAAAGGGTCGTTCACCGGCGCGACCGCCCAGCGGCAGGGGAAGTTCGAGCTTTGCGACGGTGGTACTCTCTTTCTGGACGAAATCGGGGACATGGCGCTCCCGACGCAGACGAAGATCCTCCGTGCCATCCAGGAGGGCGAGATCCAGCGCGTCGGCGGCACGAGCCCAATCCGGGTCGATGTCCGCCTGATCGCCGCGACCAACCGCGATCTCGAGGCGATGGTCGCCGACCAGGATTTCCGCGAGGATCTCTACTACCGGCTGAACGTCTTCCGGATCCGCATACCGCCCCTGCGCGAACGCCGCGACGATATCCCGGAAATCATCGACTACCACCTCCAGCGCCTCGCCAAGGAGAAGAAGATCCGGCCGCGGAAAATTTCCGCCGAAGCTCTGGAAATCCTGAAACAGCAGCCCTGGCCCGGCAACGTGCGGGAGATGGAGAACGTGATCTACCGCAGCGCGGTGGTCGCCCAGGGGCCGTCGATCCTGGTCGATGATCTCCCCTCCGATTGTCGGAGAGACGGCGGGGGCGAGCCGCGTCCGGTCCCGTCGGACGAGACCGCCGGGGCCGCCGGTTCCGACGCCGACGACACCGAAGCCCTTTTCGACCGTCTTTTCGCCGTCCTCGCGGGGAACGCACCCGGACAGTTGCTCCGGGAGGTCGAGCATGCGATGATCCGGCGTGCGATGAGTGAATGTGAGGACAATCTTTCCAAGGCCGCCGATTTGCTGGGAATCACCCGGAGCACGCTGCGCGGCCGGATCAACCAAACGCAATCCGGGGGGAAGGAAAAGAATCCATGAAGGACGACGACCGCAGGATCGTAATCACCGGAATCGGCCTGACCGCCCCGAACGGAAATGATCTCGGGGAGTTCCGGCGGAACCTCCTCGAGTGCCGCCCCCGGATCGGGACGGTTGATTTGCGCTACATGGGGGTCGCGCCCGCCGGGATATGCGATTTCGATCCGCTGCGGTACCAGAAAAAACGCGAAATCCGGGTGGGCACCCGCGCCGGCAGTATCTCCATTTACTGCGCGCGCGAGGGGCTCGCCGATTCCGGGCTCGACTGGGAGGCGATGGATACCGCCCGCATCGGCGTGTATGTCGGCACCACCGAGCACGGAAACGTCGAGACCGAGAACGAGGTCTATAACATCTCCCAGTTCGACTACGACACCCGCTTCTGGTCCCACCACCACAATCCCCGCACCGTGGCCAACAATCCGGCGGGGGAGGTGACGCTCAACCTTGGGATCCACGGCCCCCACTACACGATCGGGGCCGCCTGCGCCGCCGGGAACGCGGGGCTGATCCAGGGCGCGCAGATGCTCATGCTGGGGGAGGTGGATGTCGCCGTTGCCGGCGGGGTCAGTGAAAGCATCCGCAGTTTCGGAATCTTCGCGGGCTTCCGCAGCCAGGGGGCCCTCGCCACCCACGAGGATCCGAACCGGGCGAGCCGTCCCTTCGACCGCGACCGCAACGGGATCGTGGTCAGCGAGGGTGGGGCGCTCTATGTTCTGGAGCGCCTCTCCGACGCGAAAAAACGCGGTGCCCGCATCCACGGGGAGATCGCGGGCTGGTGCATGAACTCCGACGCGACCGATTACGTCCTCCCCGACGCCGGACGTCAGGCGCAGTGCATGCGGAAGGCCCTCGAAATGGCGCGGATGGAACCGGCGGACATCGGGATCGTCAGCACCCACGCGACGGCCACCCCCCAGGGCGACATCCAGGAGTGCAAGGCCATCCGCGAGGTGTTCCCGGCGGGCGGCCCGACCCGCGTCAACAACACCAAGAGCTACATCGGCCACTGCATGGGGGCGGCGGGCGCGCTCGAATTGGCCGGGAATCTGCCGTCCTTCGCCGACCGGACCGTCCATCCCACGATTAACATCGATAGCCTTGACCCGGAATGCGAATTGCCCAACTTGGTGATTTCAGAGCCGGAGGAGGGCGTGCCGGTCTCGGCCATCCTGAACAGTTCGTTCGGGATGCTCGGCACCAATTCCGCTCTGATCGTAACCCGTTTCACCGAATAATCCTTTCGACAGCATGACAAAAGAAGAAGTCCAGAAAATCGTTCTCGAGATCATCGAGGAAATCGCGCCCGACGAAGACCTGTCCGACGTAAAGCCGGATGTCCGCCTTCGCGACCAACTCGACCTCGATTCGATGGATTTTCTCGATATCGTGATGGAATTGCGCAAAAAGCACGGGATCGAGGTGCCCGAAGAGGATTACCCGAAGCTTGCCTCCCTCGACAGTTGCGGGGAGTACCTGACCCCGAAATTCAACGCGGCCTGATCCGCGGCACCGACCCCGCGGACCCTGGACGGGATGGACCGCTTCGACGTAGTCGTGATCGGAGCCGGCATGTCCGGGCTCGCCGCCGCCATTCGGGTCGCACTCGCCGGTCGGTCGGTGCTCGTGCTCGAAAAGCACGAGGCCCCGGGAGGGCTGAACAGTTTCTACCGCCAGGACGGGCGCACCTTCGACGTCGGGCTCCACGCTCTGACGAATTTCGCCGAAAAAGGCAGCCGGGGAGCGCCGTTGAACAAGATTTTCCGGCAGTTGCGGATTCCGCGCGAAGCCTTTGATCTCAACCCGCAAAAGGGCTCGCGCATCGCTTTCCCGGAGGTCAGCCTCCGCTTCACCAACGACCCGGAGGTCCTCGAAGAGGAGGTCGCCGCCCGGTTTCCCGGGAGCATCGACGGATTCCGCGAGGTAATCCGGTTCGTCCGGGAGCGGGACGCCACCGCGCTCGAGGACCGCGGGCAACTCGCCCGTGCCTTTCTCGAAAGCCGGATTCCCGATCCGCTCCTGCGGGAGATGATCCTCTGTCCGGTCCTCTATTATGGCAGCGCGATCGAGGACGACATCGACCTCGACCAGTTCGCGATCCTTTTCCGCTCTCTCTACTTGGAGGGCTTCTCCCGTCCGGTCGAAGGAGTCCGCACCATCATCCGCGCCCTGCTCCGGAAGTTGAAGGAGGTCGGCGGCGCACGGCGAATGCGCTGCGGCGTGCGCCGGATCGTGACCGAATCATCCCGGGCCGTCGGCCTCGAGCTGGACGATGGCTCCGAAATCCGGGCGGACCGGATTCTCTCCAGCGCCGGTCTGGTGGAAACGAACCGGCTCTGCGGTCTGGTCGAGGAGCGCGAACCGGTGGGCCGTCTTTCCTTTGTCGAAACCATCTCCGTCTATCGGACCAATCCGGGGCTTTTCGGTTGGAACGACACGATTACCTTTTTTTCGACACGACCGGAGTTTCGCTACCGACGACCTGCCGAGGACCTGGTCGATCCCTGTAGCGGCGTGATCTGCATTCCGAACCACTACGACTACGGCGAGGGGCGCGAGTTGAAAGAGGGCCTGGTCCGCCTGACTGCCCTGGCCGACTATGACCGGTGGACCGCCCTCGAACCGGACGCCTACCAGGAAGCCAAAGAGGAGTGGTTTGTCCGGCTTCGGAAGGTCGCCCAACGAGTACTCCCGCCGCCGACTGAGGATCCGTCCCCGCATCTGGTCGCCCGCGATATGTTCACCCCGCGAACCGTCGAACGTTTTACCGGCCACTTGGGCGGCGCGGTCTACGGATCCTCCCGCAAGGCCAAGGATGGCAAGACCCCCTTCGAAAATCTCTACCTTTGCGGAACCGACCAGGGCTTCCTCGGTATCGTAGGGGCCATGTTGAGCGGCATCTCGATCGCCAACCGCTACGTTGTCTCGGAATAAGATCGACAGCCCGCGGCGGGCGATCCCCGTAGCGTCGGGCCTTGCCCGATGATCTCCGCATCGATACTACCGTAGCATCCCTCGCTTCGCGGATGAAAACCCGGCCCGTTCGATCATCGCACTCGTTCTTCATCGATGAACCGCCGTCGCCAAGGCTATGGCGGTCAAGAGCATCGATGTTTCGGGTAGCATCGGGGCTTCCCCGATGACCTCCCGGCCCGTTTGATCGTCCAAGTCGTTCCTCGAAGCCTAATCCATCAGCTTCTTCCATGGACACCCGATAGCCCCCCGAAGGCGTCTGGCAGTGGTGACCAGTATGTTGATTTGCCCTGCTTCGATTTTCTGTAGTGTGCGCAGGGCAATCCCCGCTGATTCGGCTGTCTTCTCCTGGGTATATCCCCGCTGGATTCGCTCCCGACGCAGGTTGTTTCCAAAGCGTTTTAGCTCGGGTTCAAGTTCGGCTCTCGGGATTCTTGATGGCACGTCCTATTGTGTCGTAGAATCCAGCAACGAGGAACGTCCCAATAGGGCGCAAAATGGGCTTGACGATATACTTGGATCGACAGTAAAACCATCGGAAATTAACTTTTATATCGTGTTCCTCGGTGCTTGCGCCCTTTCTCCTCTGCCAAATCAACCCAACCGCTCCAATGAAAATCTCCAAGCCACTCATCGTTTTTATCGGTTCTGCCCTGACCCTCCTTCCCGTGCAGGCTCGGGAAAAACCTATTGATCGGAGCGAGGCTGCGGCAGTCGAACTCACCGCAACCGAAGCCGAGGCCATCGTCGAGGCGAGGATGACCGCCCGGGCGACCGCCAAGATCGCCCGCCGGGAGGCCCTGGAATCCAGGCCCGCCCTCGCCGAATGGGAGGCGGCCAAGAGCGACGGGACCAAAACGATCTTCCGCCGGGTCGCTCCGCCCCCGGCTCCGCCCGTTCGCGAGGGGGGCGACCCGGTCCGGCGCGAACCAACGGAGGCCGAACTCGCCGAATTCCTCCGTCGGCAAGCCGATGCCAAGCCGCCGAAGAACATCTCCCTCTCGGCCACGGTTTACGACGGAGAGGTCAGCGAGATCCGCCTATGGTTCGAAGGCGGGCGCTACGAGGCGCTCAGCAACGTTCCCTTCACCTACCTCCAGGTGATCGGGAGCTTCGAGGACGAGACCGCCCACTGGAGCTTTTTCGGAATGGTCGAGAGCGTGGACCGGGAAAAGGAGACCCGCTTTGCCGAAGACGCCCGCGCCCTCGGCGTGCAGTACACCCCGCGCACCCGGCCCGACAAAAGCCTCTTCGTCTCGATGGAAATTCCGGAGTATCTCCTTCTCGCCCAGCCGGAGCAGGAAATCCCGGAGGGGGTCCTCGATCGGCTCGACGCCATCCACGCCTACTATCTCGCCAACGAGCGAACGCTCGCGGTCCGGCACCAGCGGCGGGAGGCCCTCGCCGAAGCCCACCGCAAATGGCGCGAGGAGAATCCCGAAGAGCCGAAGGACACGATCATCAACTTCTGGAAAGTCGAATAACCCCCTTCCTTTGACCCGCTATGAAAATCTCACCTTTTTTCTTTCTGGCCGTCCTGTGCGTCGGCACCCTCCGGTCCTCCCCTCCGACACAGCCCCCGAACCAAGATCAGGAACGAAACTCCGGGCTGGTCGTTTATCGCGGCGGCAACCCCGGCGAGATCATGCTCTCGTGGTGGGGTTACGACGAAAAGTTTTACTTCATCGAGAATTCCGAGGATCTCCAGGAATGGACTTTGCTGCCAACGTTGGAGCTGGGCGAGGCCGGGGCGATCACGCTCGGTTTCGACTCCCCGGGCACCAATCTCTTCTGGAGGTTGCGTTACAGCGATGACCCCGGGTCGGAATTGCTCTCCGCGGACCTGGACGGAGACGGTTTGTCCGTGTACCAAGAGCATAATCTCGGATCAGACCCGTTCAACCGGGACACCGCGGGCGACGGTATTTTCGACGGGATCGCCCTCAAGCTGGGACTGCCCTTGAGCGCCCCCGAGCCACCGGATCCGGACCCGGGCGATACAACGGCACCGATGATTCAATTAGCCACGCCGACTTCCGCTGTCTTACTACCTTAACCTTTAACGATACCCGAGTCCTCCCTCCCATGAATTTCCGCCCTGCCCTCCTGATCGCTGCCGCTGCCGCTGCCCAAACCTTATTTGGCATCGATGAACTCCCGTTTAGCCGGACGTTACCGGAAGACCCGACGACTGCGGAACTGGCAGCTTTCCGGGTGCTGCCCGAGCCACTGTGGCCGGTGGATGGATCTCCGAGCACAGCCGAGAATGCTGATTTGGAGGATCTGCTGAGAGATTTTGCCAATCTCACGCCGTTCGTCGGAAACGTGGTTCCGGTGATGGAGGACATGGAAACCTACTTGACGACCCATCCGAATTCCCCGTGGAATCCTTCGATCCGGTTGAACCTGGGGCTTCTCTATTACAGGGAAGGCTTTTTTACTCGAGCATTGGAGACCCTTGAAAGTTGCTGGAGTTGTCTGGAACCTGAGCCGCATCCCCGGGCCAGCGCCCTCGCTGATCGTGCGATCGGGGAATTTCTCTTGCTCAACTCGAAACTGGGCCGGTTCGAAGTCATGGAAGATGTTTTCGATGATCTCCAGAACCGGAATATCGGAGGGGTGGCGACGGAGTTCGTCTCCGGGGCGAAAATGGGGTTTCATACGATGCACGCCCAGCCGGAAATTGCCTTCCGTTGCGGTCCGATGGCACTCGACCGCATCTATGCCCACTTCGATGCGGAGCGGCCCAACCGCCAGATCCTTTTGGAGGCCGAGTCCACCCAACAGGGAACATCCCTCTGGCAAAACAGCCAATGGGCCGATCAGGCGGACATTCCTCTTCGCCTTGCCGAACGTTCCACAGGCGCGGATATTCCCTTGCCCGCATTGGTGCATTGGAAAAGCGGCCACTTCGCTGCCATTACCGCCTACAAAGACGGGCGCTACCATGTCGAGGATGCCACTTTTCACGATGCTCTTTGGGTTACACCTGAAGCCATTGAAGACGAGACCAGCGGTTATTTTCTAATCCCCGATAATGGCGATCCACTGCCGACTGGCTGGTCAGCCGTTGACCAGGCAACCGCCGAAAGTGTCTGGGGACGCGGTTATGTTTACGGATACGACGAAGATGAAACCGGACCCTGCGACGATCAAGTCGGCTGTGGCGGAGACGGTCGGGGTATGGCCGTTTGGAATGTCCATCTCATGGCCGTGAGCCTCAACCTAACCGACACTCCTCTTGCCTACAATAATCCAGTCGGACCGGAGATGGCCTTCACAGTGCGTTACAACCAGCGCGACGTGAACCAGCCCTCCGTCTTCGCCTACCCGAACCTTGGCCCGAAGTGGACCTTCGATTGGGTTTCTGCCATCATTGACAATCCGAATCAGCAGTTTGCCACCGTAAAGCACTACCTCTCCGGCGGGGGCGCGGAACGCTACTCCGGCTACAGCAGCGGCACAGGTTTTTTCGACCGCCAGAGAAAATCCCGCAACCTGTTGCAACGAATCGGTCCTGATTCTTATCAGCTCACTCATCCCAACGGCACTGTTGATGAATTCGATCTCTCGGACGGCGTCACCACCGCCGGACGGCGGATATTCCTGACATCCCGGACCGATTCTCAAGGCAACATCATCGAATTTGAATATGACAGTCAGTTTCGGCTCAATAAAGTCCGGGACGCCCTCGGGCGGGAAACAGATCTTTTCTACGAACACCCCACCGATTCCCTGAAAATTACCAAAGTGCGGGATCCGTTCGGGCGGGAAGCACTATTGGAATACGACGCTCAGGGGCGACTGAAAAAGATCACGGATCCCGCCGGAATCGAATCCGAATTTTCTTACGCCGACACCGGAGCCAACGCTGATTTTGTCGAGAAACTGACCACACCCTATGGCGACACTCTTTTTACTTTTGATGAGGTTCCGGACCTCTATGGAAGCGATACCATTCGTTGGATTGAGGTGGTTGACCCCATGGGTTTGAAGCAGCGAATAGAATACCGCCATGCCGCACCTGGGATCGATGCATATGAATATCCGCTCCCGACACCCCGTAGTTCCCAAGTGAGCGCAAGCCTCAACGGCGTAATCGGCACCCGTAGCCCACACACCCGACATTGGCGAAACACATTCTACTGGGACACTAAAACCATGAGGGAAATGGGGGATACTCTCGATTATACCAAGGCGTATATTTACCAGTGGAACCATGCCGGGATTTCTTCAACATCAACTTTGGAATCTGAAAAGCCACCCCTTGAAAACAGGATATATTACAATTACCAAGGACAGAGCAGTCCCACCTACATCGGCTCCACCTCCCTCGTCTCCAAAGTGGCCCGCGCAATCAACGATCTCGGCGACAACACCGGCACCTCTCAAATCGCCCAATTCGCCTACAACGATCTCGGTTTCCAAACACGGGCGATCGACCCTGTAGGGCGCGAAACCGAAACCATCTACGCCGCCAACCAAATCGACTTGCTCGAGATGCGCCAAAAAGTCGGTTCCACCTGGGAAACCATTGCCGAATACGGAAATTACACCGACCATCGGCCCGGTTTTCATACGGACGGCTCCGGCAACACCACAACCTATTCCTGGAACAGCGAAGGCCAACCGCTCACGGAAACCAACGCGCTCAACGAAACGACCACCTTTACCTACGATCATCGCCTTAGCTTCGATCCCGACACCGACACTCCTTCCGGCTATGGTTACCTCTACCAAGTCGAAGGGCCCGTCTCCGGCGCTACCCGCACCTTTACTTACGATTCCGATGGCCGCGTCCTCACCATCACCGATTCCGAAGGCCACACCCGAACTTTCGCATACGACGACCTCGACCGCCGCACCCGCATCACTTACCCCGACAACACCTTTGAGGAGTGGACCTACCACCGCCTCGACGTCTCTTCCTATACCGACCGCGAGGGACGCACCACCGCCTACCTGCACAACGGCAATCGCCAACTCATGGTCGAAACCGATCCCGAAGACCGGATCACGCAATACGATTACTGCTCCTGCGGAGCCGTCAATCGCCTCATCGATCCCAACGGCAACACCACCCGCTGGCGCTATGATATTCAAGGACGCATCACCAGAAAAATTTATCCCGATGGCACCGAGGTGAATTACGATTACGATCCCCACAACGGTCGCCTCGTCGCCACAACCGATGCTCTCGACCAGAGTACCCAGTTCACCTACTATCTCGACAACAACATCGACACCATCAGCTACTCGGATGCCCTCCATTCCACTCCTTCGGTATCCCACACTTGGGATCCGGCATTTGATCGGCTGAGCACCATGACCGACGGCACCGGCACCACGACTTGGACCTACCACCCCTACGACGGCCAGACTCCCGGAGCCGGTCAGGTCCACACCGTGACCGGCCCGCTCACCGACGGCACCATCGCCCACACGCACGATGAACTGGGCCGCCGCACCGGGCGAACCATCAACGGCACGGCCAACACCCTGACGCGCGGCTTCGACGATCTCGGACGCCTTGAGGACGAAACCAACCCGCTCGGCACCTTCGCTTACCACTACCTCAACGAGACGACTCAAATCAGCCGCATCGACCTCCCGGGCAGTCAGAGCACCCACTTCACCTATCTCCCCAACGCCGAAGACCGCCGCCTCGAGCGCATCGAACACCGCCGGGCCGACCAGAGCATCCTCGCCGCCCACGAGTACGAATACAGCCCCGACGGGTTCATCACGGAGTGGCAGCAGCAGCGCTCCGGCCTGCCGGATCAGACTTGGCAATTCGGCTACGATGGCGTAAACCAATTGACCTCAGCCGTGT
>CAZDRT010000121.1:0-10849 GCA_964507815.1 uncultured Puniceicoccaceae bacterium
GAAAGCAGCCGACTGAGGACACTGCTTCGCCTTGGCACGGCAGCCGCCCTCCCGCAAAAGAAGCCTTCTTCTGGGAGTAGCTTTATGCCCCGAAGGATTTGTGACGAAAAGAATTTGCTTCATCCCGCTCCGGCTATCCTTCATCGTTCCTCCCCATGCCAAAACGAGAGGATCTCCATTCCATCCTGATCATCGGCTCCGGCCCGATCGTCATCGGCCAGGCCTGTGAGTTCGACTACAGCGGAGCCCAGGCCTGCAAGGCCCTCCGCGAGGAGGGCTACCGGGTGATCCTGGTCAACAGCAACCCGGCCACCATTATGACGGATCCGGAGTTCGCCGACGTCACCTACATCGAGCCGCTCGTTCCCGAAATCCTGGAGAAAATCATCGCCCGCGAGAAGCCCGACGCCCTGCTGCCGACCCTGGGGGGGCAGACCGGGCTGAACCTTTCCATGGATCTCTCCCGCCAGGGCATCCTCGACCGGTATGGAGTGCGGCTCATCGGCGCCAATTTCGCGGCCATCGAAAAGGGCGAGGACCGCGAGCTTTTCAAGGAGGCCATGCTCCGGATCGGGCTCGACGTGGCCCGCTCGCGCACGGTGGGCAGTCTCCCCGACGCGGAGAACGCCGTGGCGGAGATCGGGAATTTTCCCGTCATCGTCCGCCCGAGTTACACGCTCGGCGGCAGCGGGGGCGGCATCGCCTACAACCGGGAGGAATTCGTCGATATCGTCACCAACGGGCTCGAACTCTCGCCCGTACACGAGGTGCTGATCGAGGAGTGCCTTCTCGGCTGGAAGGAGTACGAGATGGAGGTCATGCGCGATCACAAGGATCAGTGCGTGGTCATCTGCTCGATCGAGAATTTCGACCCCATGGGGGTCCACACCGGCGACTCGATTACCGTGGCCCCGGCCCTTACCCTGACCGACAAGGAATACCAGCTCATGCGGGACGCCTCGTTCGCCTGTATCCGCGAGGTCGGGGTCGAAACCGGGGGCAGCAACATCCAGTTCGCCGTCGATCCCGCGACCGGGCGGATGGTCGTCATCGAGATGAACCCGCGGGTCTCCCGGAGTTCGGCGCTGGCCTCCAAGGCGACCGGATTCCCCATCGCGAAGATCGCCGCCAAGCTCGCCGTTGGTTACAGCCTCGACGAGCTGCCGAACGACATCACCCGGAAGACCCCGGCGTGCTTCGAGCCGAGCATCGACTACGTGGTCACGAAGATCCCCCGCTTCACCTTCGAAAAGTTTCCGGGCGCGGACGACAGCCTGACCTCCTCCATGAAATCCGTCGGCGAGGCCATGGCCATCGGGCGCACCTTCAAGGAATCCTTCCAGAAAGCCATCCGCTCGATGGAAATCGGCGTCGAAGGCTTCGCCGACGACAAGTGGAACGAGGAAGACCCGGAAATCATCCGGGCCGGGCTCGCGCGGGCGACCCATCTCCGCATCTTCCACGTGCGCAATGCCCTGCGCGCCGGATTCTCCATCGACGAAATCCACGGAATCACCGCCATCGATCCGTGGTTCCTCCACCAGCTCGATCAACTCCGGCGGATGGAGGACTCCCTCCGGGCGAGGCCTTTCGATTCCATCGATGCCGGCGACCTCCGCCGGGCGAAGGAAATGGGGTTTTCCGACCAGCAGATTTCCCGCCTCTGCGACACCACCCGGCCGGTCGTCCGCAAAAAGAGGGAGGCCCTCGGCATCCGGACCACCTACCGTCTCGTCGATACCTGCGCCGCCGAGTTCGAGGCCTCCACCCCGTATTACTACTCGTCCTACGGCGACGAGAACGAGATCACCCCTTCCGACCGCAGGAAAATCATGATCCTCGGGGGCGGCCCGAACCGGATCGGACAGGGGATCGAGTTCGACTATTGCTGTGTGCATGCCTCATTCGCCTTGCGCGAGGCCGGGTACGAGACGGTCATGGTCAATTCCAATCCGGAGACCGTCTCGACCGACTACGACACTTCCGACCGGCTTTACTTCGAGCCCCTGACCCTTGAAGACGTCCTCGAGATCTACTCCCAGGAAAAATGCGACGGGGTGATCGTCCAGTTCGGCGGCCAGACCCCCCTGAACCTCGCCACGGATCTGAAGGCCCACGGGGTGCGGATCATCGGCACCTCGCCGGATAACATCGACCTCGCCGAGGACCGGCGGCGCTTCAAGGCCGTCCTCGAAAAGACCGGCCTCAAGCAACCGGTCAACGACACCGCTCTCTCTCCCGAAGAAGCCTACGAGATGGCCGGACAGATCGGATTTCCCGTTCTCCTGCGCCCCTCGTTCGTCCTCGGCGGCCGCGGGATGTTCATCGTTTACAACATGGACGAACTCAAGGCGGTCGTGCGCGAGGCCTTCGACGCCGCCCCCGGCAAACCGGTCCTGCTCGACAAGTTCCTCGAGGACGCCATCGAGGTCGATGTCGATTGCATCAGCGACGGGGAGACCACTGTCATCGGCGGCATGCTCGAACACATCGAATACGCCGGCGTCCACTCGGGCGACGCCGCCATGGTCCTGCCGCCGCACACGCTGGACCCGGCGATCATCGACGAAATGCGTGCCGCGACCCATTCCCTCGCCGAGTCCCTCGGGGTGATCGGCCTCATGAACATCCAGTTCGCCGTAAAAGACCGCGAGGTTTACCTGCTCGAAGTGAATCCCCGCGCCTCGCGCACCGTGCCGTTTGTCAGCAAGGCGACCGGCGTGCCGCTCGCCAAGCTGGCCGCCCGGGTCATGGCCGGCGAGCGGCTGTGCGACCTCGGCTTCACCGAAGAGGTCATCCCGCCCTATTTCGCGATCAAGGAATCCGTCTTCCCCTTCTCGCGTTTCCTCGGCGCTCCGATCGTCCTGACGCCCGAGATGCGGAGCACCGGCGAGGTCATGGGGATCGACGAGGATCTGGGGATCGCCTTCGCAAAAACGCAAATGGCGGTCCAACCCTCCCTGCCCGCCGAGGGCACGGTCTTCGTCTCGGTCAAACCCGCCGACAAGCCCCGGAGCGTCGAAATCGTACGCGAGTTCGTCGAAATGGGTTTCCGGATCGTCGCCACCCGCGGCACGGCCGCCTTTCTCGAAAAAGCCGGCTTTCCGGTCACCCCGGTCGCCAAGATCAGCGACGGCGGTCGCCCGAACGTCTCCGATCTGATCAAGAACCACGAAATCCAGATGATCATCAACACCCCCGTCGGCATGATGCCACGCAAGGACGAAGGGGTCATCCGCCGCGAGGCCATTCTCCACCGGATCTGCATGATGACCACCCTTTCCGGTGCGGCGGCGGCGGTCCGGGGCATCCGCGCTCTCCGCGAAAAGACCATAGAGGTCCGGTCGATTCAGGAATTCGTCGAACAGACCCGCGAGGCCCACGCCAAGCGGAAAAGCTGATTTCGAATACTCGGACGGCCGCGATTCCGAAGAAACGGCTCTCGCCATTCCTCTCCAATCCCGAAACCACAAATTCCCCGGAGAGGAAGCGCGATAGCGCTTTCGATATTTACGATCAATTCGGAGTCCTCCAATTTTTCCTCGGCCAAAAGGCGGGCATCCAACTTGCGGACCAACCTCCCGCTAAGACCCCGGTTTAGTGAGTTCTGGTATCAGGCCGAAGTGGCGGCAGCCTTCGAGGACTCCGCTTGTCGCGGATTTGGCGGCCCGGAAGAGCAGTTCCGGGTGGCCTTGCCCGGTAAGCTCGCGCTCGATCCGGTCGGCGAGGGCGCGGTCCATGTTGCCGACGGCGATGGCACGGAATCCCGCGACCAGGGCGGCGTGGTCGTTTCCCGAATCACCCGCGTAAACCACCTCCTCCGGGCGGAAGTCGGCGTGGGTCGAAAGCCAGATCAGCGCGTAGGCCTTGGAGACCCCGGCGGGCAGTAGATCGAGCAGACCCTTGTTGTCAAAGGGATCGACGCTTCCCATGCAGGCGAAGGGCAACCCTTCCTCCCCGCACACGCGGGTAATTTCCCCGACCAGGGCCTCCACCCTGTCGGCGGGGGCGAAGTAGCTGATCTTGAAACGGCCCTGGCAGGCCCCGTCCTGCGGAACGAGCCCCTCGATCACCCCTAGGCTCCGCTCGACGGCGGCACGGTCGATCTCTCCGACAAGCCCGGCGAGATGGTCGTCGTAGGGTGCGAAGGACCGGTAGGTTCCATTCGCGTCCCTCCGGTAGATCGAGGAGCCGACGTCGCAGACCATCCACTCCGGCCGGGGGAGACCGTCGGATTCCATCACCTCGAGAACCGATTCGAGATGGCGCCCTGTGGCGAAAACCACCTCCCGGGTCCCCTCCCCCATCGCGTCGGCCAGACGGCGCAGATCCGCCCGGTTCTCCTCCGATTCCGGCAGGGGGATCAGCGTTCCGTCGAGGTCGGTGGCCAGGACCCGGGGCTCCGATCCGGATTCGAGGTTGAAATTCTCCATGGGACCCAGAATACTATGAACGGTTCCCCTAACGGAATCCTCAAAAGCATTTATGAGTCAGAAAAAAGGAATTCGTATCGCCCTTCTCAGCCTGCACGGCCTCATCCGCGGAAAAAATCTCGAACTCGGGCGGGACGAGGACACCGGCGGACAGACGAAATACGTCGTGGAACTGGCCCGGGCTCTGGCCGAACAACCGGATGTCTCCCGGGTCGATCTGATCACCCGGCAGATTTTCGACGACCGCGTCTCGGAGGACTACGCCCGGGCGGAGGAATCCCTCGGCGGAAACGCACACATCATCCGCATCCCCTTTGGCCCGCGCCGCTACCTCTACAAGGCGAAGCTCTGGCCCTATATGGAGGTTTTCGTCGATCAGTGCCTGAACTATTTCCAGCGCAACCACGCCGCGCCCGATCTCATCCACGGCCACTATGCCGACGCCGGGTACGGCGGCGGCCAGTTGGCCCGGCTCCTCGGAGTCCCCTTCGCGTTCACCGGACACTCCCTCGGGCGGGTCAAGAAAGCGCGTCTCCTCGAAAGCGGGGTTTCCGAAAAGAAGCTCGAATCCGCCTACCGGATCAGCCGCCGGATCGAAGCCGAGGAATTCGCGCTGGAAACCTGTTCCCTGATCGTCACCAGCACCCACCAGGAGGTCCGGCAGCAGTACGAAATCTACGAAAACTACATCCCCGAGCGCATGGAGGTCATCCCTCCGGGCGTGGACCTCGAATCGTTCCGCCCGCCGAGGGACGACGATCCGGAGCCGGAGATCTATCCGCAGATCCGGCGTTTTCTGGATGAACCGGACAAGCCCTTGATCGTGGCCATGGCCCGGCCGGACGAGCGGAAAAACCTCGAGCGGCTGGTGGCCACCTACGGCGAATCCCCGCAGCTCCGGCGGGAGGCGAACCTCGTCCTCATCATGGGCTGCCGCGACGACATCCGGGAGATGCCCGCCGGCCAGCGCGCGGTCCTGAACAACGTCCTGACCCTGATCGACGTCCACGACCTGTACGGGAAGGTCGCCTACCCGAAACACCACCGGGCCGACGACGTACCCGAGATCTACCGGATGATCGCCCGCTCCGGCGGGGTTTTCGTCAACCCGGCGATGACCGAACCCTTCGGGCTGACCCTCCTCGAGGCGGCGGCGAGCGGAGTCCCCATTATCGCGACGAACGACGGGGGGCCGAGCGACATCATCGCCAACTGCAGGAACGGGCTCCTGATCGATCCCTTCGACCAATCGGGGATCGAAAAGGCCCTCCTCCGGGCGTTGACCGAACCGGACACGTGGGCCGAATGGTCCCGCGAGGGCTACAAGAATGTCCACGAGCACTACTCGTGGGAACGGCACGCCGAACGCTACCTGCGCGACGTGCGGGAAATCCTCGACGTTTTCAAAAGCTCCCCCTCCCTGACCACCCGGCGGAAAACCCGGCCCCTGACCGGAGTTGACCGCATCGTCATCGCCGACATCGACAACACGCTGACCGGAGACGACGACGCCATGCGGGCCTTCTTCGACCGTATCGAATCCACCGAGACCAACGTCGGCTTCGGCATCGCGACCGGACGGCGCTTCGAGGAGGTCATGCGCCTGATGGACGAACACGACATGCCGCAGCCGGAGGTCGTCATGACCTCGGTCGGCACCGAGATCTACTACGGGAAGAACCACACCCCCGACGCGAGCTGGCGCAAGCACATCGATTTCCGGTGGGAACCGGACAAAATTCGCTCCGTTCTCGACGGAGTCCCGGGACTCTATCCGCAGGAAGAGCACGAGCAATCAAACTTCAAGATGAGTTACGGCATCGATTTCTCGGAGTCGCCGAGCCTGGCGGCGATCAAGCGCACCCTGCGCGAAAACGGATTGCGCGTGAAAGTGGTCGTCTCCCTCGGCATGTTCATGGACATTATCCCCTTCCGCTCGGGAAGCGGCCTGTGCATCCGGCACATCGCCTACAAGTGGGGGTTTCCGCTCGAGCACATCCTGGTGGCGGGAGACTCCGGAAACGACGAGGAAATGCTGGCCGGAAACACCCTCGGGGTCGTCGTCGGCAACTACAGCCCCGAGCTGGAAAAGTTGCGGAAATACCCGCGGATCTACTTCGCCGAACGGACCCACGCCAACGGAATTCTGGAGGGAATGGACTACTACGGCTTCCTCGGGGAGATCAAGGTCCCCAACGACCGGAACCTCGAGACCGAAGCCACCGAGTGACCGGCGCCGGCGCGTTCCGACCGATTCCGCTCCCGACCCGCCCGCCCGCCCGTGAATTTCATGGAAGAAAGCCGCCTCTCCTACGAGGCGTCCCGCTCGCTCCGGCGCATCCGCCCCAAGATCGACCGCCGCATTGATGAGGCGGCGCCGTCCGAACCCGCGGCGGACCGCCTGCGGGAGGATGTCGAGGCCCGCCTGGCCGACCACTGGCCGCGGCTCTTCAAGCTCCTCTACCAGCTCTACGGGCACCACTACGACTTTTTCTACTACCTCGAATCCATCGCCCTGACCGCCATCGACTGCTGGCTGGACCGGCCCGCCCCCCTCAAAGAGCTGGACCACCACCGGGAAAACGACCCGGGGTGGTATCTCTCCGAAAAGATGGTCGGCGGCTCGCTCTACGTCGATCTCTTCAACGGAGACCTCACCCGGCTCCGGGACGTGATCCCCTACCTCCGCGACCTCGGCTTGACCTACCTGCACCTGATGCCCCTCTTCGCCTCCCGACCCGGGAACAGCGACGGCGGCTACGCGATCAGCGACTACCGCGCGGTGGACCCCCGCCTCGGCACGATCGGCGATCTCCGCGGCCTCGCCGACGACCTGCGCGAGGCGGGCATCTCCCTCGTGCTCGATTTCGTCTTCAATCACACGGCGGACGACCACCTCTGGGCGATCCGCGCCCAGGAGGGCGAGCGCGAGTTCATCGATTACTACCGGACCTTCCCCGACCGGGCGGTGCCCGACCAATACGAACGCACCCTCCGGGAGATCTTCCCCTCCGTCCGGCGCGGCAATTTCACCTGGAACGAAACCCTGAAACGCTGGGTGTGGACGACTTTCAACAGCTTCCAGTGGGATCTCGACTACTCGAACCCCGAGGTCTTCCGGGCCATGGCCTCGGAGATGCTCTTTCTCGCCAACACAGGGGTGGAAATCCTCCGCCTCGACGCCGTCGCCTTCATCTGGAAAGAGATGGGCACGAGCTGCGAGAACCTGCCCGAGGCCCATCTCCTCATCCAGGCCTTCAACGCCGTCTGCCGCATCGCCGCCCCGGGCCTCGTCTTCAAGTCCGAGGCGATCGTCCACCCGGACGAAGTCGTCAAGTACATCGACGCCGGGGAGTGCCAGATCTCCTACAACCCGACCTTCATGGCCCTGCTCTGGGAATCGATGGCCACGCGCGAGACCCGCATCCTCAAGCAATCGATGGAGCACCGCTTCCAACTGCCCCCGGGCACCACATGGATGAACTATCTGCGCTGCCACGACGACATCGGCTGGTCCTTTGACAACGGAGACGCCTGGCAGGCCGGCATCCACCCCGACCACCACCGCGACTTCCTCAACCGCTTCTACACCGCCCGATTTCCCGGAAGTTTCGCGCGGGGAGTCCCCTTCCAGCACAACGAGGCCACCGGCGACATGCGCATCTGCGGGACGATGGCCTCCCTCGCCGGGCTGGAGGAGGCGGTCGTCGCAAACGACCCCGTTCTCCTCGACATGGCCCTCCGCCGGATCCGCATGGCCTACGGCGTGCTTTGCGCGGCGTCCGGCATGCCGCTGATCTTCCTCGGGGAGGAGTGGGGCCTTCTGAACGACTACTCCTACGAACAGGATCCCGACAAAGGCGACGACAGCCGGTGGATCCACCGCGTGCGCATGGACTGGTCCCTCCCCGGCAAAAAAGCCCGGGAAAATTTCGTCCCGAGCCTGGTTTACCGGGCGCTCCGGCAGCTCTTCTCGGTCCGGAAAACCATTCCCGCCTTCCGGGGAAACCGCCTCCGCCTCTTGCCGATCGACAACGGCCACTCCCTCGCCTTCGCCCGCTGGCACGACGCGAGTTTCGCGGTGGTCGTGGCCAATTTCTCGGAGCGCGAGCAGCCGGTGGACCTCGGCGCGATCCGCTCCATGGGCCTCGGCCACTTCCTGCGCGACAGCCTGACCGGACGGGAAATCAGCACCCGCGCGAGCGTTCTGCTCGAACCCTATGAAGTTCTCTGGATGCAGGAAGCGTAGCGATCCGGCGATCCCGGCCCGTTCGGCGCGCGCATCCCCGGGGCTTACGGGCCGGGAGAACGCCCGCTTGACGGCAATCCGGATCTAGTTTTGCGCAACCGGGTCAAGCGCACCGAAAACGGCGCAAATGGGTTGCCCCACACAGCGTCCACCCTCTTGATCGAACGCCAATTTTCACCTCGACATCACGCTCCCGGAGCGTAGAAACTGTTCCCCGGTCTGCAATCCCAATGATACCACTGCCGCACCTCCTGTTCTTGCTGCCATTCCTGAAAGCCTGGATGGAGCACTCTCTCCGGCCAGGTTTCAGGATCGGAGGGGCACTTCCGCCGGACAACCAACCCCACTTCAGTTCATCGAATCTGTGCTTACGACGCGCAAACGGAGAGATGATCGTCGTAGTTTTATTTCGCTGCGAATCAAAAAGTTATGCCAACTTTTCCGCCCCCGGAGACGGATTTTTCCCGACAATCATCCGCTACGACACGCCCAGTGGAGTACTCCGGCAGCCAAACGATCCGGGTATGTTTTATTACGGCTTCCGATACTATTCTTCTGAGACCGGGCGATGGTTGAGCCGGGATCCGATTGGGGAACGGGGCGGTCTGAATCTTTATGCGTTTGTCGGGAATGATGGGGTCAATTTGTGGGATTTACTAGGTCTCTCCGATCCAGGACTTGGCGTTGGATTGGGAGTCAGTTTGGGCTTCGATAACAAGCGAGGTCCTTACGTAAATTCGATTTACCTAGTAGGTTCTGCTGAGCAAGGACTTTGTGATAACATCAGGTTGAAAGGTGATGTAGGTGTTAGGCTATTTAACGGGGGTATGGGTTCCAATGGATTAACATTCGACCTTAATGGTTCCCTGTCGGTAACTGTAGGCTCGGGAGATGGTGAAGAAACCCGATCCTATACACTCAATCAGTCTACTCAATCTGCAATAGGGAATACGTTTCAAAACTCATTCACGTGGGGCCAAAATTTCAATTACAATTCAACAATCGATGCTTCTTCTAGGGTTGGATTTATTGGTTTAAGAGCTGATAATTTTTACTTTCATTACAACAATGATGCGTCTCTTGCACCCTCATTTGGTGGAGGAACCGATCAGTCTTGGACTGCGGGAGGGGTACTTGGTGTGTATGCAGGTGGTGGAAATTTTGGCGAAGTGGCTTTTCAAAATTTTACAGGGCTGACATTAGGGACCACACATTCCGGCGATGGAAGGAGTATACAAAACGGATATTGGAGACAAAGTAAGGATGAACTAGGCCTTAATCGAGCAGAATGGTCGGTCCGATTGGGTAACAATACTGGTTCGGCAACTGCATTCATATCGAGTCCTGATTGGCTTAATATGCAACACGTGGTTCATGATTATATCACGCCCGCTACGCCACGCTTCGAATATTCTGAAGCTACCGGGCATGGTGTTAGATACGGGATAAGTTTTGATGGTTTCGTTCGGGCTTTAAATGAGTAGAGTCCTAGAGTTTTATGGAATATTTTTTTCCTTGTCGCTGATTTTAGGATGTTCTCCAAGAGGCGATTATATGAAGCTTCCTGGAGATCGAGTTTTTCCTATGAATCCGGAATTTACGATAAGCGTTACGGAAGAAAGGGATTCAACAAATATTGACTTTAATGCGCTTTACATATCAACCAATAATAGCAATGGAGAAAGTTTTACATACTTTCGGTTTTGGCCTAGCGGACAAGTGTTAATTCGGTCTGTAAGAGGGCCTTTAGAAAAAGTTGATGGGGACAATTTTGATACAGCAAATATTGGATTTTATGAGACATCAAACGGTTTAATTCGAATTGAAGTTATTCAAATTAATCCTGGAACTTACAGGTATGATTACTTGGTGCTAGCTGGAAGAATTGGTGGTCGAAAATTGGTAATAAACAAAAGAATTTTGGGGAGAAACGATATTGATCAAACTGCGGAAACGTTTGTTGCGAGAGAATTGCAGGGGATGAAACGGGAACCAGATTGGTAAAGAAGCCCCGGAGAGGGGCAGGCCACGGGAAACGTCCGAATAGGGTCAGGGACACCAAAAATACGTCTTGATTGTTGACAACTCCCGGCATCGTCTGCAAGTTCCTGAATTAAGGGGAACATCCGGAGGGGGTCAGGGGGAACTCCGGAGGGGGTCAGGCCAC
>CAZDRT010000122.1:0-10843 GCA_964507815.1 uncultured Puniceicoccaceae bacterium
CGTAGTTCGGCGGCAGACGCACTATTATCGAATAAATTTTGGTATTCCCTCCACGAACCCGTGATCACACCCATTCCACGAGGCAGTCACAGAAGAAGCTTGGTCTCCAGTCGGCTGCTTTCAGCGGGCTGAGACTTCATAAGTGGGCGGCCAAAGTGGGTGGGTTGCTTCAGCGCCCACCTGGGAAAGCCCGGACTCAAACCAAGGCGGGTGCCTTCCTCGACCTTTTGCGACCGTTTTTCGCCGCGTGGCCGACCGGCTCCACTTCTTCTTCGGCGGGTTCCTCCTCTTCCCGCCCGGCCAGGAGATTCACGAATTTCCTCATCGCGGGGGTCAGGACACGGCCCTTGCGGTGGATGAGAGCGAGGGGGCGGGTGAAATTTTTCCGCCGGAAAGGAATGGAGGATATGATGCCGCCCTCCACCTCGCGGGCGATGGTCGAGACCGGAAGAATCGCGAACCCGGCGTTGATCTCCACCGCGCGTTTGACCGTTTCGATGTTGTCGAACTCCATCGTGGCGTCGATCGAAACCTTCGCGTCCCGGAAAATGTCGTCGGTCGCCCGCCGGGTGGGGATGTCCTTGTCGAAGCCGACGAAATCGTGGCCCTCCAGCTCTTTCACGGAGATGTCCTCTTTTCCGGCCAGGGGATGATTGGCGGCGACCGCCACGACGAGCTGGTCCGACTTGAACGGGATGACCTCGAGCTGGCGGTTTTTCGACGGAAAGGCCACGATCCCGATGTCCACCGCGTTGTGGATGACGTCCTCGTAAACAAGATTGGACCGCCGGTACTCCACATGCACGTTGACGGCCGGAAATATCTTCATGAACTTCTTCAGGTAGCTGGGAAGCTCGTGCAGGCCGACGCTGTAGATGGTCGAGAGCTTGATGGTGCCGGAGATGACCTTGCGCATCTCCTGAATTTCGCAATCGAGCCGCTCGTAGAGATGGAGGATCTCCTTCGACGATTCGTAGAGGAGCTTGCCCTCCTGGGTCAGGCGGAACTGCTTCTGACTGCGATCCACGATGAGCGCGTTGAAGTGGCGCTCCATGGATCGGAGTTGCTGGCTGACGGCGGACTGGGTGATTCCGTTCAGCTTGGCCGCCCGGGAAAAACTCTCGCTCTCGACGAGGTCGGAGAAGATTTTGAAATTTTCTATGTGCATGGCGGAGGGGGGTGTCTAAAGTGGAATTCGGGAGGGAACTTTTCCAAAGCAACACTAATAATAAGGGATGGTAATGATTAGTTTCAATGAGTTTTTTCAGAAATTTCAGTCCGTCTCCAGGCGGGTCGCCGAGGCCGCGCGCGCCTCGGGCCGGAGCCCGGAGGAGGTGGCCGTTCTTCCGGTGACCAAGACCCATCCGGCCGCCGCCGTGGAGTTCGCCGTCCGTGCCGGCCTGGAGCGGGTGGGGGAGAACCGGGTCGCCGAGGCGGCCGACAAGCGCTCCGGTCTGGCCGATCTCCCGGCCAAATGGGACCTGATCGGTCATCTCCAATCCAACAAGGCCGCCCTGGCCCTGCGCACCTTCGACCGTTTCCAGTCCGTCGATTCCCTCAAGCTGGCGGTCCGGCTCGACCGTCTGGCGGGCGAGGCCGGTCTGCGCCCGGAATGTTTCATCCAGGTCAACGCGGGCCTCGATCCCCGCAAGTACGGCTTCGCGCCGCGGGAAATTCCGGGCGCCTTCGATCAGCTCGCCGGACTGGAGAATCTCTCGATCACCGGCCTGATGACGATCGGTCCGCTCGACGGCGGGCGGACGGAGGCGGGAAGAGCATTCGCCCGCCTCCGCGAGCTGGCCGACGATCTCCGCCGCCGTTCCGGACTTCCCCTCCCCGAGCTGTCCATGGGGATGAGCGGAGACCTCGAGGAGGCGGTCGCCGAAGGATCCACCCTCGTCCGCGTCGGATCGGCCCTTTTCGGAGTGAGGGAGTAGGCGTTCCGCCCGAGAGCATGGGTGCGGGCCGGAAGCTGCGTACTTTTTTTTCGAAACGGGGCTTGACATTCCCTTGAAATAGTGAACAAATGAACCCCTATTCCGATTTCGCGGAATAGTATTTACGAACCTATCAACCAAAGGAAAGTCATGAACCAGTCCGTCCTCAGTGGAAACCTCACCGCCGATATCGAAACCCGTGAAATCGGCGAAAATCATGTTTCGAACTTCACCGTTGCCTGCAACCAGGGCGAGAAGACCACGTTTCTTCCGGTCGAAGCATGGAACATGGAGCACCTGGCCGATTACCTGAGCAAGGGGTCGAAGGTCCTGGTCTGCGGTCCGCTCCGCCAGAACCAGTGGGAGACCAAGGAGGGTGAGAAACGGTCGCGGATCGTCCTCACCGCCTATCAGGTCGAGTTTCTCGATCCTCCGGCCGAAAAGCCGAAGGGGAATCCGAGGTCCTCTTCCCGGCCCGCCCCGCGGGGTCGTCGCCGGGCAGCCTGAGAGGCTGCGGGGAAAGGCCGCCACCCCGTTCAACTCTCCAGCCACCGGCTCGCCTCTTCCCGGTCGGCGCTGATCGCCTTCTTCAACTCCTCCAGCCCGTCGAATTTCCGCTCGGGGCGAATCCGGCGGATCCACTCGACCAGGACGGTGTCCCCGTAGTCGGCCGGACAATCGCCAAGCGAGTGGACTTCGAGGAGCGGGATCGTCTCGTCTTCGACGGTCGGGCGCAGGCCGAAGTTCGCCACGGCCGGTCGCGGAGTGTTTGGCCGGGGACCAAGGATCCGGTAGCGACCGAGAAAAACGCCGAAAGCCGGCGCGATTTCGGCCTCGAAGGGAAGGTTCAAGGTGGGGAATCCGATCGTCCGCCCGATTTGTTTGCCCCGGGCCACCACCCCGATCGAATGATAGGGCCTGCCCAGAAGGCGGTTGATGCGTTCGATGGGTTCCACCGGGAGCAGGGAGCGGATCAGCGTGCTGCTGATGGGCTCGCCGTCGAGGTGGACCCGTTCGCAGCTGTAAACCGAGACCCCGGCACCCCGCAGCTTTTCGACCAGAAAGGCCGGGGTGCCGCCCCGGTTTTTGCCGAAGCGGAAGTTTTCGCCGATCGAGACACTGGCGAGCCGCGGGAGGACCCCGAGCAGCCACGCGACGAAGTTGACGGCGGTGTTTTGCGCGAAATCCCGGTCGAAACGCTGCTCGAGGCAGAGGTCCAGCCCCATCTCGCGCAGGAGTTCCTCCTTGACCCTCGGCGGGTAGATCTGGGGTGTGGGACTTTCGGGCCGGAACAGGTGGCTCGGGTGCGGGTCGAAGGTAAGCACCCCGGAAAGTCCCCCGTCCAGATCGGCGGCCCGCAGGGCCGATTGGATGACCGCCTGATGCCCGATATGGAGCCCGTCGAACATGCCGATGGCGATGTGGACCGGGCGGTTGATTGCGCGCAGATCCCTGAAACGCTCGGTGGGGACGACGTTCACGGGCGTCCCCCCCTTTTCAGTCGCCGGGCGTCCGGTCCTTCCGAAGAAAGGCGCAGGTCGAGCCGGGGTTCCGGCAGTCGGCCGGGAATGCGTCCGGGCCACTCGGCGAGCAGGATCCAGGGTTCCTCGAGAATCTCCTCGATGAGCAGGGAATCGTAGTCCTCCGGCCCGGCGAGACGGTAGGCGTCGAGATGGACGAGCAGCCCGCGTTCGCCCCGATAGGTGAGAAAGTAGTTGTAGGTCGGACTCTTGATCGGTCCGGCCACCCCCCAGCCTTCGGCGATTCCCTGGCAGAGCGTGGTCTTGCCGTCGCCGAGATCTCCGGAGACGGTCACCGTTTGGTTCGGCGGCAGCTCGCGCCCCAGTCGCCGCCCCCAGTCCAGGGTGGCCTCGGAGCCGCGGAGGAGAACGCCGCGTGTCAGTTCGTCGTTGGTAATCATGGGTGCGTGCGGGAATTTCCGCGGAAATGTTCGAACCCGTCCCGCCCGAAAAGTTCGTTTCCGTCCGGGCCGACCACTTTGGCCGGGGTCGAGCCGTTCGACGGGGGGGCTTTTTCCAGGGTGCCGATCGGGGCGAGCGGGGTGGGGAAGCGGTTTTTCCAGGCGGCTTCAAAGGCCACCGGGTCGGTCCCGGGCGGGGTGAAGAAGGCAAGCTCATAGTCCTCGCCGTCGGTGCAGGCGTGCCAGACCGCCGGACGGCCGGTGTCCTGGGCGGCCGCTCTCGCCGCGTCCGAAACCGGGACGAAGGCGAGGTCGATTCGGGCGAGGAGGCCGTCGGGAATCATCTCGGGCAGGTCCACGGCCAGACCGTCGGTCAGGTCCATCAGGGCGGTCGCGCCTCCGTCGGCGGCCAGCCACGCGCCCTCCGCGAGGCGGGGTTCGAAGGAGAGATGGTGCCCGAGAATGCTCCCGCCGAGGCTGCCGGTCGCCCAGATCCACGAGCCCGGTTCCCCGCCTCGCCGGGGAACGGGCCGGTCGCACTCTCCGAGCAGGGTCAGATTGGCGGCGAAGGTGCCGGAGTCGGCCCCGGAGAGGTCGCCCCCGTTGATTTCACAGCCGTGGGCGCGGGCGCATTCGGCGAGCCCGGCGAAAAATCCGCCCAGCCAGCCGAGGGAAAGATCGCCTCCGGCGGCGATGGCCAGCACGGCGTGGAGCGGGCGCCCGCCCATGGCCGCGATATCGCTGAGGCTGCGCTTGAGCAGCTTGGCCCCGGCGGCGGCGGGGGAGGCGGTCTCGTCGAAGTGTCGGCCCCAGACGAGACCGTCGTTGGTCAGGAGCATGCGCGCGCCGTCGGGCCGGGGCAGGACGGCGGCGTCGTCGCCGATTCCCCGGGGCTCCGGCGGGCACGCCGCACCCAGCCACTCCCGGATGAAACACAGGAGCCGCTTTTCGCCGACCCGGTCGATCCGGTCTTCGGGAGTTTCCGCAAAAGGTCGCACGTTCAAAGGTTCTCGTTCCCGGGGCGTTGCGTCAAGCCGGAGGATGTGCGCGGGTTTCGCGGAGTGTGACCACGAACGCGGGGAAAAAATCCCGGAGCACGGCGATTTTTCGAATGGGACCGTGTTCATCGGGAGAAAGGAGGGCGACCGTCCCATTCGCTAAATAGAAGTAAATTTTAAGATGTCAGAGAACTTAAAGGTTGCAGCAACGGAAATTTTCGAAAATATTCGGAGCATGAAAGTGATGAACTCGAAATCGACGTAAGTTGAAAATCAAAATCGGAGAAGGAGTCCGTGCTTGCTACCACCTGATATGCCGCGCCGGGTCGCTCAAAAGGTCCAGAAAAGCCTCTGCCTCCAACATCTGAACCCGCTCCCTGAGGGTCTCGGGAGTATCCCCGGGCAACACCGGACATTTCTTTTGCAAAACGATTCGCCCGGCATCGACTTCTTCTTCGGCCAGGTGGAGGGTGCAGCCGCTTTCCGAATCCCCGGCCTCCAAAACCGAGCGGTGAACGTCCAGATCCATGAGCCCCCCGTGACGGGGGAGGAGGGAGGGATGGATGTTCAAAAGGCGCCCCCTCCATTTTTCCACAAACCAGGGAGAAACAATCCGCATGTAGCCGATCATAAGAACGATGTCCGATCCATGCTCGCGCAGCACCCGGTTCACGGCGGCGTCGAAATCCTCCCGCGCAAGTCCCCTGGGAGATAGGGCGACGGACGGGACGCCGATTGACCGGGCGTAGTCCAGAATGGGGGCCTTCGCCCGGTTGGAGACGACGACGGTCGGTTCGGCGGCGAGCCGCCCCCGCCGCCAAGCCTCCGCGACGGGGCGCAGCGCGGTCCCCCGGGTGGAGCCCAGCACGGCGAAACGGACGGGAGGTCGATCCCTCATTGCCGGAGGCTCCGGATCAGATCCACCCGCTTTTGGACGAGTGCTTCGGTCCCGATGTCCGAACGATGAAAGAGAGGACCGGGAACCGACCGGGCCAGGCTCTCGGCCTTGGCCTCGGCCTCTGCGAGGGTGGGCCCCGTTCCGACGAAGGCCAGAGTGCGCGATCCGGCGGCCAGCAGTTGTCCGTCCCGTTCATCGACCGATCCCAGGAAGAGATCGCGGCAGTCCGCTACGTCGGACAGATCGACGGGAAACAACTTTTTCGGATGATCCGGATAGCCCACCGGCACGAGGTATTTGCAGACACTGGCCTCCCTCCGGAAAAGGAGTGCGTCCGGTTGCAGCCCTCCCGTCGCCATTCCGCGGACTGCCTCGACGAAATCGCCCTCGTGGAGGGTCAGGAGGTTCATGCACTCGGGATCGCCGAGCCGGACGTTGTATTCAATGAGGCGAACACCGTCCCCCGTCGCCATGAAACCCCCGTAGAGGATACCCCGGTAGGGTGCCCCGGTCTCGGAAGCGATCGCTTCGAGTGTCCGCTCGTTCATGCGCGAAGCCGCCTCGTAGTCGGTCTCTTCGATAAAGGGCAGACGGTGATCGGGCATGGAATAGCTGCCCATCCCCCCGGTGTTCGGTCCGGTATCGCCCTCATGGGCACGTTTGTGATCCTGGACGAGGGGCGAGTGTACGACGGCGTCTCCGTCGGTGAACGTAAAGAGGGAAAACTCCGGGCCGACGCACTTTGTCTCGATGACGAACTCCGAACCGGTGGCGAGAATCTCGCGGCACCAGGCCATGGCTTCCCGCGTTCCTGACAGATGATCCCCGGCGACCTTTACCCCTTTGCCGCCCATGAGTCCGTCGGCCTTTACGACGTACTCGCCGGCCAATTCCTCCAGGAAGGCCTCGGCTCCCTCGAGAGACCCGAAGCGACGGTAAGCCGGCGAACCCGTCACCCCATGCTTGTGGAGAAGGTCCCGGGTGAAGCCCTTGCTCGTTTCCAGCCGGGCCTGCCCGCGGCCCGGCCCGGCACTCGGAATCCCTGCCGCAGCGAGGGCGTCGGCCAGGCCCGCTCCCAGCGGTGCCTCGGGACCGACGACCGCCAGATCGCACCCGTGTTCGCGGGCGAAAGAGACAATCGGGTCGATTTCGGTCAAGGAACCCGCGGCGTACGCGGCCGCGCTCATGGCGAGTCCGGGATTCCGGGTGCCGCCGTAAACGAGGATGGCCGGTTGCTGTGGCGAATGTGCCAGGGCTTTGAACAGGGCGTGCTCGCGGGCACCGGAGCCGACAAGGAGGATTTTGATCATGATTGGCATCACTGTCTCCCCGGGAACCGGCCGGAGGCAAGAACGCACTGCGTTATCCATCCGGCGGATGTGAGAACCCAAGGGCGGGGAGCCGATCCGCTGATCACAGCCATTCGAATGGCGCGATGGCCGGAAACCGGCCGGCAAATCCCTTCTTCGATACATCGCGCGCCTTTCACCCCGCCAGCCAGTCCCGCCACTGTCCGTCGGTGCGGATGATCGCGGGTTCGCCGAGGTCGGGCCGGAGCAGGGCGCGGTATTCCGGTTCGAGAAAGCGCTTGTCGTGCAGGACGATGGTCGCCCGGTGGTCCTGGTGCCGGACGAATCGGCCGATGGCCTGGTTGACCCTCCGCATTCCGGGGATGCGGCACACCTCGTGGAATCCGGTCTCGCGGTCGGGCCGGGCCTCCATCCGGATCCGGTTCAGGCCGGACATCTCGGGCAGCCCCGGGCCGACGATCATGGCCGTGCGGACCACACCCCCGAAGGCATCGACCGCTTCGGCAAAGCTGCCGCCGAGCATGAGGAAGAGGACATCGTTGCAAAGCGGCTCCTCCCGCGCGAACCGTTCGCGCCCGGCGGCCGACGGATCGCGCGGCTGGAGGGTGGTGGCCAGGTGCGGGGCCATCGCCTCCAGATAGGTGCGGACGGCTTCGGCGTATTCGTAGGAGGGAAAGAAGACGGCCACGCAGGAGTCCGCGGCCGCCGCGAGGGATTCGATGGCTCCGGCGGTGCGCCCGTAGTGGGTGCGCCGGTTTCGGAGGGTCGTGCTCACCCGAGCGTCGAGAGCGATCCGGAAGCGGTTCGATTCGGTCGGCTCGACGCGGACCGGCGCACATTGGTCCGCCTCCAGCCCGAACTCCGCGACGAAGCTCTCGAACGGATGCAGGGTGGCGGAAAAAAAGATGGTCTGCGCGAAGCCGGCGAGTGATTCGGCGATCCACGGCCCGGGCCGGAGGGGCAGCCATTCGAGGCGGCCCGGTTCCGGGCACCAGAAGAGCGGTTCGAGACTCTCCCGCTCGAAAAGAAAGGAGACGCTGGTGAGGATCTGGAGGGTGCGCACGGTTTCCTCCGTGAAGTCCCGCCAGGGGAGAGGTGCCTCCGCCAGCGCGGCGGCGGCCGATTCGAACAGGTCGATGAGGAGATAGGCGTCGCCGGTGGAGACGACCGCCCCCTCCCGAAGCCGGTCGATCTCCCGGGCGAGGGATTCCAGGGTTTTCCGCGGGAGGGGCGGGCCGGCGAGGGTGCGCAGGTCGGCGGCGGCGTTGCGCAGTTGTCTTTCCGAGACCCGTCCGCCGAGAGCCGAGGAGACCCTCTCGGAGAGATTATGGGCTTCGTCGATCAGGATCCATGTGCGGGCGGGATCGAACCCCGGTTCCTCCAGAAACACGTGGCGGGAGGACGGCGCGAACAGGTAGTTGTAGTCGGCGATCCAGAGGTCGGAGAGGGAGAGCTGGGCCTTCGAGAGAGCGTAGGGACATTGTGAATACCCCTCCGCGGCTGAGCGGACCCGGCTCCATGCCTCGTCCGGGTGAGGCCCGCCCCGGGCCAGATCGACCAGCGGAACCTCCCGGTCGTCGTCCCCCGGCGGGGCGCACTGGTCGGCGAGACAACCGTCGAGCGCGCAGACGGACCAGTGCTCGCGGTGGTTCCGCATACGGTACGTGCGGATTCCCCCGCCGTCGGGGAAGAGGGCGTCGATCTCGGCGCAGGCCTGCTCCTGTCCGCTTGTTTTTCCGGTGAGGTAAACGATGCGGTCGGCCTCTCCCGCGCGCAGAGCGCCGAGCCCATGCTCGAGGACGATCCGGGTCTTTCCGAAACCGGTCGGGGCCTCGAATCCGACGACCCCGGCCGCCCCGGTCGCGCGGCGCAGGAGTTCCGCCGCCTCGGGCTGGCTTTCGCGGGGATGGTCGAGAAAGCTCCGCCAGGCGAGCTTCCGCCGCCCCGCGCGCCGCTCGACCACGGTTTCGAGGAACTCCGTGAATGTGGCGAGATGGCGCTCGAGGTCCGGAAGATCCTCTTCCGCGAGCGGGACCGTCTGGCGGATGCCCGCGTCGATATCGATGAAGAGCAGAAAACAATCCGCCGGCGAGGATGCGGCGGGCTCGTTTTCCGCCGCGATCAGGTGGTAGATCGCGAGCTGGCGGAAGTAGGCCGGATAGCGCCCGCGCAGCTCCGCCCCGGCCATCGGCAGGGGATCGGTCACCGTCTTGATCTCGCCGAAACCCGGCGGATGGTCGCCGCCGGGGACCGAGACGAGGTCGCACCGGCCCTCGAGCCGGATGGTCCAGCCGCCGCGGCGGAGTTCGCCCCGGACCGGGACTTCCCGCGCGAAGCGGTCGGCCTGTTCCGACTGGATGATCCCGTGCCAGCGTCGCCCGGCCTCGGTCCGCCATGCCCCGCCGCCCCGTCCGCCGCCCCGGCGCGGCAGGACGAATCCGGCCAGCTCGCGGACAGCGGCGGATACCACCCGGTTCGCGCAGTCGATCTTCATCGGCGGGTTCCGGCGGACCGTCCGGGCTCAGCTTTCCTCGAGATCGAGGCGGAGGGGGGAGCTTTTGTCGGCGGGCACGGCGCTCCGGTCGAGGATGGTGTGGAGGCTCTCCCGCACGATGCCTCCCATGCTGTTGGCCCGGAGGAAGGCTTTCCGCTCGTGGTGGTCGGCCAGTTCTTCGCGAAGCCGGTCAACGTTCTCGGGCTCGGAGATGACGTCGTCCGACATCTCGGCCAGAAGCATTCGCAGCCGTGGATGGATCAGGTTGATCCGGCGGGTCATCATCGCGTGCTCCTCCAGCTGGTACTGGTAGGCGGTTTCCTTGATCAGGTTGTTGAGGCAGAAAAAGACGAGGGCGTTGTTGCTCTTGAAAAACTGCGGCAGGTACACCTGCTTGCGCCCCTGGTAGCTCTGCTGGTCGAAGTCCATGGGGCGGATCCGTATCTGGAAGTCCTCGAAATCCGGGGTGATGTCCACGACGAAGTTGTAGGCCCGCATGTCGCCGAGGAGCCGGAGGAAGCACCGCTCGTTGAACTTGACCAGTTCCTTGGCCAGCCGGACGCGGCTGATCTGGGGGTTGTCGAGCCAGTCGCGGATGAAAACGTCGCCCGGGATGCCGATGACGTGCTCCTCGACGAGCGTCTGGCCGTGGGTCATGTAGTGCATCCGGTTCGGGGAGAGAAGATGCTCGAGTTCGAGACCGTAGATCCGCGAGGCGTCGGCCTTCTTGATGTAGTAGTAGTCCTGGTTGTCGTTGTGGGCGTTGACGATCCGGATGCGGAAAGGGTGGGAATTCCCGAAGGTGCAGAAATCGATCCGGTCCATGTGGAGGTGGTCGGCCGCCGACCACTCGCCGTAGCTTTTGAGCAGGCCGTAGATTTCGATCAGTGCCTTTGAAATATTCCCCATCTCCGGCTGGGGGTAGGCGACCGATTCCCAGAGAGTGTCGTTCCCTTCGGCGTCCCGGAGCGGGACCGAGACGGAATAGTCCATCAACTCCTCGTAGGTGACGGGCAGATCCACCTCCCGCCCGTGGCGGGCGAGATAGGACCGCAGGCCGTCCCGCAGCGGATAAATCGGCTTCTTCCGGGTCGTCTGGAGTTCGTCTAAGGGATAATCTTCCTGCACTCGATTAAACCTGCCCGCTTTTTCCCTCGGGTGCAACCGCGAGTTCGGCGGAAGGGGGATCGGGGTGCCTCCGAAAGATTCCCGCGCGCAACCACAAGTGTGGGGAGGGCGGCTGCCGTGCCACGGCGTAGCATTGTCTCCAGTCGGCTGCTTTCAG
>CAZDRT010000123.1:0-2020 GCA_964507815.1 uncultured Puniceicoccaceae bacterium
CCGGGCTTTCGCAGGTGGGCGCTGAAGCAACCCACCCACTTTGGCCGCCCAATCAGGCAGTCTCAGCCCGCTGAAAGCAGCCGACTGGAGACATTGCTACGCCGAGGCTACGGAGGACAAGCCGAGCTACGCAGGACAAGACGGAGGACACGTCGCCAGCGTGCCACAACCGGGAACCGGTAAACCGGGAACCGACAAACTGATAAACCGGGAACTGAAAACTGGCTAACTCCCGTCCGCCTACGCCTCCAGTGCGGGCAAATCGAGCCACCGGCGCTCCTCCGAGCTTTTCAGACCGTATTCGGCGAGCTGTACTCCCTTGGCGCCTTCGAGAAGGGTCCACGGGAATGGTTCGTCGAGGGCGATGTGGCGGAGGAAGAGTTCCCACTGCGCCTTGAAGGCGTTGTCGTAGGTTTCCTGCTCGGGTACTTTCTGCCACCCGCCCATGAAGTCGATGGGCTGCGGGATGTCGGGGTTCCAGACCGGACGGGGGGTGTTCCCGTAGTGCTGGGTCCAGACGTCGCGCAGACCGACCACGGCGCTGCCCCTGGTGCCGTCCACCTGTATGGTGAGAAGATCGTCGCGGCGCACCCGCACGTCCCACGAGGAGTTGAAGTGGCAGATCACGCCGTTCTCGAGTTCAAAGGTCGAATAGGCCGAGTCGTCCGCCGTACACTTATAGGGTTTGCCCTCCTCGTCGATCCGCTCGGGAATATGGGTCGCCGCCAGGCAGGAGACGCTTTTCACCTTGCCGAAAAGGTTGTCGATCACGTACCGCCAGTGGCAGAGCATATCGACGATGATGCCGCCGCCGTCTTCGGCGCGGTAGTTCCAGGACGGCCGCTGGGGCGGGACGGTGTGTCCTTCAAAAACCCAGTAGCCGAACTCGCCCCGCACGGAGAGAATCTCGCCGAAGAAACCGTTCTCGACGAGGCGCTTGAACTTGAGCATGCCCGGGAGCCAGAGCTTGTCCTGGACGACCCCGTTCTTCACCCCCGCATCGCGGCAGACTTTATACAACTCGTAGGCGTCCTCCGTTTTGATGGCGGTCGGCTTCTCGCAATAGACATGTTTGCCGGCCGCCGCCGCCTGCTTGACCGCGTCGAACCGGCGCAGTGTGCTCTGGGCGTCGAAGTACACCGGGTAGGCCGGGTCGTTCATGACCGAGTCCAGGTCCGTGGTCCACTTCTCCGCGCTGCTCGACTCAAGCAGCTTTTGCAGCTTGATCTCGTTGCGGCCGACCAGAACCGGGTCGGGCATGATCGTCTCGGTGGGGCTCACTTGGACCCCCCCCTGTTTCATGATCGCGTCGATCGACCGCAGCAAGTGCTGGTTCGTGCCCATGCGTCCGGTGACGCCGTTCATGATGATTCCGATTTTGTGTGTTTTCATTTGTCTTAGTCTTTCAGTTTTCGGTTTACCGGTTATCAGTTAACCAGTTTCCGGTTCCCGGTTTATCAGTTTTCGGTTTTTCAGTTCCCAGTTTATCAGTTTTCGGTTTACCAGTTCCCGGTTTGTTTGTTTCCCGTTTCAGTGTTTCTGTTTTTTGTTTTGTTCCAAGTAGTTGATGAAGCCGCCGATTAGTCGTTCGGTTTCTTCGGACATTTGGTAGAGGTTATCGAAGACAGGTTGATCAATGTATTCGGCGTCGAGGAGGTTGTATAGTTGGGAGCGGAATTCGGAGGAGGAGCCTTTCGCGATTTTCAGAAAGCGTATGAATTCCTGATTGCTTTCGCGACCGAAGCCTTCGGCAATGTTCGATTGCGAGGAAACCGCCGAGCGGCGGATCTGGTCGCGCAGACCGAAATCCGTGGCGATTTCCCCTTCCTTGCAAAGTTTGTAAATGGCCGAAGCAACTTCGCGGGCTTTTTGCCAAGCCTGGATATCTTCAAAACGGGTGATCGTGCTCATCGTATTTTTCAGTTTATCGGTTATCGGTTATCGGTTATCGGTTTACCAGTTCCCAGTTCCCAGTTTACCAGTTTTCGGTTCCCGGTTCACCAGTTTTCGGTTCCCGGTT
>CAZDRT010000123.1:2120-10813 GCA_964507815.1 uncultured Puniceicoccaceae bacterium
ACCAGTTTTCGGTTCCCGGTTCACCAGTTTTCGGTTCCCGGTTTACCAGTTTTCGGTTGGGGTTGGATGGTAGCTCAGTTTGTCAGTTTCCGGTTGGGCTTGGATGGCGGGAGGGATTCGTAAGTGAACTTAAAGGTTCGGAATAAAACAACGAATAACTGAAAACTGGTAAACCGATAACTGGATAACTGGAAACTGGTAAACCGGGAACCGGATAACTGGAAACTGGTAAACCGGGAACCGGAAACCGATAAACCGAAAACTGGTGAACCGGGAACTGGGAACTGGTGTTCTCGACGCGCATTCTTCCGCTAAATTTCGGCCCGATAAGCACGGATGATGTCCGCCAAATACTCGTCCTGGTCCCGGGCCCAGTGGCGCGTCGAGAACACTTCCACCTCGACCCATCCGTCGAAGCCGGTTTCTTCGACGAGTTGGCGGATGCCCCGGTTGTCGATGCACCCTTCGCCCATCAGACCCCGGTCGTTGAGCATGTCGGCGGTGGGGGTCATCCAGTCGCAGACGTGGAATCCGATGATCCGCTTGCCGGCGCGCCGGATTTCGGCTTCCAAGCAGGGATCCCACCAGATGTGGTAAACATCCGCCGCGATGCCGACCCATTCCTCTCCGATGGCATCGATCATGTCGTTGCACTGGCCGATGGTGTTCACCGCGCTCCGGCAGTCCGCGTACATGGGATGGAGCGGCTCGATGGAAAGCTTCACCCCCGCCCGGGCCGCGTGTCCGACCACCGAGGCGATTCCCTCGGTGATGTGGCGGCGGTTTTCGGCAAGGCTGAGGTCCGGTTTCGCTCCGCATACGAGCACGACCTGCGGGGATCCCAGGGCCGCCGCTTCTTCGAGGGCCCTGACGTTGTCGTCAAAGGCCGCCCGTTTCTCCGCCGCCGTGTGGGAGGGATAGAATCCGCTCCGAACCAGGGAGACGGCCTTGAGTCCGTGGTCGTCGAGGATTTTCCGCGACTCGGCCAAGGAACGACCCTCCAGCCACTGCCGCCAGACGCCAACGCCCGGAACCCCCGCGGCGGCGTATTTCGCGCAGGCCGAGGGAAGATCCCACGGCTTGGTGGTCATGGTGTGGATGGCGAGGCGGTCGAGGGTTTTCATTTTATTCGGTTGTTCAGTTTTTCAGCGTTTCAGCATTTCATTCAGCACCCCGGCGTCTTCGCGGAGTTGGTCGGGGGAGTCGTCTTTGATGAATTCGAGGATGACGAAGCGGTCGCCCCCGGCCCGGCGGATGAGTTCGAGGTAGCGTTTCCAGTGATCGGCACCCTCGCGCAAGGGTTTGCGGTCGCCCCAGCCGCCCGGCCCCCAATGGAAACAGTGGACGTGGGAAAGGACCGGCAGGGCGGCTTCAAGCTCGGGAATGTCGTCCTCGAATTTACCGCCGGTGCGCGGTTGCCAGTAGAGTTTGAGGCCGGGGAGTCCGACCTCGCCGAGCAGACGGTGGGCCGATTCCCGGGTGTCGGTCAGGGTGTTCCCGTGGTATTCGAGGGCGACGGTGATGCCGAACCCGGCGGCGGCGAGAACCGCCCCGCGGATGCGCCCGGCAATGTCCCGGCGGTCTTCATCCGGGGTTTCGGCGGAGCCTCTGCTTCCGGCCCAGATCCGGATGACGGGGGCACCGAGTTCCCGGGCGCTGTCGAGAACGTCGCCGAAGGGCTCGGTGTCGTCGTTGCAACGGTAGTAGCTGCCGTAGGCGCAGACTTCGAGTCCGGCGGCCTCGGTCTTGCCACGGACCGAGCGGGCCAGCGCCAGGTCACCGGGCGGGACATGGACATCGCCCCCCCATTCGATGCCTTCGATGCCCGCGGCGCGGGCGAATTCGATGACCTCGTCAACGGAGTGCTTGCGGAAAGAGATGGAGCAAAGGCCTGATTGTAACATTTTGTTTTTTTGGTTGTTCAGTTTTCGGTTTTCCAGTTGTGGCACGCTGGCGACGTGTCCTGCGTAGCTCGACCTGTCCGCCATAGCCTTGGCGAAGGAGGAAGAGCGAAGGAAGCCGGTGTGATTGGTGATTCGGAACGGGTTCTCTCAACGGCATTCGCCGTCGAGCTACGATGAACGTTGGTGAGTTATCGGTTTGTGAGGATGACTAATTTTTTAACTTTTTTATTGTAGCGCGTTCTTCAACTGAAAACTGGTTAACCCTTCTACGCTCTGCGAGCTACGCAGGGCAGGCCGGGGAACTGGTCAACTGAAAAAGGTCAGATAGGGCTTATCATCGATCATGCGTTGGAGATAGACGGCCAGCTCCATGGCGTGATAGTCGCCCCACATGGAGGATTCCCCGTAGGCCACTTTCCCCGGCTCCGGCTTGTGGTCCCAGCCGTTCGGTTCGTGATAGATCGAGTGGAGGATCAGGCCCTCGTGTTTCGGGTCCGTCGAGAGATACGGTTCGGCGAAGAGGGTGTCGGCGACTCGGAGTCCGGCCCTCGTGTAGCGGGCGGCGGCTTCGGTGTCGCCCTTTGCTTCCAGATAGCGTCCGAGGCGGAGGAGTCCCTGCGCGTCGATCGCCGCCGCCGAGCTGTCCACCGGTTCGTATTCGTTGAAGGGATCGGCCGGGCGGTTCCGGTAGTCGCCGAGATCGCGCAGCCGCGGGGCGCCGGTGTCCCAGTAGGGGATGCCATCAACGGGAGTATTGGCGATGAAGTGGTCGGAAGTGGCCCGGGCGCCCTTTCGCATCATGGACTCGATGACCTCCCGACCGCCGAACGGTTCGAGTTCCCCGTCGGAAAGGGTTTGGAGAAACTCGAGTTCCTCGGCGAATCCGCAGACCGCCCAGGACTGTCCCCGGGTCCAGGTGCTGAAACCGGTGTAGCCCTGCTGCGAATTCGGGCAGCGGTAGGTGCCGTCGGTCACGTTGAAAATCGCCTCGTGGGTGGTTCGCCCCCACTCGTCGTAGGAATCGCGCCCCTCCCCGTAGAAGACGGAGTATTTTGCCGTCGATTCGATATGCCGCAACGCCCGCTCCAGAAGAGAAACCGGTTTGTCGCCCTCGGCCATGAGAACGTGGCCCAGTTTGTGGGCGAGCATCAGAATCCGGCAGGAACGGATGGTGTCCACGAAGAGGGAGTGCGGTCCGTTGAAAGAGTGGATGAATCCGCCGCCCCGCCGGGTCGTCCAGCGGGCGGCCTGGACCGCGCCGGAGACCTTGATCGCGAGTTCGTAAAAGTGCTGTTCCCACTCGTCGGCGGGAATCCGCCCCTCCACCAGCAAACGGCGGAGGTTTCCGTAGGTGGAGAGGTTGTTGAAACCGTGGTCGTGGACGCCGATGTGGCTCACATGGGTGGCCATGCGGGAGACGGTCTTCGAACGACCCGATTCGAGGCTGGCCTCGTCGCCGGTCGCGTCGAAGTGAAGCAGGGCGATCCCGTAGCGGAACCCCTCCGTCCATTCGGTCCAGCCGCGGGTGGTGTACCGGCCTTCGACGGTGAAGACGGGCGAACCTTTCGAATCGTCGTAGGTGCGATCCAAAAGCTCGATCTTGTCCTTCGCCAGGGCGAAGAAGCGGTCGAGCTTCGGCTTCAGGTCGTGGAGGGCGGGTGCGGATTTTGTGTCGATCATTGGAATGGTTTGTCGTTTTTCGGTTTACCGGTTCCCAGTTCCCGGTTTCCCAGTTTATCAGTTCCCGGTTTACCAGTTTTCGGTTAGTTTGTTTTTGAGTTTCGAGTGGTTGTATTTTATCGGTTGGATTTTGTGCCGGTCTTGGAACTGGTGAACGGGGAACGGGTAAACAGGGAACTGGTAAACTGAAAACTGAAAAACTGAAAAACTGGGAACTGACTAACTGGTAAACTGGGAACCGAAAACTGATAAACTGGAGCGCGAAGCGCTCTAAAATCGGTGGTGTTTGGAGAGGTGGGCGATGGTCATTTCGCTGTCGGCGAGAATTTCGTAGGTGTGCTCCAGGGCGGCGTCGAATTGAAGGGCCTCTCCGGCGGAGAGGGTGTGGTTTTCCCGGGGCAGGGCGATGCGGATCCGGCCCCGGCGGACCCAGCAGATCTCGAAATCGTCGCCGTGCGCCTCGGGTTTGGTCAGCTTTTCCCCCTGGCGGGCCGTGGCGTGGAAAAGATCAATCCCCTTGTAGCCCACTTTCTCGAAGAAGAACGGACCGGACTGATAGGCTTCGGCGGATTTCGGGTGGGCGGAGCACGACTCCGCGAGGCCGAGCAGATCGGTTCCGGAGAGCCCGAGTACCCGGGCCAGCCGGTAGAGGGTACCCAGCTCGACCACGGTCTGGTTCCGCTCGACCCGCGACAACCCGGCCACCGAAATCCCCGAACGCTCCGAAACCCGGGCCAGCGTCAACCCGGCCCGCTTCCGCAGGTCGCGGACCACCGAAAAATCAAACTCTGGCATGCGTGATTGCATTTGATTGAAACGATAAATATAGGTTCAAATTTATCTTTCAAGAGAAATTTCTTCATCTCCCACCAATACGGACGCGAGCAATCTAAATGCATTTACCTTGCGGGGGGCGAAGACGGAAAAAAATCGGGATGGCGTTTTCCCCCGGCTTTCCGTACGTTTTCTCTTTTCACACGAATACCAATCCACCCGACCGGCGGATTTTCGGCGGGCCCGATCCAGGCCCTTCGTTTCTTCTCCGCCCCGATTCATCCATGACCTTTCAGGAATCCATTACCACCCACATGCTGGGGGCCGACTATGTCCCTTCCACCGCCGCCGAACTGGCCGACGCCATCAAGGTGCCGAAGGGGGAGCGCGACCGTTTCGCCGAAGAACTCGAAACCATGCAAACCGGCGGGCTCATCGTCCGCTTGAAGCGCGACCGCCTCTGCCTCCCCCGCGACGCCGATCTCGTCACCGGCATCATCTTTTTCCGGCAGACCGGCAAAGCGACGGTCCGCCCCGACACCAAGACCTATCAGGCCACGCCGGAGCCGGTCGAAATCCGCGCCGACGACACCGGTCTCGCCCTCCACGGCGACCGTGTGGTCGCCCGGCTCAACACCGACCGCCCCCGCGGCAAGGGACGGGGACGCGGGCGGCGACCCTCGGACAGCGGCAATCCCGGAAAAATGACCGGGCGGGTCATCCGCATCCTCCAACGGGCGCGGACGAGCATGCCGGGCACGCTGAAAAAGGCCCGCCACGCCTTTTACGTCATCCCCGACGATCCCCGCATCATTCAGGACATCCTCGTGCCCGAGCCGGGGCGCGACGGCACGCCGAAGGCCAAAGTGGGGGACAAGGTGATCGTGAAGTTGTTCGAGTGGACCCAGCGACACATGAATCCGGAGGGCGAGATCACCGAAGTTCTCGGGCGGACCCATGAGCCGATGGCCGAGTACAAGGCCATTCTCCACAAATTCGACCTCGACCCCGATTTCCCGGAGGCGGTCATGCGCCAGGTGGAGAACGTCCCGGCAGCCGTCTCCGCCAAAGCCGCCGCCGGCCGCCTGGACTGCCGCGACATCCCGACCGTAACGATCGATCCCGACGACGCCAAGGATTTCGACGACGCGCTCTCGCTGGAGAAAATCGAAGACGGCAACTGGCGGGTCGGCATCCACATCGCGGACGTGAACGCCTACGTCAAACCGGGCTCGCCGCTCGACATCGAGGCCTCCCGCCGGGGAAACTCCACCTATCTGACCGGGACGGTCATCCCGATGCTCCCCCACAAGCTCTCGAACGGCATCTGCAGCCTCGTGGAAAACGAGGACCGCCTGACCAAGGCGGTTTTTCTCGATTTCGCCCCGCAGGGTCGGCTCCTCTCGTGGAAATTCGCGAACACGGTCATCCGCAGCAACAAGCGTATGACCTACCGCCAGGCCTACGCGATGATGACGGAGGACGATCCGGAGAAAATCCGCAACGTCCCGGTTCCCCCGAAACACCAGACCGGCTCCATCGGGCGCGACCTGAAGGATCTGCCGGAGGCCGAACTCAAAGACCTCCGCCGGATGGTCCGCAAGCTCTGGACCTTCGCCGAGAAAATGCGCAAGGGCCGCATGAGCGACGGCAGCCTCGACCTCGACATGCCGGAGATGAAGATTTTCGTTGACGAAAACGGCGCGGCCGACCGGATCGAGACCATCGTCAATGACGAGAGCCACCAGATGATCGAAGAGTTCATGCTCGCGGCCAACGAAGCCGTGGCCAAAGAGATCCGGCAGCTGAAAATCCCCTGCCTTTACCGCGTCCACGACGAACCCGACAACGAGAAACTCCAGGACTTCCGCGAGTATCTCGCCACAGTCGGGATTACGGTCGGCGATCTCACCCGACGGCGCGAAGTCACCCGCGCCCTCCGCGCGATCAGCGAGCACCCGCAGGCCTACACTCTCCGGATCCAGTTTCTCCGCAGCCTCAAGCAGGCCTGCTACCGGGCCTCGCCCGACGGCCACTACGGCCTTTGCAAAAACGACTACACCCACTTCACCTCCCCGATCCGCCGTTACTCGGATTTGATCGTTCACCGCGTCTTTGAAAACCTCCTGCTCAAACGGGGCGTTGAAAGCGCTCCCGACAATCTCGGGATCGTCTATACCCAGGCGCGGCTGGAATCGCTGGGCGAGCACCTGTCCATCACCGAGCGCAACAGCACCGACGCCGAACGTGAATCGATCAAGGTGAAGCTCCTCGAATACTTCGAGCGCGAAGTCGCGAGCCCCGGGAAGAAGACGGTCTTCGACGCGGTGGTGACGGATATCAAGAACCACGGCATGTTCATCGAACTGTCGCAGTCCCTCGCCTTCGGCCTCGTCCACATATCCACCCTGCGGGACGACCTCTACCGCGTCTCGCAGGACGGCACCAGCCTCCGCGGGCGCAAAAAAGGCCGCACGTTCCGCCTCGGACAAACCATCCAGGTCGTCACCGAGCGGGTTGACCGTTTCAAGCGCCAGATCGATTTCGCCGTCGCGGACTGAGCCGGACCGCACACCCGGCATCAGCGATGGCACACCCGGCGGGTGTCACCGAAAAAGATTTCCTCCGGCCTCCGCATTCAACTAAGGTCATTGCCATGGAAAATCCACGATCGGCAGTCATCATGGCAGGGGGGAGCGGAGAGCGGTTCTGGCCGCGGAGTCGCCTCTCGCGGCCCAAGCACCTTCTCCCGATCGTCGGCGACCGGCCGATGCTCGCCCAGACTCTCGCCCGCCTCGAGGGGCTCGTGCCGCCGGAGCGGACCTGGGTCATCACCAACGGGGAGCAGGCCGAAGCCGTCCGCCGGATCTGCCCCGGGCTCGATCCGGAGAAGATCGTCGCCGAGCCGGTCGGGCGGGACACGGCTCCCGCCGTCGCCCTGGCCGCCCTGCTCGTCCGGCGCGCCGGGGGTGACGGGGCCTTCGCCATGCTCCCGGCCGATCACGTGATCCACGACGAGCCGGCGTTCCGCGCCGATCTGGCCGCCGCCTTCGCGGCCGCCGAGCGCGACGCGGTGATCGCCACGATCGGCATCGAGCCGACCTTTGCCGCCACGGGCTACGGCTACATCGAGGCGGGCGCGGAGCGGAGCGGCTGCTTCGCCGTGAACCGCTTCGTGGAGAAACCCGATCCGGAGACCGCCCGGGGCTATCTCGAATCCGGGGGATACTTCTGGAACGGGGGGATTTTCGTGTGGCGGCCCTCGACCATTCTCGGCGCGCTGGCGGAATTCCGCCCGGAACTGCACCGGGACTGCGCGGCGATCGGCGAAGACCTGGAGCGGGGGGAACCCCTCCCCGGGGTCCTCGCCGCGCGCTACCCGGACCTCGAGAAAATCTCCATCGACTACGCGGTGATGGAAAAGGCGCGGAACGTCGTCATGATCCGTTCCACCTTCGACTGGGACGATGTCGGCTCCTGGCCCGCCGTCGGGCGGCACCATCCCAAAGACCAAGCCGGAAACGCGGTCCGCGGCGCGGCGGTCGTCGAGGACGCCGCCGACAACATCGTTTACGCCGAGGACGGGCACCTTGTCGGTCTGATCGGGGTATCGGACCTGGTGGTGGTACAGACCCCGGACGCGACCCTCGTCTGCCCCAGGGAGAGAGCGCAGGACGTGAAGAAGCTGGTGAAGTCGATCCGCGAGCGGAAAGACGGCGAGCGCTACCTGCGATGACGAACCGGGAATCCTGGCTCGCCATCGACTACGGCGCGCGCCGGATCGGCCTCGCCCACGCCGACGAGGTGGGGGTCCCCGTGCCGCTGGCGGCGGCGGTCGAGGCCGGTGCCGCCGAACGCCTCGCGCACATCGCCCGGATCATTGCGGAACGGAAGGTGACGGCGATCATCCTCGGCCACCCGGCCTGCGAGGACGGTACGGCGGGCGCGATGGCCCGCGAAGTCGAGACGTTCCGCGACGAAATAATCGAGCGCTTCGGCCTCCCCGTATTCCTGTGCGACGAGCGGCTCTCCTCGGTCGAAGCGGGCCGACACTGGAACCTGAAAAAGGCCCGCCGCAAACGGAAAACCGGCCAGCTGGATTCGGCGGCGGCGGCGATCATCCTGCGCGACTTTTTGGAAACACGGAGCGGAGGGGTGTGGTGATTTCGGGGTGTACCCACAAGCGCGTCGAGTAAGGGAAGGCATTTTCCCGATTTTCCAGCGGTCTGCCGACACAAGGGAATGTCTTTTCCGCCAAGCCGCTTCGGGTTGGACGACTGAAGTCATCCAACTACGGAATCGCATGACTTTCGTCGTGCGATTCGGCACTCCCCC
>CAZDRT010000124.1:0-10805 GCA_964507815.1 uncultured Puniceicoccaceae bacterium
GCCGGGTTGCTTCAGCGCCCGGTTTTCGCATCGGAAGGGAATGTTCCGGATCGCCGCAGAGGCTCAGCGTGAACGTGAAATTCCGGGCTCTCGAAAGTGGGCGCTGAAGCAACCCACCCACTTTGGCAGCCCAATTATGCAGTCTCAGCCCGCTGAAAGCAGCCGACTGGAGACAATGCTACGCCGTGGCGCGGCAGCCGGCCTCCCTCAACCGATGGGATAACGGCCCATTTCAAAATCGCGTTGTTTCACGATTTTTCTCCACACACTTGTGGTTACACCCGGCTGGGACGGACGCCCAGAACGACCTTCCTTCAGCGGTATTGAACTGCAAGAATCCGATCCTGCAGTTGGGCGGCCCATTTTTCAGCTCCATCCTCCCCGGCCAGATCGTCGATCTTCGCCCGCAGGCAACGCACTTCGGGCACTCGGTCCAGCCTCGAAATCCCGAAGGCGCGGATAATCTCGCACGGGCGACAACATCCCGGTTTACTTTTCACGGAAGTCCGACTCGCATTGGAATGCGAATTGCTCTCCCCGTGCCAGTGAACACCGAACAACGCACCTTGGCTTGGCCCGAATTCGGCGAGCTTCTCAATGCGATGACCGAGGGGGTGCGGGGCATCCACTCGGCACATCCGATTGACCGGGTTGTGGGGATCAGCCGGGGCGGCCTTCCGATCGGGGTGGTGCTTTCCCACCGTCTTTCGTTACCCTTTACCCCGGTTGAGGTGAAGAGTTACAATGAAGACCGCACCCGGGGGGACATTGTCATCGACACGCCGGAAGAGGTGCTGGCCCGCTGCACGGGTCATGTGCTGCTCGCCGACGATCTGGCCGACAGCGGCAAAACTTCGGATTTCCTGATGTCCCGTCTCACCCAGCTGACGAAACCGGAAATCTCGTTTGTCGCCCTGTTTTACAAACCAACCTCTATCATCAGGCCACGCTTCTTTGTGGAAGAGACTTCCCAGTGGATCGTTTTTCCGTGGGAGGGATGAAAGCACGCAATTATCGAACCGATGGAGCATTTTTTGGATCGAAGCACGGTTGTTAACCGATGGAACCGCGATTACCCCAACCGGATGGAAATTGAGCCGGGGGATGTCGTTCGATTGGAGATGAGGGATTCCAGCGATGGGCAGGTAAACCCGAAGATGACGTCCGCGGAATTTTCCCAAATCGATAAGACGCGAATCCATGCGCTGACGGGTCCGATCGGGGTGAAGGGGGCTGAGCCGGGGGATCGGCTCGTGATCGGGATTCTGGACTATCACCACGAGGGCTGGGGCTGGAGCGGCCTGGTCGAGGGGCTGGGGTTGATCCCGGAAGACTTCCCGGATCCCTTTTTACACATCTGGAGACTGGAGGAGAAAACAACCCGCTCCATGCCGGGACTGACGATTCCGCTGGCACCGTTTTGCGGCATCATAGGGGTGCAGCCAGCCGAGCCGGGGGAGTTTCGCACCCGGCCTCCCGGGGCGTTTGGCGGTAACATCGATGTCCGCCATCTCACCGCCGGGAGTCGCTTGCATCTTCCCGTGCAGGTCCCCGGAGCGGGCCTGTGCGCGGGAGACGCCCACGCGGCCCAGGGGGACGGTGAGGTCTGCCTGAACGGAATGGAAGCTCCGATGACTGTCCGGTTGAAGGTGGACCTCGTTAAGAATCTCCCCCTGGCAGGCCCGTATCTCGAGTCTCCCGGACCGATGGAGATACCCGCGATCGACTCGGAGGGCTACCATGTTTTCATCGAGAGCGACGAGGATCCCCGTGAAGCGAGCAGGCGGATCGTTCGCCGGTCGATAGACTACCTTGTGGCGCGACTGGGTATTTCCCGCGAGCAGGCTTATATCACCTGTAGTGTGACTCTGCGCCTCAAAATCAGCCAGCTGGTCAATGTTCCGGTTATGACCATTTCGGGGTACTTGCCGGAGGCTGTTTTTGATGAGAAAAGCGGCACGTTGCCATGATTCGGCTCAAGAAGGAAGACTCGTGGCTCCTCCTGGAGCATGCGGAGCACGCCCGGCTCGCGGGCGAATTCGCCCGCCATTGGAAAAACCATCTGTTTGCCCCACCGGACCCATTCGCGCATGTGCTCGATGCGGTCAGCCGCCACGATGACAGCTGGAGGGAGGTGGACGCGGCACCCTCTCTGACTTCCGGCGGCGAGCCGGCGGCCTTTTCGCGGGAGCTGGTGGGCACCTATGATGCGTTTGAGGAGATCGACCTCGAAGCGTATCTGGATGTCCGGGGTCGGGCAACGGAGGCCGCCGCCAGGCGGGATCCGTATGCGGCGGTTCTGATCTCCATCCATACGGTCAACCTCCTCACGGAACAGGCGGATCCGTCCGGTCTCTCTCCGGCGGACCAAGACGCCCTCGAAGAGTTTGTGGCCCTCCAGAAAGCGAGACAGGAGCAACTGGTCGCAACTCTACGGGAGCGGGATTTCGCCGAAAAATACCTCACCAAAGAGGTTTTTCGGACCAACTTTGAATTTCTTCAGGCCTGCGACAGCCTCTCCCTCCTGGTGGGGGTGGATTTTCCGGAGGAGTCGGCCCTCCGCCACACCCATCGCACGCGGAAAGGGGATAGCGTTCGCATTGGTTATCGTCGGGTTGATGAGGGAATCCACTGCCTGGATCCCTATCCGCTTGACGAGGATCCGGTCACTTTCGAATTTTCCATCCGTTCTCTTCCCGCATCGACCACCGGTGATCCCGCTCGCTTCCGGGAAGCCTACAGCCGGACCGAACCGGTGGTGCGTCGGGTCCAACTTCAATCCAACCGGCCATGACCCGCGCTGAAACCCGTCTGGATGAGCTTGGCATCGTTCTTCCCAGTCCGCCCGAACCGGGGGGAAACTACCTTTCGTTCCGCCGTGTCGGCTCCCTTGTTCATCTCGCCGGGGTGATCAGCGTTTCGGACCGCTTGGGCTCGTTCCAGGGGCAGGTGGGTGATGCCCTTTCATTGGAGGACGGGTATGCCGCCGCCCGGCTTTGTGCTTTGAACGCGCTTGCGGTCATGCGGTCCGTCACCGGCTCACTCGACGATGTTTCGCGACTCCTGTATGTGGGGGGATATGTCAATGCGATCCCGGCTTATGGGCGGAGTCCTTCGGTGGTGAACGGTGCGTCGGATCTGTTTGTTGAAGTGTTTGGGGAAGCCGGGCGGCACGCCCGGGCAGCCGTCGGAGTCGCCGGGCTCCCGAAAAACGCCGCGGTGGAGATCCAGGTGAATCTGGAGATGCTCAGCGACTGACATCCGGCCCCGGCTCCAGAAGTTCCCGGATTTGGCGGTGGATTTTTTCAACCACCCGGTTTGACCAGAGTTCCCCTTCCGCCGCGGTGGCCCTTTTCGCATCACCGAGGGTTCCGGAAGAGGACAGGTCACTCACTTTCCAGGCGAAATTCGCCGGACTATTCTCCGGTGCCAGCCCTCCCGACGGGATGCGTTCATCCATCCACTCGCAGTTGGCAAGATGATCGCGGACGAGTTCGGGCGCGATCCGGAGGAGCAGGGCGGTTTCGTAATGGCCGGCATGGATTCCGTAGAGGATCTCCCGCGCGCCGAGGTTCGTTTCGGCCTCGCTTTCGAGAAGCATCGCGGCGAAGTCTCCGCCGAGGTTGATCTCTCTAATCGTGGTTTTGAGGGCGGGAAGATTCCCTCCGTGTGTATTCAATAGGGCGATACGGTTGAAGCCCCATTGTTTGAGCTGTTTCACGGTGGAGAGAATCTGGTCCCTGAACGATTGCGGGGACAACCAGAGGCTCCCCGGGAAGTCGTGGTGTTCATCACTTTTTCCAATCCTGATTGGCGGGGCGACCCAGACCGGATCGGCGGGCTCCAGAGAGGCCAGCGTTTGGTCCAGAAACCAGGCTCCAAGGAGAGAGTCCACTCCCACCGGCAGGTGAGGGCCGTGCTGCTCGATGGCTCCGGTGACCAGAAGCACAAGCCGATTCCGCCTGCCCGCGGCTATCCGGATTTCTTCGGGAGTGAGAGAGGCGAGAAAACGCCCGGGGCTGTGGGCACTGGAACTCATTGTGAAAGTGAGAGGGCTTTGGGACGATCAGGGCCGGGAAAGGCGAGAATTTCGCGAAGAGTGTCCGCCAGGTCTGTTTGGGGAGCGGAAAGGTTCGCTGTTGCGGTCGGAAGATCGGGATGGATCTGCCCGGATTCACCGAGGTTCGAGCCCCGCAAATCAAGGTTGAAGACCTGGCAGTCCTCTTCAATCCGGATCTGTCTTCCAATCAGGTCAAGCCAATCCCCAAGGGCCGTGTTGACATGGAGAAAAGCAATTTTCCCCACCTTCGAATTGGCAATGGAGCGGGCGATTTCGACAAGGGCGGTTGTCGCCTCGGGAACCCCGGTCGAAAAAACCTGATCGCTTTCCAGATGAGGAACCCGTTCGAAGGGAGGCAGTAATCGGATCGGCATGTCCGGCGACAGGGAAGAGGCCGCCTTGGTCAGAGAAGCTTTCAATATACGCCACTCAAGATCCAAAGGCAGGTTGGGTCCCCTCGCCGCGAGAGCCACCACCGGTTGAAGGGCCAGCACAGGATGCTCTTCATCCTCTTCGCGGAAGGCGGTCCAGGGAAGATCCTGCCAGGCGGGAAAGGGGTCTCCGGAAAAGTGGTGTTTCATGAATTGTTCGGGTGAATGGTTTTTCCGCCGGAAACCGTCCGCAAAACATGTGCCGGTTGACAACGGGTTACAAGGGTGGCCAGGAGATCCCGTGAATAAGAGAGTTGAGGATCGGAGAAATCGAATTGAACGAAGGAGGCGGGTCCCCCCTCAACGAGGGTTCCCGGGAAACCTCCCCCCCATCGGCTGCGGGCGGCGTTGACAGTGACCATCTTCAGGATTTCCACCGGCGCAACCCTTTCCCCCTGTTCTCCCGCCTGGGAGCAGGCGAGTCGGTAAGTGAAGTCCAGCTCGGAAAAAAGATTGGGGCCGTTCAACATCCCGTTGTCGGTCCCGAGGAGGACCGGAAGCCCGGAGCGCATGAGGGCCAGCACGGGTGGTGGTGGCAAGCCGAGAACCGCGTTCGCCCGGGGGTTCACAACCACCGGAATACCGGCCCGCGCGATTCGTTGAATTTCCTCCGCATTCGCAACGGTGAGATGAACGATCAGGTCGGGCCGGAGAAGGTCGATTGCTCGTGAGAGATCACCACGACCGGTTCTCTGAATGCTGGTGCTGCGGTAGTCTTCGTTTTCAAGACAATGAATGGCGGTGCCTTTTCCGGCTGATCCGGCCGCAGTGGAGATTTGTTTCCATGCGGTATCCGTAAGGTCGTTCATGGTGCTCTCGGAAAAGCCGTCGGATTCCGCGAGAATCGCCTCGAGTTCTGAAAGGACGGAGTCGGGAAGCGGATCGGTGTTTTTTTCCAGAGCTTCGGGAGCGAAGGGAGAATGGTCGAACTGACTCAGGGCAACCGCCCGAACGCCGGTGCGGCGTTCAGCCTCTCTCAGGCGGCGGGCGCCCTCGACGCCCTGCTCGCGAAAATCGAAGGCCGCAATGACTCCCGACGCGGCCATCCCGCGGAGAAACTCCGTCATGCGGTCCACATGGTCTTCGCGGTCGATTCGGGCCAGGGCCTGATACTTGTATCCGTCGGGCCGAAAGAAGGCTTCGGCAAGTGTTCGACTGGTCGCGGCATCGGGAAGAAAGCAGTCACCGATATGGGTGTGTCCGTTGACGAATCCGGGAGTCAACACGGGCCGCGAACCGACTGGTATCGCCGTGGGGGCGTCGGTTTCCATTCGGGTGATGATTCCCTCTTTGTATTCGAAGACGGAGCACAGGAATGGCTCGAGTTCATCCCCCCAAAGGACAATGCAATCTTCGATTCGGCCTGAAAGCGACGGGTTCATTCTTTTCGGGTGGAAAGGTGCGACAGGAGGGAGGCAAGGACGGGTTTCCATCGTCGCGGAGGGAGGATGCATTGCAACCCGAGAGTCGCTCCATCGGAATGGGGTATCGGGATTGTCAGGACCGCCAAGCCCGCCAGACTCGCCGGGGCGGTGAGACGAAGAAGATCGCCGCGCAGGTTTTCGCCCATCGGGTACGGCGGTGCGGTGACGGGTGCGACCGGAAGGAGAATCATATCGTAATCATTGAACAGATCATTGAAGCGGGAACAAAGCTGGGACCGGAGAGCGGCAGCCTCTTCCATCTGCGAACCGGACCATCGCTCGCCTCGGGAAATCCGTTGGAATACAGCTGGATCGTAGCTGTCCCGGAACCGATTCAACAAGGGCTTGTGGAGGTGGAAGGCTTCCCGGCTTTGAAGGATGTTGAAAGCCGTTACGAGGTTCCCCGGCATCCGCAACACCGGAGGTTTGGTGTTGACCCGGTGGTCTCCGAGTAGATCAACCGCCGCCCGTCGGAATGTTTCGGACGGGGATTCGAAGAACCGCGCCCGGAAAGTGGATGGTGTTGGAGTCGGGGGCAGGTCGAGGAGATGCCGGGTGAAAAAGGCAAGCGAAGCGGAGTCGCGGGTAAGCCATCCGGCCGCATCAAAGGAAGGGGCGAGTGGAAAACAACCCTCGGTTGCCCAGGATCCGGGAGGTAATCGGAGCCCGAAAAGTCCGCTGAAAGCCGCCGGCACCCGTATCGATCCGCCCGTGTCGGTCCCGAAGGCGATGGGCACCAGATTCCATCCGACAGTCCACGCGCTCCCACTGCTGGATCCGCCCGACATGCGCGACGGAAGCCGTGGGTGAGGGCAATTCCCGTAGTGGGGATTGGCCCCATCCAGGCCGTAGGCGAATTCATTCATATGGGTCTTGCCCAGGACGGCCAGGCCGGTTTGGCGGATTTTCCGAAGGAGCGGACCTTCGGATCGGGGATGCGGGCGGATGTCGGCGAGGAATCGGGAAGAAGCGCGCGTGGGAAAACCGAGCACATCGAAGTTGTCCTTTACGAAGCATGCCTGGCCGGAGAGAGGTCCCTCCCCTTTTAAAGATTTCCTGAACTCATCCTCCAGTGCGCTTTGATCCAACCGGGCGGCAATGGCCGTATCCCGAACGGTTTCCGGAATGGCGGCGAGAGACTCTTCAAACTCGTCCGGGTTGAAGGGTCTCGGATTCACGGGCTGGGCTTCCGGTTGCCGTTTGGGCCGTAGGGCTGGTGGAGGCTGTAGCCCTCGCCGTCTTCCCCTTTGCCCGGCCAGTTGACCAGGTCGTGACCCGCGGTTTTGGCGGCTTGGAGAACGACGCGGTTGAGAAAGTGCTCATAAAAAAAGATGGCGAGGGGTTCGGGCAACGGCGAGACCACCACGGTCGGGTTCTCGATCTTTCCGAACAGAGGCCCGAGTCGGTCCAGAAGGTCCGCCTCCTCCGGCTCATCGGCGGTGAAAATCCACGAGTGGCGGGGTTCAACCCGATTCGCCTGAAAGGGTCCGTGAGCGAAGTCGATGACATCCCGTATGCGGGGAGGCGGACGAAAAACCGTTTCCAAAACCTTGGCGGATAAATTCTGTGCGTAGAGGAAGGTTGAATTCGTGAAGTAAAAGTCCGTCCCCTCCAGAAGTTCCCGGGAGCAGTCGTCAATCGATTTGGTGTCAAAGCGGGTTGATCCAGGATTCGGGTTGAGCAGTGGTGCCAGCTGGAGACTCCCCATCGGCGCCCCCAATGATTCGGCAATCCGCCATGAGGTCAGGTAACCACAAATCGGCCCCACCACTCTGGGAAGAATTTCAAATTCGTTCTCCATCGGATACCGGATAATCGAAATGCCCTCCCGCTGGAGTGTATCCAGGAGCGATGCGCGATCTTCCTTCCCGGCCTGTCTTTGACCCTCGGCAGTCGAGGAGGTGACCAGAGTCATCCCGGCGAAGCGGTCTCTCCGGTTTAAAGCAATGCGGGCGTTGGGCGAAAGACCCTGCGAAAAGACAAACAGGTGGGTATCCCGGCGGGGTTGAATCGTCAAACCGTAGAAGGAAACGGTCGGCAGAAATTCGGCGGAGCAAACACCGGATCGATTCAAAAGAACAGCCAGGTACCGGGCGTGGGCTTCGGAGCTTCCGATTCCTGTCGTGACAAATTTATTGACTCCCGGCGGCACCAAACTGCCGGGAAGGGGGCTGTCGAAAGCCTCCCGCAGATGGTGCGGGATCGAATCGATTCGCCGCTCCAGAGTCTCCAGACCGCAATTCCGGCTCATGTCTCAGGACTCCGATTCGAGAAAAATCCAGTCCACCACATTCAAGCCGCTGCGATGGAGGGCCTGGGCGTACTCGTTCTTCTGGACAAGACTGTTGGGGGAATTCATCACCATCTGGATATTGAGACTGGGAAGGTGACTTTTCAAAACCTGGAAAACGCACTCGTAGTCGCGTTGGTCAAAAGAGATCCCCAGCTTGCGGTAGGATTCCCTTGTGTCGAGGCTGCTGCGCTGTTCGAGAAACATCCTGTCCAGCGAAAAGGCCCCGAAACCCGCTCCACGACCGTCCTGGTAAACGAGCACCACGGCTCCGCTTCCGTAGCGGACGATGTGCTGGATCGCGCGGTGGTATTTCGCCTTGTTGTCGTCCACTTTGACGGGGAATCGATTCAGGATCGACTCGCTCTGGACCCTGATGATCGGGCTTTCGTAGGATTTGGGCGATCCGTGGGTGAGCACCACGAAGTCGTCGCCGCTGACGATGTCATAATACACATGAACCCGGAACCAATACGGCTCGTGCAACAGGCGTGCGAGTGGATTTTTTCCCGGGTCCTCGCCCTTTTCCTTAATCGCCCCCGGATCGATTTTGAGCATGAGCCGGTTTCCGCGGATCGATTCGAATTCCCTGATCGCCGGACGGATGCCGACCGTGTGCTCCTCCAGACCGGATTCTCCCAGAATTCCCCGGACCGCCCCGTAGGACAGGATGATCCGGTTGTCGATCGGGCGAATCGGCAAAAGGTAACTGGCCATGTAGATGAAGCGCTCCGCTTGTTCGAGTCGCCTCGGTTTAAAGGGAACGACGGTTTCCGGAAGTTTGATCTCGGCCAGTGGAATCTCGGTGGGCCTCGACAACTTGTGGCCCGATTCCTGTTTCGACTTCAGGTAGAACAGGTTGAACGGACCGGGCTCGTATTCGATTGGCTCGGTGCGCTCGACCGTAAGACCATTCCGGTCCATCGCGGCGACCTTGTCAGGGTTGTTGGTCAGGACAACCCACCGCGCGTCAATGTCGAGAATGTGAACAATATCGGCGATATTCAGGTATTGCCGGTAATCCTTTTTCAGCCCCAGTAACTTGTAGGCGTCGAAAGTCGAGAGGGTGTCGCCACTGGCTTGTACGAGCATCCGGTCCCGCGCTTTCGCCGAATAACCCACGCCACGACCCTCCTGAAGCAGGTAGAAAAGCACCCCCCGACCGCTTTCAGCGATTTTCGCCATCGCCCCCTCGAGCTGCTGCACGCAGTCGCAGTCGCATCCACCCAGCGTTTCACTCGTTACGCAGCTGGAGTGCAGGCGCGTGTGAAGAACATCGGCATCCTGCACATCGCCGAAAGTCAGGGCAATGACATACCCTTTGTGGATGATATCCTGGAAAATACAGGCGCGGAAGTCACCGAAACGCGTTGGGACGGAAGTATGGGCGAGAAAAAGAGTTGTGCCGTGGACGGGATGCGCACCCGGGTCCGCCTCGTTCAGAACCGACGCCTCCACCGAATAGGTGTTCAGCCATTCCGGAAGATTCCGGATATCAACCGCCCTCCGGTCTGAATCGGATTCGGGAGGTTTTGTTGGTAAAGGGAGATCGGACATTCTCCCGCGTTTGGAGCATTGTTTGTGCCATGAAGCGCAACAGTGGATCCCCGCGGGGGGCTGGAGTCCCATCCAATCCCCGCGACCCGAGAAACCCCCTCACGATCCGGACAAATTTCCCGCCGGTCTCGACATGCGGGTTGTGCCCGGACTCCGGGACGCACTCCGCCCGGGCATCCGCGAACCGGAAATCGAGCCGGTCGATATCCTCCAGCCGTACAAAACGGGAACGCCCCGTAAACCGAGAGCCGGCGTATCGCCCGGCACCCCTGGCAATCATACACAAGTCGATTCGCGGCGACAAATTTTCGGAGGGTGTCCATCTTTTCGGGGGTGTAACCACAAGTGCGTGGACTTCACCTGGCAATTGCAGCCATTTTTGTGAGAAGACCACGGAAAGATTCAGGGGAGCGCGGTGCTTTAGCCCGCGTTTTCGGTGCGTTCTTGTGCTTACGTTCGCAGGCTGAAGCGCTGCGCTCCCAAAGTCCGAAGAAAATGGGATCGGTTCGTTCCAAAACTCCACGCACTTGTGGTTACTCCCTCTTTTCGGTCGATTTGCGGCAATCGCGCGCGAGGCCCTACAATTTTTTGAGGCGGATTTCTTTTCGTAGGGCCGCCGCTTGCGGCATGCCGCTTTTCGTAGGGCCGCGTACTTGTCATGGATCATGAGCTTGTCGAATGGCGCGCGTGCCGCTCCCGGGGATCGGAAAACAAGCGACCCATCGCTGAAAAACAAAATGGTTTTTGTGACTTGGTCTAAATAAATTGACGAATAAATTTAATAACCGGGTCAAAAAAAGGCTTGCTTCTTCTATGCCGTTCCCTCAAATAAGGTTCATGAGAAGAAGACCTCGTTTGAAACTTAGTTCAGGAAACCGTGCATTTTATCACTTGATGAGCCGGACGGTGAATGGTGAAAAATGGTTCGGGATCCGGGAGAAGGAGTATTTGCGGAAACTGATCTGGCAGGTGGCCGAGTTCTCCGGAATCCGGGTGATCACTTACGCGGTGATGGACAACCATTTCCACGTTTTCGCGGAGGT
>CAZDRT010000125.1:0-891 GCA_964507815.1 uncultured Puniceicoccaceae bacterium
GCGTGCGCGGGGGCGATCTCCTGATCCGCCTGGACCGGGCGGATCCACTGGCTCCCCGTGACGAGGCGGAGGCGGGTCTGCGCGAAGCGGAAGCGGCCCGGCGCGGCGCGGTGCGTTTGCTGGAGCGGGTCACCCGGGCGGTGGAGGGCGACGCATTGCCGGAAACCAGCCGGATCGAGGCTGAGCAGGCGGCCGAAACCGCTGCAAAAGCCGTGGACCGTGCCGAGGCGGCGCTGCGGAGCGCACAGGTGCGGCTCGGTTATACCGAGATACGGAGCACCCGCGAAGCGGTGATCATTGACACCCTCCTGGAGGCCGGCGATCAGGCCGTCCCCGGGCGCCCGGCGGTGCTTTCCTATGACCCGTGGCAGCTTGAACTGGCGGCCCACGTCCCGGCATCCCTGTTCCAGCACTTTCCGCCCGGCGCGGAAGTCACCTGCCGCATTCCCGCCCGGGATCTCACTCTGACCGGAACCGTCCGCACACGGGTTCCCGCGACCGATCCCGCCACCCGCACGGTCGAAGTGAGAATCGCCCTCGATTCTCCGGACTCCCTGCTCCCGGGCTTGTATGGAACGGTCGTGATCAAGGGCGAACCTCGCCGGGCTTTGACGATTCCCGCGGAGGCCGTGGAGCGTATCCGGCAGTTGGACAGCGTGCGGGTCGCCGATGACGAAGACCGCCTCGCCCGCCGTTTCGTGCGGACCGGACAACGTTCGGACGGGCGGATCGAAATTATGGCCGGGCTGCGGCCCGGCGAACGGGTCGCGCTCCCGCAGCCGGAAACGGCGGCGGAGGAGAAAAAAATAAGAACCAAATAACTGCGTTTTATCAAGTCTTCAGCATCCGATGTATCTGGAAATAACGATCCTTTGAATTTCACTGGTTCCT
>CAZDRT010000125.1:901-3723 GCA_964507815.1 uncultured Puniceicoccaceae bacterium
CGCGGCGGAAACGGCGGCGGAGGAGGCCTCCGCTGACGCGCCATGACCGAGCCCCGCGAGAAGGCGGGTTTTCTGGAAACCTGGCTCCGATCCGGCCTGGCCGCTTTGGTGCTCGCGCTGGCCCTGGCGGGCGGTGGGCTGGCTCTCTCGATGACTCCGCGGGAGGAGGAACCGCAGATCGACGTGCCCCTGATGGACATATTCGTCGAAGCGCCGGGCCTTTCCGCCGCGGAGGTCGAACGGCGTATCACATGGCCGATGGAGCAGACGCTCTTCGGGACGGAGGGCGTGGAGTACGTCTATTCCACCTCCGTCCCCGACGGGGCCATCCTGACCGCCCGGTTCTATGTCGGAGTCTCTCCGACCGAGAGCGAAGTGCGGGTGCGCAACCGGCTGGCCCGCAACCGGCATCGCTACTCGCCGGAGATGACCGGCTACCAAATCCGCCCGGTCTATGTGGACGATGTGCCCTTTATGACGCTGACCCTGCACAGCCGCTCTATGGATGATGCGGGATTGCTCTCGCTCGCGGAGGAGTATCTGGTCGAGTTGACCCGGATCGAAGGGGTGGGGCTGGTTTTTATCGCGGGGGGCCGTAGCGAGGAGGTGTATATCGAGCTGGATCCCCAAAAGATGGCCGCCCATGGAGTCGGTTTGATGGAACTACGGGAGGCCGTAGCCGGATCGAACGTGAGGATCGCCGCCGGGCAACTGGTGGCCGGGAACCGGCGCAGCCCGGTCCGGGCTCAGGGCGCTCTCGCGAACCTGGCCGAACTCGAAAACTTGGTCGTGGCTCAAGCGGAAGTCCGTCCGGTCTTCCTGCGCGATGTGGCCGGGGTGCGTTGGGATTTGCCGGATCCCGAATCCTATGTCTTCTACGCCGAAGGGCCGGCCGCAAACGGCGGTGATCCGGAGGCGCGCGGTGATCCGTTCGAGCGCGGGGCGGTCACTCTCGCACTCGCCAAGCGCTCGGGTGCCAACGCGGTGGCCGTGAGCGCGGAGGTTAAAAAGACGCTGGACCGACTCCGCCCTTACTTCGAGAGCCGGGAGGTGGAGATCGCGGTCACCCGCGACTACGGTCAGGGCGCGGACGACGCCGTCAACTGGCTCGTCTATTCCCTGCTCGGAGCTTCGGCGCTTGTGATAACCGTCCTCGCGGTGACCCTCGGGCTGAAGGAGGCGTTGATCGTGGCGGTCAGCATCCCCGCCACCTTCTCCATCGCGCTTTTGGTGAATTACCTCGCGGGCTTTTCCCTCAACCGGGTTACCCTTTTCGCCCTGATCGTGGCCCTGGGGCTGATCGTTGACGACTCGATCGTCAGCATCGACAACATTTACCGCTACCTCAACACCGCGGCAGGGAAGGGGCTTCGCGGAATCGAACGGATCGCCGCCGCCGTGCGGGAGGTGGTGCCGCCGATGGTGCTCACCAGTCTGGTGGTGGTCGCGGCCTTCGTGCCGCTCGCCTTCGTGACCGGATTGATGGGCCCCTACATGGCACCCATGGCGTTGACCGTTCCCGTCGCCATGATGGCCAGTACCGCCGTGGCGACCCTCGCCGTGCCCTGGCTGGCCCACCTGCTCCTCGCCGGTCGGAAAAACGACGCGGAATCTCCGGAGAACTCCGGCCAAGCCGCGGACGCGACGGACGACGAGGAGCGTAAGGACGATGACAATACGGATGCCGGGTCCGCGCGTAACGACGACGGCGACGAAGTGTACGCGACCTCCCGCTATCGGTGGTACTCCCGCGTGGTCGGGCCCCTGCTCGACAAACGCCCGCTGGCCTATGGGTTCATGGGGGTGCTTCTGGTCTTGTTCGCGATCTCGGTGGCCATCCCCCTCATGCAGTGGATCCCGCTGAAGCTTCTCCCCTACGACGATACCGAGGACATGCAGATCATCGTGGATCAGCACGAGGAGGCCACCCTCGAGGATACCGCCGCTCTCCTGGGCGAACTCTCCGCCCAAGCGCTCCGGCAGCGCGAGGTGCTGGACTTGACCGCCTATGCGGGGACGGGGGGACCGGTTGGATTCAACGGTCTCGTGCGCGGCTACTACCTCCGCGAAGGACCGCACCTGGGCGATATTCGGATCAACCTCATCGACGACGATTACCGTCGACACAGCAGCCACCAGATCGGGCTCCGCCTCCGGGAAAGGCTGCTGCCGGTCGCCGAGAAATACGGAGCGTCCGTGAAGGTGGTCGAACGCCCCCCCGGACCGCCCGTCCTCGCCCCGGTGGTGGCCGAAGTGAGCGGTCCGCCCGACATGGGTTATGACGAACTCCGGCGGGTCGCCGAAAAGGTGGAGGAACGCTTTCGGCGGACCGCCGGGGTGGTGGACGTGGATACCAGCATGGAAGCCGCCGCGCCGCAGTGGGACTTTCGCATGGACCGGGAAAAGGCCGCCCTCGCCGGGGTGAGACCGATGGATCTGGGACGGTTGTTGCGGGCGAGTGTGAACGGACTCGAACTCTCTTATCTGCGGGAGGAACGGGAACTCCGCCCCCGCCCGGTCCGTTTGCGCCTGCCCGCCGCGCTGAGCGACGACCCCGCACGCCTCGCGGACCTGCCGGTCGCCCGGGTGGGGGAGGGGCTTCTCACCCTCGGGGAACTGGGCCGTTTCGAACCCGCCGTGATCGAGCAAACCATTGAGCGCAAGAATCTCCGGCAGGTGATCTACGTCACGGCCGATGTCGCCGGGCGCTCTCCAACCGAGGCCGTCTTCGACCTGGCCGACGGCATCCGCCGGGACCGGGAGGACGGCGTCCTGCCCGCCGACGCGGACATTCGTTTCGACGGAGAGGGCGAATGGTTCAT
>CAZDRT010000125.1:3733-10767 GCA_964507815.1 uncultured Puniceicoccaceae bacterium
TTCATCACCCGCCGGGTGTTCCGCGATTTGGGAATCGCCCTCGGAGTGGCGGTTCTGCTGATCTACGCCATGCTGGTGTATCAGACCGGTCGTTACCTGATTGGCCTGATTCTGCTGACCAGCGTCCCCCTGACCCTCATCGGGATCATGCCGGGATTCTGGTTGTTGAACCTGCTGCTGACAAAGGAGACCGCCGGCTATTCGGTCGGAATTCCCTTCACCGCCACCGGCATGATCGGAATCGTGGCCCTGGCCGGAATCGCCGTCCGCAACGCGATTCTGTTGATCGATTTCACCCAGAACATGGAGAAGGAAGGCCGGGACGTCCGCGACGCCCTGCTGCGGGCCGGTGCCCTGCGCGTGCGCCCGATCCTCCTAACCGCCGGCACGGCAATGCTGGCGGTCGTTCCGATCGCCTTCGACCCGGTTTTCAGCAGCCTCGCCTGGTCCCTGATCTTCGGCCTCTTTGTCTCCACCGTATTCACCCTCCTCCTGGTGCCGACGCTCTACCACCTGATCTACGGGAGGGGGAAGGAAGCTTGAGGGCCGGGAATGGCCCCTGGGGAGCGGCGCGCCGCAACCGTCTTCGCTCTGCGAGCTCTCTCTTCTGTGACAACCTGGTGGGATAATGGAAGGTCTCCCACTGTAGCCGGGGTGCTTCAGCGCCCGGTTTTCGCATCGGAAGGAAAGGTTCCGGACTACCGAAGAGGTTAAGCGCACGCGAAACATCACCGTCTTCCAGAGGTGGGTGCTGAAGCAACCCACCTACTTTACGCACCCGTCGATAACGTCGGTCGCAGTCTCATCCCGCTGAAACCGGTGCGCTGAAGACATTGCTACGCCGAGTCAAGAGCACGCAAGCCCTACACACAGTTGCGAATCCACATCCGATCCCGATACCACAGCCATTTTGTAAGGCCTCGCGCTCTTGAGTGGGCGTAGCTCGGCTTGTCCTCCGTCTTGTCCTGCGAAGCTCGGAGAGCGTAAAAGGAAGCCTTGGCGTAGGGGGGCAGAGCGAAGACCCTCGCCCAATGGCCGCGTCGCACCCTTCCCCCCCAGGGCACATCAATACGATCCAAAAAACGCGGCGTCGCCCGAGCCGCCGTCTCTCAGGATTCTTCCGGTCGCTCTTCGGCGTCGTCGCGTTCGCGGATCATCGTGTTGTGTTCGGCCTCGCGGACGCCGCGGCGGGCCAGTTCTTCCGCGAGCAGCTGCTCGTCTTCTTCGGAAGACGCTTCCGGCTGGTCGGCTCTTTCGGCGGGAAAGGTCGGTGCCACATCCTCCGGCGGGGGAGCGTCGGGAAGTTCGCTCGAAACTGCGGCCAGTTCTTCCCGGGCCTGTTCGCGGTCTTCTTCGCGAATGTCTTCGGCGGGCCATCCGTCGATGCGGGCGATTTGCGCCGCCCTCTCTTCAACGGAGATCCGCTGCGCGTTTTGCTGGGCCAGGCCCTCGTAGCTAATGCCTTCGGGAGAGTTGTAAGATCCCGTCTGTTCCTGGGAGGTGTTGCGTTCTTCGGTCATGATTGCTTTTCTTTTTCGGGTGTTGATGGAGAGATTGAAGGTTGATCCTCAATCTCTTCGATTTGGGAAAGGTTGACTTCTTCTTCCAGAGGCTCGGCGTAGGTGCCCCCGTTTGATATCTTCGCGTGGCGATTTGGTGCTGCGGAACGTTCCCGAAGCGAAAAGCACCGCGAGGATAACGAACAGAAGGATTGAACCGACGATGGCGAGAATGTAGCCGTACATGGTTTTGTCTGGGATGAATGGTTGCAGGTCAATCAGGCGGCTGTCCGGGGTTGTTTACGAAAGTTCGTGGATCGCTGCTTGAGTATGTGTCCCATCAAAGCGCATATGCTGTGCCAATCGTTTATCGATCTGGTTCATAACGCGGAATCTCCGTTCCGCGGGATATCGCCGGGTGGAAGCGGGATCCTGGCACTTGTTTTAAAGCGAAAGCGGCTGGAAGCCACTTCTACGTTGGTGGAGGTCTCTCTAGCGTCCGAGGCGCAATCCCATTGCAGATTGCACGCAAGCCGAGCCCTTGATCGTGCAATTTTCAAAGGGGCTTTCGGGGCAGGGTAGGGTGCCTATTCCGGCCGACGGCCCCTCACGACGGGTCCTCCTTTCGGACGTCACGGGGCTCCTTGTCTTCGCGGAGCCCGATGAAGCGGGGATGGCGCAGGCGGTGGTCGTCCGTCCACTCGGTGCACCCGATCTCGCCAACGTATCGTGGCTCCGCCCAATGAGTGGTCTCGTCGTCGGAATCGAGATCGGCAAACGGCGTGGTTTTCCGCTCAATCCGGTCGAGCTTTTCCCGGAACGATTCCAAGAGGGCGTCGGCATGCTCGTCGTCGAGTTTGAAGATGACCCATTGGTCTTTTCCGTCCCGGATGCCCGTTTTGGCCATGGCGTAGCCGCCCTTGATTTTGTTGCCGTTCAAATTGAATTTGAGCCGCCTTTCTCGATCGCCTCCCGCATGGAGGTCTTCGCATCGTCCTTCCCGCTGGTCATTGGTTCGTAGGTGCCCTTGTCCCAGATCATGACCGTACCGGCTCCGTACTCGTCCTCCGGGATCACGCCTTCGAAGTCGGCGTAATCGACCTCGTGATCGTCCACCCGTATCGCGAGGCGTTTCTCGTTGGCGGTGGTCGAGAGGCCTTTCGGGACGGCCCATGATACGAGCGCGGTGCCCACGCGCAGAGGGAAATCATAGTGCAGTGGTCGGCGGGGCTTGCCCTCCGATCTTCGGCGGCACGGACAACGGCCCGATTTCCACGGACATTCCATATCGGTCCGGAGAGTTTCGGCGGTTTTCGCAGCCCTTGCTACCTTCAGATCGAGGGGCAAGCCCCGCGACCACGGGGGAGACATGGACGTAACCAAAAGGAATAATCCTGAGAAGCGCGGTCGTTCGTTCGCCCCGGGGAGCGGCGCGTGCGCAACCATCTTCGCTCTCCGAGCTACGCCGAGTCAAGAGCACACGGACCCTACAGATAATTGCGAATCCACGCCCGATTCCGAATCCACGGCCCCTCATAATTCATCCCTCATCCTTCATAATTCCCAAACGGCCTCGCCCTCTTGAGTGGGCGTAGCTCGTAGAGCGAAGACCCTCGCGCGATGGCCACAATGCCGCCCGGGAAACACGATGCCGCCCGAAAATCCGCCACCCAGCCCGCGAACTCCCTCGCCATTCCGATTGGGATTCCGCATCTTCCTCGTCATGCTCGCACGCTTCAAGCATCCCCCATGCTCCCCGGACCACGATGAGAGTCGGCGGTCCGTTCTGGTGACCGGTGCTTCGGGACGGATCGGTACGCGCTTCGCCGAAGAGACCCACCAACGCTACCGGCTTTCTCTGTTGACGCACCCCGAAGAATCCGGAGAGTTTTCGGATCTGGAGAAGTTCGGGAGCGTTTTGCAAGGGCGGCTCCAGGATATCGAGACACTCAAGCGGGCCTGCGCGAAGATTTGTAAGGGCTAAACCTACGAATTCCCGGACAGGTATTCGACGATGGCCCGGCCGAAGGCGGGGAGGTCCGGTGGCCTCCGGGCGGACAGGAGATGGCCGTCCGCGACCACCGGTTCATCGACCCAGGTCGCGCCGGCATTGGTCAAATCGTCCTTGATCCCCGGGGTGCTGGTAACCGTGCGTCCGGTCAGGATGCCTGCGGAGATCGGGATCCAGCCGGCGTGGCAGATCATGGCGATCAGCTTGCCGGAACGGTCGAAGGCCCGGGTCAAATCCAGAACCTTCGGATTCCGGCGCAGTTTGTCCGGCATGAATCCGCCGGGGATGACCAGCGCGGTGAAATCCGTCTCCTCCATGTCATCGACCAGGGCCTCCGCCTCGCAGGGATAGCCGTGCTTGCCCGCGAAACGACCGAGCGTCTCCCCGGCGATCACGGTTTCCGCGCCCGCCTCCTGCAGGCGGTAGAGCGGGTACCAGAGTTCGAGATCCTCGTAAATGTCACCGACGAAGAAAAGAACACGGTGGTTGTGAAGTGGATGTTTCATAGTCGCGACTGTCTCCGGATCCGAGGCGGACGCAAGCGGCGAAATCTCGCGATGCCGGACCATTTTTATAAAAGATTACCGTTCATCCCATGGGTTGGCCAGCGCCACTCCGGTATCGGCGAAATCCGCGGTGTTCCGTGTCGCCAGGCACAGGTCGTGGACACTCGCCGCTGCGGCCAGAAATAAATCCGGCTGGCTGTAGGTGCGGCCCGTCTTGCGACCGATCTCGACCAACTCGCGCCAGCGAAGAATTACGCCTTCGTCAATTTCGATCACCCGATCGCCAAACCATGGACGTAGCTCCGTCTCCAGCCAGTGGGCCATTTTATGCCGGCGGCTGGCATCCGGGTGTCTCCGGATGCCGAAGCGGATTTCCGCAAAGGTCACCGAACTGATATACAGCTGGCGGGCATCCCGCTTATCAACCCAGCCTCGGACGGCCGCCGCGCAGCGCGGCTTGCGCAATTCCGAAAGAACATTCGTATCGAGCAGCCAACCGCTCACAGGTCAACCTCCCGGACCGGCATGACATCCCGTCGCTCCCCGAATTCAATATCGGTCAGAGGCGAGTTTGCCATCAGCCCCCCGAGCGTCGTTTTAGAATCCGGACGCAGACGCTCATAGTCCCGGGCGGAAATTACCACTACCGCATCCTTCCCATGGACCGTCACCCGTTGCGGGCCCTGCTCCGCCCTGCGCACAACCTCGCTGAAGCATGCCTTTGCCTCCTGCAACTGCCAGGACGCCTGGAGGCTTGCTTCCGCTTGTCTGTATTGTTTGCTTTTCATTTCCTGACCAGTCTGGTCAGTAAACGGATTTTTGTCAAGTCGCCGCACGCATGGAATTGTTTCAAGGCCTGTCGGATCCCGACGCAGTGGATGACTATGGCCTCGATATTGCCTTGATAAAACTCAAGGAAGCAGCCCCCGGCTCGATTCCGCGCGCCCGATGGTTCGGAGCTCTGGCTGACCTCAGGATTTACGACTGCTGACCGCGTGAACGATGAAAAGGATGATCCCGATGATGCCGACGATCCACGCGATATTCAAGGCGAAGTCCGCGATGCCGCCGAGCCCGAGGACTGCGGCGATGATTGCAATGATGATGAGTGTGATGGCAAGTTGTAGCATGGCGTTGGTGGTTTTGGTTGTGGTTGGCGGCGGGCGAAATAACAGGCAGCCTGGTAACACGTCGCAAACACCGTGCCAATTGTTTGGATCGAAGCATAAGAAATTAAATAAAAAAAGATTTGTGAATTTGATTGCCGTAAAAAATCGGACGAAAATGGAAATGTTCATGCGTTCTGCACGGTTTAACTATTGGGATCATGCATACCGCATCGGCGCTTTCCGTTTGATCTCTGCTTTCGACGCTTTCAGCGAGATGAACTTTAGGTCTCTGATCGCTTTGGGCTTTCAATATGGGAACTGGAGTTGGGAAGTTTTCATGGGTGTTCCCGATTCCTGGGACTGATTTTAAAGGATTCGGTGATCGCATTTAACCGCGATGCAGTGAAAGCCGCGTTTGGAAGTAATTGACAGGCAGCCGAAAGTTCGCGACCACCGTTTCATCGACCCATGTCGCGCCATCATTCAGGTTTCCCCGTATTATCTTTCCGAGCACGTTTCTCGGTTCTAGAAGCGGGCCGCGCTTTTGGGTTCACGTCTTTGAACAGTCGGTCGAGACCTGCGATGATGCGGGAGCCGCGACGGTAATTGACGTACGAATAGAACCATTGGATGAGAACCACGATCCGATTACGAAAGCCGATCAGGAAGAAGAGATGCACGAAGAGCCACGCGAGCCACGCGGGGAATCCCGAAAATTCGAATTTCCGAATCTGTGCGATGGCACGGGAACGGCCGATGGTGGCCATGTAACCTTTGTCGAAAAAAGAAAAGGGCGGGTTCTTTCCGCCGCCGTCGATCATGTTGTCAATCGAACGGGCGACATGAGCACCCATTTGCATGGCACCCGGACTGATGCCGGGAACCTGATTGCCCTTGGCATCTTTCAAATTAACGATATCGCCGATGGCGAAGGCTTCCGGATGACCGGGCAGGCTGCAGTCGGGCTCGACTTTCAGGCGTCCGCCCTTGTCCTGCTCGATCCCAAGACTATCGCAGATCGGATTGGCGCGAACGCCGGCCGTCCAGAAGATGTTTTCAGCTTGGATCGTGCCCGAGTCCAATTCAACCGCTCCTTCATGGATATCCTTGATATTTTGTTTCAGGCGGATTTCGACCCCCAGGGATTTCAATTGTTTTTGGGCCGATTCAGAAAGTTTTTCGGAAAAGGGTAGAAGAATACGCGGGGCCACCTCAAGTAAGATAATCTCAGCCTCTTTCGGCGCTATGTTCTGAAAGTCTTTAGCCATTACTCGCTTGGAAAGTTCGGCAATGGCTCCGGCCATTTCGACGCCAGTGGGACCGCCACCGATCACGACACTCCGCATGAGCGCGGCCCTTCTTTTCGAATCGGGTTCCTGCTCCGCTTCTTCGAAGGCGAGGAGCAGGTCGTTCCTGATGCGGATGGCGTCATCGAGACTCTTGAGGCCGGGAGCATGCGCCTCCCACTGATCGTTGCCGAAATAGTTGGTCCTCGCACCAACGGCGATCACCAGATAGTCATAGGTGATTTTTCCAGTCTCGCGCAAGGTGACATGCTTCTTCTCAAGATCAATTCCAAGCGCCTCGTCGAGCAGAATCCGGAAGTTTTTACGCCCGCTGAATATGCTGCGGATTGGCTTGGCAATCTCGGGTGCCGAAAGCCCCGCTGTGGCGACCTGGTAAAGCAGTGGCTGGAAAAGGTGGTGGTTCTGGCGATCAACTATCGTAATCGATACGTCCTTGCGTTTCAGATTTTTGGAAAATTCGAGCCCGCCGAAACCAGCACCGAGAACAACGATGTGAGGCTTGTGTTTGTTCGCGTCCATGGGTGGACTATCGTCCAAGCCACGGGCGTTTCAAGTAGCCAGCGTGAAAATCGGCCTTTTACTCGTCAGTCAACAGACATTTA
>CAZDRT010000126.1:0-10680 GCA_964507815.1 uncultured Puniceicoccaceae bacterium
CTATTTCCGATTTAATCGATTTTTTAAAGGGTGGGTGTCCTTTAACCCCTCTTTTGAAACCTGCGCGGATTAACTGTTAAGAAAAAAAATGGGAAGCCGATGCAGGACTTCTGCAGAAGCATCTGATTTGCTAGCTCGCTTTATGTTTCACAAAGACGGATTTCTCGAAGCAGCCCGAACCTCGATTCGACTCCCTTTCAGCTTAATGATTGGCCAGCGCCCCGCCGACTTCCGCTTCAAGCGGGAACGCCCCGCGCGTAACGGCATCCCCGGCGGCACGCTGATCTTCGAAGAGGAACAATCGCCCCTCACGGTTCTGTTCGAATGGGAAGATATCCCGGAGGGACCGATGCTTCGCTTTCAATGGCGACTTCTGGCGCGCGGCGATGTGGAGGAACCGCTCCACGACTTCTATTTCGCGGATTTGCAGGTAGCGGATTCGAAAACCGCCACTTTGCATGGCTGGAACGGCGGCAACGTGTACCGCGATGGCAGGAATGCCGCTTTCGGGGTCTTTCCCCCTCATGAGTTCAGGGAGTGGGAGCATCCGCTTTCGGAAAAGCCGATCACACTCGAAGAACGCCACGGCAAGTCTTCCTCGACCTATCTCCCGCTCTGGATTGTGGAAGAGGCCGGTAAAGGGTTCTGGATCGGTCCGGAATGGTCGGGGTCCTGGAACATGGTCGCCGATACCGACTCAGGAGGACTGCATTTCCGGATCGGCCTGCCCTGCCTGCATTTCCAGGTCCGGCAAGCAGAGGAGATTCCGTTCCCCCCGGTCTGCCTGGGAACCTTTTCCGGAGATTTCCGCGACGGTTGCGTCGCCCTGCGCCGGGCCATCCGGGAAGCCATCATGCCCGACATCGGCGGACGCACGCCCGTGCCTCCTGCGGAGCAGAACGTCATTGGTGGCAGCCGCCCGGAATTGGACCGTGAGGGTCTGGCCCGGGAGATCGCACTGGCGGACTCCCTCGGCCTGGAAAATTTCGTCTGGGCCGCCGCCTGGTATCGTCCCCCCACTGGCCTGCGAAGCTTCCTCACCGACGAAGAGATCGCCGAACTCTTTCCGGGATTCCCCGATCGAGCGGCCTACGAGCTTATGTCTTTCTGGGAATCCAGCGGGCCCTGCGTGGCCCGCGACGAATCCCGCTTCGGCGGGGATCTGCTCGGATTTTCACGGCACCTGAGGGAGCGGGGCATGCGCCACGGACTCTGGTACGACCCCCGCTTCGGCTACAAGCTGCCTGAATACGAGGAGAAATGGGACGCACTGATACCGCCGGCCTTTAACAAACCGCAGGACAAAGGATACGCCGAAGGCCACATCAATATGGCCTGCCGCGAGGGACGTGCGCTCATGGAGGAAACGCTAAATCGACTCGTTGAGGACTACGGCGCGGCCTACATCTGGCACGACCTCAACTGCTCGCCCCGCCCGGAATACTGGAATTCGTATGAGTCTCCGAACCGACGGGGTCTTACCGAGTTGCTGCATTACAACGGGTCCAACGAGGTCTATGACCGCTTTCTGGAGAAACATCCCGACGTCTGGATCATGTGGTGCGGGGGCGGAGGCTCCATGATCGACCTGGGCGTACTGCGCCGCTGCCACAGTCTCTTCATCGCCGACAACAACGACTATTCGGCCTCTGGTAGCGAGAACGCCAACTGCGACATCAACCGGGCTTATCGGACCGCTCTCAACTGGATCCTTCCTTCGAGTTACATCACCAATATGCTTGGAGCCGCCGGAGCCTACGACTACCGGGAGAACATCGGCACCCGCGACCTGCTCAGCCTCTTTGGTGGCTGTTTCACCCTGCACGGCCTGCTGGCCCGCCTGAAACCCGCAGACCTGGCGGAAATCGCCCACCTGGTCGGCGTCTTTAAAGGCGTGCGCCATTTCTTCACTAAAGACTTCTGGAGCCTCTTCCCCCAAGCAGAAGACCGCGAGGGCTGGGACGGCTGGCAATTCCACGATCCGGAGACCCGTTCCGGAGTGCTCCTCCTTTTCAAACGCCGCGACTGCGTGAAGGACAAGCAGTCCGTCCGCTTAAAATGGCTGGAGAACGCCGAACCCCTTTTTGGCAACATCGTGGGCGAGGCCGACATCCGCCGAAGAGACGACGTGTTTGAAATATCCCTTCCGGGTGATTGCGCCTTGCTGCGCTACGACTGCGAAGCCAGAACCGACAAAGACTCGTTCACCGAACTCATGACTCAATAACTCGAATAGAACCTCATGTATATCGGAGCCCAGCTCTCTCTCAGCCACCTCGCCGAAGCCGGCGTCTCGCACACCCTGGACGAACTCAAGGACGCCAGCGGCGTGAACTACATTCGCATCCTCGCCAGCGACCGCAAGGACAACGGGCCGATGCCCGTTTTCGAAAGCGAGGAACCGGCCACCGGCTGGACGGGCTTCCCCATCCGCCCGGAACACTACCGGCAGACCACGATCAAGCCCCGCGGCTTCATGCCCGAACTCTCCGCCGGACAACGGGTCGGACTCATCGAGGAACTGGTCGAGGAGAAAAAACGCCGCGGCATCAAACTGCACACCCGCTTCGAAATGGGGTCTTTCCCGGCCGCGGAGAATTTCCTGGACGGTTGCGCGGTCGATTTCGAAGGGCGTGTCCAGGGATTTCCCTGTTTCAACAACCCCAACTGGAAAGGCCTGATCATGGGCCACCTCGAGGATGCTTTCCGCTATTTCGATCTCGACGGCTTTCTCATGATGAATGAGAGCAGCTTCCCCCTGGAGCACCTGATGGGACACGGGGGCGCGGATCAGATTGGCGAGATTCACGATCAGGGGATGGGCGTTAAGCGCCCGACCGAACCCGGTTGCTTTTGCGATCACTGCTGCCGCAAGGCGACCCAACAAGGCATCGACGTGGAGAAGGCACGGGAGGCGATCCGCGAGTTTCGCCGCATCATCCGTCTCGGCAACGAAGGTCCGTTGTGGGAAGGACTGCCCGCCTACTTCCGCCACCTGTTTGAGAACCCCATCATCCTGGAATGGCATCGCTTCCAACTGCGCTCCGCCGAGGAGTTTAGCCGCCGGGTCGCCGGGGCCGTCAAGGCCTGGGGTCCGCAGAAGGAGTTCGCCTTTCACGTTTTCCACCCCACCAGCTTCAACCCCATTTGGAGGATCGACCACAATCACTCCCGGTATGCCGATTTCTGCGACATCGTCACCCCGGTGGTGTATCACCACGCTGCAGGCATGCGCTACAAAAAAGGTTCACAGCCCCTTAAGGCAATGCTCGGCGGCGCCCTCGACGACAATACCCTGCTCAAGACCTTCCAAACCCTGATGGGCTATGACGCACAGCACGAGGCCTCTTACGAGGAGATGACCGAGAAAGGAATGAGCCACGATTGGCTCGCCCGTGAGGTTGTGGAGACAAATTTCAAGGTCGGGAATCTAGGCATCGAAATCCTTAAGAATCTCCCGCGGGCTCGATCCGTTCTCCGGTCCGACGTAACCTTCATCCTCCAGAATTTCCATAATCCGTGCTGCCCGGTTGTAACCGATCCGCAGTCGTCGCTGCAGCATGGACGTAGAGGCCCGCTTGCTCGAGCGGATCACCTCCAAAGCCTGCGGGATGAGTTCATCCTCGAAATCGCCCTCGACTTCTCCGCTCTCCCCGTCCCCGGCTTCAATCTGCGCCTGAACCTGCTCGAGGAAATTCGGCGGACCGTTTACCTTCAGAAAGTCAACCACGCCGTTGATTTCCTCGTCCGAGACGAAGGCACCCTGGGCGCGTAGAAGGGTATGGGCGCCGGGCGGAATGAACAGCATATCCCCCTTCCCGATCAGGGTATCCGCACCGCCCTCGTCCAGAATCGTACGGCTGTCGATTTTCGAGGCCACCTTAAAGGCGATCCGGCTCGGCAGGTTGGCCTTGATGACCCCGGTGATGACATTGACCGAAGGCCGTTGCGTGGCGAGGATCAGGTGAATTCCCGCCGCCCGGGCCAGTTGGGCCAGCCGTGCGATTCCGGTCTCGATATCGGCCGGAGCCACCATCATCAGGTCCGCCAACTCGTCGACGATGCAGACGATGTAAGGAATCTTCTCCTTCGGCATCTCGAAGCCGTCATCCTCTTCTTCGGAACCGGCCTCGGCGAGGGCTGCCCTTTCTTCGGCGGACAGATCCGCCTCCATTTCCTTCGCCTTCTTTCGCTCGGCCTTGTCGCGGGCGATCTTGGCGTTGAAGCCGGCAATGTTGCGCACATTCGCCCGGGCGAAGACCTGATACCTGCGCTCCATCTCGGAAATCAACCACTTGAGCGCGCCGGGTACCTTCTTCGGGTCCGTTACGACCGGAATCAACATGTGCGGGAGCGAATTATAGATCTGCATCTCCACGATCTTCGGGTCGATCATGATGAACCGAAGATCGTCGGGACTCGCGTGGTAAAGAAGCGAGGCGATGACACTGTTGATGCAGACGGTCTTACCGGAGCCGGTGGAGCCCGCGATGAGCAGGTGAGGCATTTTGGTCAAGTCGGCGACCAACGGCTTTCCGCTCACTTCCTTCCCGAGAACCACCGGAATCTCGGCATTGGAATCCGCCCAGGCGCGCGATTCGATGATCTCGCGGATACACACCGGGGAAGGAAGGTTTTGGGACACCCACCCACTCGACCGGAAGAATTTGGTGCCTTCTGTTTTCGCAAAGACCTTCACGAGAAACACTCAAATTTCTTCAGAATGGCTTTCGAGGGGGGACTCAGTTTATCGGTTTCCCAAATCTCGCTTCTTACCCGATGGTCATTATTGACGCCCTGCGATTTGTGTAGTAAGTGTTGAGCATGAAAATGATTCCTTCACGAGAACTCTCGGCCCGACCAGGTGGGGTTTGGGAAATGCTGGCGAACGAGGATGCCGTGGTCGTGACCCGCGATGGCGTCCCTTTAGGTGTCCTTTCGCCGACGAGTCCGGAAACTTTATTGGAGGACGTAGCTGATGCGGTGTTCTTGAGAGCGCGCCGGGCAGTCAGCCGGATCAGAGATGATGCAAACCGTTCCGGACTCGCCAAAATCACCCCGGATGAAATCGACGAGGAGATAAGGCAGGTGCGCAAGAGCCGCCAGTAGGCACACAAGTCATGGCAGACGGAATTGAGCCGGATGGGTGGGTATTGGATACAAATGTGGTTGTTTCCGGCTTACTCTCTCCACATGGCCCGCCCGGGCGTCTCATCGATATGGTCCTGATTCGTCAACTGCGATTGGCCGTTGATGACCGGATAATCGCTGAATATCGGGAGGTCCTCTCTCGACCAAAGTTTGCGATTCGACCGGAGCGTCTGCAGGCGGTGTTAAATTTGATGAGATACCAGCGAGGAGTCGTAAGTCGGCCTGTCCCGGGAATGTTTGCATTGGAAGATGCCGACACGGTTTTTCTCGAAGCCGCAGCAGCTGCTGCCGACAGCATACTTGTCACGGGGAATCTCCGACATTTTCCCGAACAAACCCGTGGTCCCGTTGAGGTTCTCACCCCGACAGAAGCATGGAGGAGATTGAATCGTTAACATGAAGAGGGGGTATTAAAGGACACCCTACCTCAAATGTCTCACCGTCCCGGATTTGCGACTCCATCTCCGCCCGATGCGCCTTCATTTCTCGAACGGTAATTGTTTTCATTTTCAAATTGCAAACTTAAAATTTTCATTTTGTCAAACATGGAATGACTCAGGTTCAAACAGCGGGTGTGACCACAAGTGCGGGGAGTGGGAGGGGCTTTATGCCCCGATAATCGGGCGGGGATGTGACTGTCCGGCCCCGGCTATCGCGGGGTAAAGGGTCTCCTCCCGCAAGCGGGATACGCCCGCTCAAGACCCGCTCCCACAATTTTCCTAGATGTCCCCGCACTTGTGGTTACACCCGGCGTAAATGTGATTGAAATGAAAGCCGTGACCATTAGGAAAACTTCTGTAGAATGAAGGACGGCTCGACAGATCCTCGACCTTCAAGCGAGGAAGACACCCGCGCACCCCTGCACGAGCGGGATCGCCTGGCCTTGATCGAGGCCCTGCTGGAACACAGCTACGAGGGCATTTCGATGTTCGATGCCGAGGCGAATGTCGTTTACGAGCACCCGGCCAACGAGCGCATCACTGGCTACCCGGCCGGGGAAGTCGTCGGGCGCAACCTGTTTGAGTTCTGCCACCCCGACGACGCCGGACGGCTGATGCCCCGCTTCGCCCGCCTGGCCGAGCGTCCGGGCGAGGCCGACTCCGATGTCGTTCGCTGGCGGCACAAGGACGGGCGCTGGATCTACCTGGAGGGAACCGTCGTGAACCAGCTCCACCACCCACGGCTGCGCGGCATGATCAACACCTTTCGCGACGTCACCCCCCGGATCGAGATGGAGCAGCAGTTGAAGGCCGCCCACGCCGCCGCCGAGGAAAACCGCCAGGTGCAGCAACGCTTCCTCGCCAACCTCTCCCACGAGCTGCGCACCCCGCTCACCCTGGTCAAACAGCCGGTCGAAGAGCTGATGGCCGATTCCACCGACCCGCGCGCGGACATCGCGCGGCGCAACTTCCGCCGCCTCGACTTGCTGGTCAATGAGCTGGTCGATCTGACCCGCCTGGACGCGGGCATCTTCGAGCTGAGGGCGCGGAAATACGCCGTCACCGAACTCCTCGACGGCTGGATCCGCGAAATCGAGCCGCTGGCACAGGCACGCTCCATCCGCCTCGAACTGGGACCGCCGGACGACGACTTGCACGTCTTTCTCGACGAACGCAAACTCGCGAAAGCGATCCTGAATCTGCTGCACAACGCGATCAAATACGGACCCGCCAACTCGGTAGTCACGTTGGCCTGCCGCGAAATCCGGTCGGGAACCGGCAGCTCCCCACGCCGTCTCCGCATCGAAGTGTGCGACCGTGGGCCCGCGATCCCCAGGAACCTCCGCGAACGGATGTTCGAACGCTTTTACCAAGGTGCTGCCCAAGACGAATCCGCCCAGGGCATGGGCCTCGGCCTCGCCATCGCCCGCGAAATGGTGGAGCTGCACGGCGGTGAAATCGGCCTCCGGCGGCAGCGGGGTGCCAACTGCTTCTGGATCGAAATCCCCATGGACGCCGACCACCTCGCCCTCCACGAAATCGAAGCAACTCCGGCAGAAACGAACCCCCCTGCCGCTCCCGAACGCCTTGAGATCATCCCCGAACCGTCGGTTGCCCTACCTCCACGCCCGCGTCCGATTCCCCGGCCACGGGGCCGCCGGGTCCTCGTTGCCGAGGACAATGCCGACCTGCGCAACTACCTCGCTTTTCACCTCGAAAGCATCTACGATCTCGCGTTCGCAGTGGACGGAAAGGAGGCCTTTGACATTGCCCTGAAAACACCCCCGGACCTTTTGCTCAGCGACGTCATGATGCCCGGCCTCGACGGGTTGGCCCTGACCCGACGCCTCCGCGAGCACTTCCCGGTCGAACGCCTCCGAATCGTTTTGCTCTCGGCCCGAGGCACCCATCACGACCGCGTGGCGGGCCTTGCCGCCGGAGCGGATGATTACCTGGCGAAACCCTTCTCCATTCAAGAGTTGCTCATGCGGATGCACCACTTGTTCCCTCCCGATCTCGCCGAGATCTTTTCCGGGAACCAGCTCCCGCCCGGGGCCAAGCCTATTGCCATGGCCTATGCGGGTCATCAATGCGTATCGCGCACTCTCCGGGGATTCAGTGCTGGAGGAGTCCGTCTTGGACCGACCCGACTTTCTCGAATGGCGTCCGGCCCTCGATCAAGCCGAGGCGGGCGACCTGAGTGCCTTCAACGAAGCGCTTCGCGTGCTAAAAAATCCTTACAGCCCCGATCCCAAATGCGACCTGTACGCGAAAACGCCGAGTGAAGAGGAGCAATGCTTTACCAGCTTCTGCGGCACCTGATCGCGAGCGGAGAGGAACGACGAGAGTCGTTTCTCCGGACTCCGACGATCCAAGAAAGTCGATGCTCTCGCCCTTCACAGGAACCCGGATCTAACAGATCGTCGCAACGGTGTCACAGCGAAGTTTAGAAAGCGGTTCCACAATTTCTGGAAGATCCAAAGCGTGGTCGGATGGCTTGCCGTCCGATCCCCAGGGGTGGTCGGGAGCGGCCCGGCGGTCTTCGTAACCAACTGGACCTCCGGTCGAGGGGCAACCGTCTCCGTCACCGCAGTCGCGGGACTTCGCCGAGTCAAGAGCCCACTCTACCACGGGGGAGATCTCGGGACTGGAGAGGAACGACGATAGTCGTTTCTACGAATTCCACGGCAAAATTCCGAATCCCTCCGCGATGTCTAGAATACACTGGAACAATCGTAAACAGACCAGTCATACCCATCCCGTTTCCCAGCGCTAAATCCTTTATTATGGGAACTGGAAATCCGGGATATTCGCGTAGCCGAGCGCTTCCATCCCATCGCGCAGGGGAAACGAAAGCTCGCCGGGATAGACGAGAAAGACTTTTCCCAAATCGAGATCCGCCTTGGCGATGGTCATTGAGTGGGTGACACGGGGCTTTTCCGTTGCTTTGAACTCGAAACCGTAGCGCTTGCCGCCACGCTCGACGACGAGATCGATTTCCGCACCGCCATGGGTTCCCCAGAAAAAAACCTCATCCGGGTCCAAGGCCAGCACCGCGCACAACTGCTCCAGCGCGAAGCCTTCCCACGAGGCACCATAACGTGGGTTGGACTGCAGATCTGCAAGGGATCCGATCTGTAAAAGGCTGTGCAGCAGGCCGGAATCCCGCAGATACACTTTCGGGGATTTGACGATGCGTTTTTTGAGATTCGTTGCGAAGGGAGGCAACTGACGCATCACATAAGATTCTGTCAGAATATCCAGATACGAGTGCGCCGTGGTGTGCGAAATATCGAGGGATTTGGCGATGGCGGAGCTGTTCCAGGTTTGCCCGTGATAGTGAGCCGCCATGATCCAGAAGCGCCGCAGGCGCTCCGGCGGGACGTCGATCCCGAAACTCGGCAGATCCTGGCGCAGGAAAGTTTGTACAAACGATTTGCGCCATCGGTTGCTGACGTCGTCGGAGGACGCGAGGTAGGATTCAGGAAATCCGCCGCGTAGCCACAGTCGGTCGCGGTCGGAGACGCCCACTTCCTCGCAGTGAAGGCCGCCCATGTGGATGAAATTGACGCGTCCGGCGAGGGATTCGGAAGCGCCTTTCATCAACTGCGGCGAGGCACTGCCCAAGATGAGAAACTTGGCCGGATTACCCCTCCGATCCGCGAGCACCCGCAGGATGGGGAAAAGCTCGGGCTGGGACTGGAATTCGTCGATGACGATCAAGCCCGCCAAGCCGCCGAGCACATCGCGCGGGTTTGCCAGCCGTGCCTGATCCAGCGGATCCTCCAGGTCGAAATAGTTTTCACGCGGCACCTCGAAAGTCCGCGCAAGGGTGGTTTTGCCGCACTGCCTCGGCCCAAGCAGCCCAGTAACGCGAAAGTGCTCCAGTGAATCGCGCAAGCGCAAGATAAGGGCATGTCGTGTGATTTCTTTCACTTTTCTTGAAAACTGCCAATGCTGGCTTCATTTTTCAAGAAATATTTTACCCGCCACTCGGTGGACTCTCGCGGGGTCAGTATGGATTTAAAGGGCCGACGCGGATCACGCTCTCGAAATAGACGTCGAACCCGGCAGCTAAAGCAGCCGTTCCCAGTAAGGAAGCCGGCGAGGAGGAGGACCACTTTCATGTCGGCTCTGACGTTTTGAGCCTAACGCCATAGTATAATTACCAATGTAACCAGTATTGACAATACTAGAGTTTTTGGTAATTTGCAATCAATGGATTATCTCAATCGTCATTTGGAGACACGATTACAGCGGCATGCGGGTCTTTTTAAGACGGTTTTGCTGGCGGGGGCTCGGCAGGTGGGCAAAAGCACGCTGTTGCAGCACGTTTTCCCAGAGTTGAGGATGGTGGTTTTTGATCCGGTGCAGGACCTTTTTGGGGCACGGGCGGATCCGGATCGTTTTTTAGAGACTTTTGGGTCACCGCGCAGTTTGGGCGCTTTCTGCGTCTGGCCGGTGCATTGACGGGCCGGGAGATCGTCCAGTCGCAGCTGGGCCGAGAGTTGGGGATCAATCCAAAAACGGCTCGCAGTTGGCTCAATCTTTTGCTGTGGTCCTATCAGTGGTTGGAACTGCCAGCCTACAGCGGCAATGCGATCAAAAAACTCTCGTCGAAGCCGAAGGGGCATTTGCAGGACTCGGGGCTGGCTTGCTACCTCAATGCGATTCCGTCGCCGGAGAGTTTGTTGAGTAGTCCCTTGCTGGGCGCGATTTTCGAGTCGTGGGGCGTGGGTTGGGTTCATCGACAAGCTCAACGTTTGCCGCTGGCACCGATGCTCTATCATTGGCGCACGCAGAACGGGGCCGAGGTGGATGTGGTGCTGGATTACGGAGGCAAGCTCCACCCGATTGAATTCAAAGCCTCTTCACGGCTGTCGAAGCATGACAGCCGGGGCATCCGGGCCTTCCGGGAGACGTATCCCCAAGCCGCTCCCGGAGTGGTGGTTTACGGCGGGCAAACCGCCTACGCGCTCTCGGAGCATGCTGTCGCCGTTCCCTGGCAAGCGATCTAAACGTGAGTTCTGACGACGGCGGGCAGCCCATCACGCCGCCTACTCAAAGATCGCCTGGGCGATGCGCGGGA
>CAZDRT010000127.1:0-10644 GCA_964507815.1 uncultured Puniceicoccaceae bacterium
TGCAGTTTCAGCCTGCTACGCCGTGGCACGGCAGCCGCCCTCCCTCAACCGATGGGATTACGTGCCATTCCCCCAATCGCGATGCTTTCCGATTCTGCTCCACGCCCTTGTGGTTACACAGTGGCCCGCAGGGGCAGTCACTTTAGGCTTGCCCTTTTCGCCGGCATCCGGTCTTCTATCCGCCATGTCCTCGCTCACCATCACTCTCATCGTCATTCTCGTCGTGGTCGTCCTTGTGGCGATATTCGCGATCAGCATCTACAACCGGCTCGTCCAGTTGCGGAACCGTTTCAAGAACGCCTTCGCGCAGATCGATGTCCAGCTGAAGCGGCGCTACGACCTGATTCCCAATCTGGTCGAGACCGCCAAGGGCTACCTCAAGCACGAAAGGGAAACTCTCGAAGCCGTGATCCAGGCCCGGAACACGGCCTCCAACGCCAGCGATAAGGCGGCGGCGGCACCCGATGATCCCCAGGCGGTCAAGGGGCTTCTCGGAGCGGAGGCCGCGCTGACCGGGGCGATGGGCAAGTTTTTCGCCCTCGCCGAAGCCTATCCCGACCTGAAGGCCAACCAGAACATGATGCAGCTGACCGAGGAGCTGACCTCGACGGAGAACAAGATCGCCTTCGCCCGCCAGGCCTACAACGATGCGGTCATGACCTACAACACCGCCCGCGAGACCTTCCCCAACGTCCTCATAGCGGGTCCGGCCGGTTTCCAGGAGGCGCAGCTCTTCGAAATCGAGAACGAGTCGGAACGCGAGGCCGTCAAAGTCTCTTTCTGAAACGCCGGGGCGGCCGCGCCTCTTACACTGACTGAACGATGGAAGGTTCCACGATGGATTTCTTCGGCTCGCAGGATCGTGCGCGGAGCCGGACCAAGACCCTGATCGCTCTCTATTTCGCGGCGATGGCCCTGATCATCGTCGCCATTTACGCGGTCTTCGTCTTCGCCGGGTTCAGCGGCATCCTCGACGAGGACGGAGCACCCGGGGAGGCCGCCCGGCAGGCCGGCGAAACGCCGGTGAACTGGTTCGATCCGGGGCTGTTCGCCATCGTGGCGGGAGGCGTCGTCCTCGTCATCGCGGGGGCTTCGTTTTTCAAGATCCGCTCGCTCGGCAGCGGCGGGGCCAGCGTGGCCCGCTCCATGGGGGGCAAGCCGATCAATTCATCCACCACCGATCCGGACGAGCGCAAGTTTCTGAACGTGGTCGAGGAGATGTCGATCGCCTCGGGCGTGCCGATGCCGGATGTTTTCATTCTGGAGGGGCAGGGGGGGATCAACGCTTTCGCCGCCGGCTACGATGTCCAGGACGCGGCCATCGCGGTGACCCGGGGCGCCATCCAGCAGTTGTCGCGGGACGAACTCCAGGGGGTCGTCGCCCACGAGTTCAGCCATGTCCTGTCGGGAGACATGCGGTTGAACATCCGGCTGATCGGCCCGCTGTTCGGGCTGCTGGTCATCGCCTTTCTCGGGCGGATGTTCCTCTACTCGGGCGGGGGGCGCAGCCGTGGGAAAAACCAGGGCGGCCTCGTGCTGGTCGGCCTGGCGATCATGGTCATCGGCTACATCGGAGTTTTCTTCGGGCGGCTGATCCAGGCGGCCATCTCGCGGCAGCGCGAGTACCTGGCCGATGCCTCGGCCGTGCAGTTCACGCGCAACCCCGAGGGGATCGGAAACGCCCTGCGGCGGCTCGGCCACGGGACCGTCGGCTCGAAGGTGGAGCACGCCCACTCCTCCGACACCGCTCACATGTTTTTCGCCAACGCGCTCGGCTCCTCCCTCGCCACGCACCCGCCCCTCCCGAAACGGATCCGGGAGGTGTTGCCGGGCTGGGACGGCACCTTCCTGCCTCCCCGCAAGGAGTCCGCCCCGGCGGAAGAGGACACCGCTTCGCAATCGGAGGCGGCCGCGGACCGCGGCAAACAGATGGTCACCGCCGCCAGCGCGATCGCCGCGATCGGAGCGGTTTCGAGCGGCGGGATACGCAGCGGAATCGAGCAACGGGTCCGCATCCGCCGACAGGTGGGCGACATACCCCTCGACACGAAGAAAGAGGCGGAGGCGACCCTCTTCGCGCTCATCCTCGACCCGGATCCCGGGAAGCGGCAGGACCAGATCCGGTTTCTCGGGGAATTGACGGAAGAGGACACCGCCGCCCTGGTCTCCGAACGGGCCGGGCAGATCGACCCGCTCTCGGCCTCCGAGCGGTACGGGCTCATGGAACTCTGCTACCCCGGGCTCCGGCGCTTCGACGCGGCGGATCGCTCCTCGTTCGAAGCGGCGCTCGACAAGCTCGCCCGGCGGGACAACGCCCTTTCCCTGCGGGAAATGCTTGTTCTCGACGTAGTCCGGCGGCAGTTCGACTCCCCCGCCCACGGAAAGAAGCAGTCGCACCGGCTGAACCACGACACGGATAGCCTCTCCCCTCTGGCCGGGGATCTCCTCCACTTGGTCGCCTCGCTCGAAACCGAGGACGAGGAGGAGGCGGCCGCCGCCTTCCGGGACGCCGTCTCCAAGCAATATCTTCTCTCGGGCAAGGTGGCTTTGCCGGAAAAACCGATGGAAATGAAAAACCTCGGCTCCACCCTCGACGGGCTCGCGAAAGCGGAATTCGGATTTCGCAAGCAGGTTCTTTCGGCGGCGGCGGATCTCGTGCTCCGGGACCAGGAGGCGACCGACCGCGAATGGACCGTTCTCCGCCTGATCTCCCTTGCCCTCGGGGCACCGATGCCTCCCCTCGAAACCGACTGACCGGCGGCGGTCCGGCCCCGGTATTCCGCCTGTCCCCCCGGGGGACGGGCACATCCGGGCGCGCTCCGGATCCGCGCCCCTCTTACGCCTGATTTCCGCATGAACCTTCCCTTCGACCTGACCGCGAATCAGATCATGGAGATCGTCATCACAGGATGCGGTCTCGGCTACCTCGGGCTGATCGCCTTCGAGAAAAAGGCGGGCTGGTGGTTCGGCGTGGTCGGCTCGCTCCTGAGCGTCTGGCTGTTCATCCGGGTGAACCTCCTGGCGGAAGCCCTGCTGTACCTCTATTACGTCTGGATGGGAGTTTACGGTTATTTCCACTGGAAATACGGCGGGCGGAAAGAGGACCGGCTCCCGGTCACCACCCGCGGACCGGGTTTCCACATCCGGGTTCTGGTTGTCGGGAGCCTTCTGACCGTCGCCGCCGCCCAGGGCCTCGACTATCTCGGCAGCGAGCGGATCTACGCCGACGCGGCCACCACGGTCTTCAGCCTGATCACCACGTGGATGGTCGCCCGGAAAATTCTTGAGAACTGGATCTACTGGATCGTGATCGACGCCTTCTCCGTTTGGCTCTACGCCGACCGGGGCCTTCCGATCTACGCCGGTCTCATGGGGCTCTACTCCGTCCTGGCGATTGCCGGATTCTTCCTCTGGCTGGGGCACTGTCGCGAGGCCCGCTCCGCAACCCCGGTCTCCGGATGACCCGCCGGATCCGCATCACCGGGCCCGAGGCCACCGGCAAGAGCACTCTCGCCGAAGCGCTGGCCCGGCACTTCGGTTGCCCGTGGGTGCCCGAATACGCGCGGACGTATCTCCGATCCCTCGACCGCCCCTACGGCGAAGCCGATCTGGTGGAGATCCTCGCGGGGCAGGAGGAGATGGAGGACCGGGCTGCGGAAACGGCCTGTCGGAACCTGGTCTGCGACACCGGCCCCGAGGTCATCTGGGTCTGGAGCCGGTTCAAATACGGGCGGGTCGCCCCCCGCATCGAAGAGGCGGTCCGGCGGCGGACCTATGATCTGACCCTCCTGCTCGACGTGGACCTGCCGTGGACTCCCGACCCCATGCGCGAAAACCCGTCCCTTTCCGAGAGGCGGGCGCTGTTTTTGATGTACGAGGACCTCCTGCGGCGAACGGATCAAACCTTCGCCGTCGTATCCGGCCGGGAAGAAGCCCGGTTTGAAAGGGCTCTGGAGGCGGTGTTGGAGCGTATCGCGGCGGCCGGGGACAGCCGCCCTCCCGGCGTGGTTCGTCGGCGCGGCTAATTCCGCCGGAATGGAGGAAAGGGATCTTACGCCGATTTCCACAGTCCGCACGAGAGGGCGGGCAGGTAGATCCCCTCACCGGTCGTCCGATGGAGGGCTCCTTCGAGGCCGCCTTCGACCACCCGTTCCTGGTCGGCGATCTGAATCCACCGGCGGCCGGCGGCGCCTTCGGGCCAGGGGACCACTGCCGGGGTGAGCAGTGGATTGATGGCGAAAAGAAGGCGCTGGTCGCCCGACCCGCCGCCGGCGTTGTAGAGGCAGGCGACGGCCGGGGAATCTCCGGGCCCGGCGAACGCGAGATAGCCGTCCCGGTGCCGCCCGGGACGCAGGAGCCGGGCGACGGGGGAAAGGCGGAGGCGGACCCACCGCGCGAAGTATTGGGCCGTTCCCGAGTAGTAGATGCGCCGCTCGTAGTCCAGCGCGTTGAGGTCGCCCCGCTGGTAGGTGTTGTGGACGCCCCCTTTCGTGCGGAGGGCATCCTGCCCCGTCGAGATCATGGGGATTCCCAGCGAGCAGAAGAGGAAAGCGGCCATGAGGTGGGTCCGGCGCCGGTCGGCGGGGGTGGGATTCCACGCCTCGTGCCCGGGATTCTCGGTGATGCGGTCGAGCCAGCAGAAATCGTCGTGGGATTCGGAGTAGTTCACGGTCTGGGCGGGCCAGGCGGTGCGGGAACCAGCCGATCCGGAGAGATAATAGGCCGCCGCGTCCCGGTTGGCGCCGCCCCGGACGTATTCGGCGATGAAGTCGCGGTATCCGTCATTCCACGACGCGAAGCCGGTGTCCTTCAGCTCGTCGGCGATATGCCCGCGGAAACTCCACGGCTCGGCGATGAGGATCAGGTGGGGGAAACGGGCTTTGAGTTTCTCCTCGATCTCCACGAGGGCCGGCTTCCCGACCAGATCCGCGAGGTCGAAGCGGAAGCCATCGACGCCGTATTGCTCGACGAGGTGGGTGAGGCTCTCCACGATCAGCCGCCGGACCATGGGGGCGTCGGTGCGGAGGTCGTTCCCGCAACCGCTCCAATTCGTCAGGTAGTGGTGGGGGTCGAGATGGAAGTAGTAGAATTTGTCGAGGAAGAGCAGATTGTTCGGCTCGCCGATGTGGTTATAGACCACGTCGAGGATGACGGCGAATTCCTGCTCGTGCAGGGCCCGGACCAGATCCCGGAACTCCTCCACCTGGGAGGCCTTCGCCGGGTCGGAGCCGTAGGTGCTCTCCGGGGAGAAGTAGTTCACCGGCATGTAGCCCCAGTGGTACTCTTCGGGTGAGGCGCTGTCGAATTCCTGGACCGGCTGCAGCTCGATGGCGTTGGCCCCGAGTTCGTGAAGATAGGATTTACCCGAGCGGATCCATCTTGCCAGCCCGGCGAATCCGCGGCGGGAGGCCTCGTCTAACTTCTCCGGCACGCGGGCGAGAAGATCGCGGACATGGCATTCGGCGACGACAAGGTCATCCCACTTCGGCGGGGTGAACCCCGGATCGATGCCGCCGGGGGGGAAGGTTTCCCCGCCCAGGATGATTCCCGGCCCGCTCCGCGAAACCGCCGCCTTCGCGTAAGGATCGAGCACGGCCATGCCCGGGTCGAACTCGGTGGAGGTGTCCCGGTTCGTCCCGTGGACCCGGTAGTGGTAGAACCAACCCGACAGATCCGCGGGGGCCGCCCCCTCCCAGACGCCGTCTTCGGGGCCGTCGAGCGCAAGGGTCCCGGGAGACTCCATGCCGGGGTCCTCCTGGAATTCGACGAGCACCTTTTCCGCCCGCGGTGCGAACAGACGGAAGACCGTTTCGTCCCGGCCCGGAAAAGCGCCGAGCGGCTTGTCCGAAACGAGCTTCAGGAACGCCCTTGTCGGCGGGAGGTGGCGGATTTCCTCGGCGTCTTCGCTCGACCAGAGGACCTGCTCCTGGCCGTCGGTTTCGTAGTTTTCCGGAACGGTGAAGGAAAACAGATGGAGCCCCGTCCGCTCGGGGTGGAATTCCAGGTTGCAGGCTCCGTTTTCATCGAAGACCGCATTCGGAGCGCTGTGCGAGACGTTGATCCATGCCCCGTCCCCGGTCATGAATTTAAAAGGAAAGGGCTTGGTGATATCGACGAGATCGGCGGGGATCGGCAGAGCCGCGAAGGTCGAGCCCGAGAGCCGGGTCCGCTGCATCCGCCAACGGACGGGGTCTTCCAGCGGATTCCAGTCGTTGAAAGGCCCGGCGACGAAGACACCGGTTCGGGCGATTTCGGTCTTGCCCCGATCGGGTAATTCGAAAGTGAAGAGCAGGTGGCCCCGGAACCGGGTGTAGCCCGCCATCTGGCCGTAGAGGAGGGGGGAGGATCGTTCCAGCGTTTCGAAAGGGCGCTTGGGCGGACCGAAAAAGAGAGGCGGCTTTTCTTTTCTGCTGACCCAGTCCCGCGACAGGACCACAAGCCCCGAGCGACCGTTTTCCCAGTAGGCTTGGAGAATCTTGGGTGCGTCGCTCACGGGATCAAGGGAACCGGGAGAATCGCCGATGTCAACCGGACAGAAAGGGGTGGTCGCGGAAAATCTTCGCTGATGCAAGAACGGTGAGGAATCCTGAAGTCATCCAACTACGTAGTCGTTCGACTTTAGTCGTGCGATTCGGTACGGCGGGTCGGTATGGATCGCCGGCGCGGTGGCTGTGTCGCCCGAAGCCGTCGGGATGTCTTTTCCGGCCAGACACTACGTATGGGAAATGGTGTTTTGCCAATTCTCATCGAACTGCTCCGCCGAGACGGGTGTAACCACAAGTGCGTGGACTTCACCTGGCAATTGCAGCCATTTTTGTAAGAAAACCACGGAAAGGTTCAGGGGAGCGCGGTGCTTTAGCCCGCGTTTTCGGTGCGTTCTTGTGCTTACGTTCGCAGGCTGAAGCGCTGCGCTCCCAAAGTCCGAAGAAAATGGGGATCGGTTCGTTCCAAAACTCCTCGCACTTGTAGTTACACCCGCCTTCGGCACTTATTCCGTTTCCCTCTTGACTGCACCTCCGCCCCGGTGCAGCTATGGTCATTACTATTGGCAAGCGAAAAGTTATTTCACTTTATTCACGAAACCCGTTCCAATCTCCCGATTTTAATTTGCCATTTTTACCCCACTTCTTCCACGATTATCGTGACGCATGACATCCTCTGAACGGCCCTGCCGTCTCGGACTACTACGGATCGATCTGACTCCTGAATGCTCATTCTACACTGCCGGACTGAATTTTAATGGACCTCCGTTTTCCAACCCGTACCCGCGGCTTCGGATTCGCGGCCGCAACCGCCCGCCGCTTCTGAAATGCAACCGAAACCACTGGTTCTTTTGGTCGAGGACGATCCGGCGCTCTCCGATGTTGCCGCCGAATATCTGCGCGAAGTCGGCTTCGAGGTCAGCGCCGCCGGCTCCGGCCGGGAGGGCTTGGAAAAAGCCCGCAAAGCCCTCCCGGATGTGATCGTGAGCGACGTCATGATGCAGAACGGCACCGGCCTTTTCCTCCTCGAAAATATCAAGCGCCATCCGGCCACCCAGCTCGTGCCGTTCATTTTCACCTCGGCCCGCGACTCGCGGACGGACTTGAGGCAGGGTATGGCTCTCGGTGCCGACGACTACATCACAAAGCCGTTCAACATGGGCGAACTGGAGGCCTCGATCCGCAGCCAGCTCACCAAAAGGGCGCGGCGATCAAGTGCGGCGGCGGCGATCGACCGGCAACGCCTCTTCTCGCTGCCGCACGAACTGCGCACTCCTCTCAACGGAATTCTCGGGATCACCGATCTCATGCGGGACGGTCTTGCGCGGGGTCGTGTGCCTTCTCCGGCGGAACTGGAGGAAAATGTTGAGATCCTCCACGAGTCGGGTCTCCGGTTGTTCCGGCTGGTGGAGAATTACCTCTTGTACTACGAACTCAGGCTGGCCACCGGAAACCCCGGCCAGGCCGACCTCTACCTGCGCGACCGGGCGGAGGTTCCGCTCCCCCCGGATTTTTTCGATTCCCTCTGCGCCCGCCACAACCGCCCGAACGACATCCGCGCCACCATGGACCCGGCCAGACTCCGGATCGGATCCGAACTGTTCCGCAAAGTCATCTTCGAACTGGTGGACAACGCGCTGAAGTTCTCGGACCCGCGCGAGACCGTCCACGTGGAGGGATCCGCCGCGGGCGGGTTCTACCACCTCGCGATACGGGACCACGGCCTGGGCATGACCCGCGAACAAATCGGGGAAGTCGCCCCTTTTATCCAGTTCGACCGTGCCGCGCTGGAGCAGCAGGGGGTCGGCCTCGGGCTTTGCCTGGTGCGATTGATCGCGGAAATCCTCGGCGTGGAGTTGGCCATCGACTCCGAACCGGGAAAGGGGACCGCGGTCTCGCTCACCCTCCGGATCGAGGCCGCCGCCCCCGGAGCGTCAGCGGCGGAGTGAAAGAGCCGGAATGAAGTATCCGGGACCATCATAAGGATGAGGTTGCGGCGCCAGTAGCTCCGCAGAATCCGGGATTCGCGGTCGGCGTTCGTGGGGGAGGGGGTGTTCTCAGCCATAATTACGGGGTTAATTTCTAATGGAAATCATTAGAGGGATATGAAAACAAGAATGAAATCCCGATGTCGAAATCGCTTTCGCGCTTCCGCTCCGGATCTTTCGTCAATTTCCGGCCTGGAGAGGAACGACGACAGTCGCTTCTACCGACGGTCGGAAGAATTCGGGGAGGGCACGACGTTCCGTCGAAATCGCTTTCGCGCTTCCGCTCCGGATCTTTCGTGAATTTCCGGCCTGGAGAGGAACGACGACAGTCGCTTCAAGCCTCATTCCACCCGGACCCGCAGGAAGGCGCGGCTGTCGGTCGGATCCTCGTGCCGGTAGGTCGCCCATTCGTAGTCTGTCGGAGCCGCCGGCAATCCCGCCGGGTTGGCGGTTGTTTGGACCGGCTCGGTCCAGTCGTCCAGATCGGTGGAACCCTCCACGGTATAGGTGATCCCGTCGGCGGTGTACGTCGCGCCGCTACCGCTACCGCCGGCGCGGCGGAGGAAGGTGATCGTCAGCCGCTCGCCCGCCGCCTCGGTTTCAACCGCCACCGTTTGCATAGGCAGCGAGGTGCCGGAGGTCGGGTCCGTTCCGAAGGCGAATTCCACGATCTGGGTGATCCCATCACCGTCGCTGTCGGCGCCGGGCAAAAGATCCGATCCGGAGAGCCCGAAGCTGGCGAGATAGTCTTCCAACGGATCGGTCGCGCCGTCGCTGACATAGGGCGCGAAGTCCTGGATGTTTTCCCCACCGTTCCATTCGTTGGGTCGCCCGAAGGTACTTTCGGAACCGTCGTCGTATCCGTCGATGGCGGGCGGGCCGTCGGAGGCGGCGACCAGTGGGGAGACGGTCGGCAGCGGGTCGGCTTCGAGTTCGAAAACCTCGGTTGAACCCACGCCGGAGGCCGGGGCAATTCCCTCGCCAACCGGACCAAAGACGGGATCGCCGAAGGCATCGCGGATCACGAACCAGGTGTCGTCGTTCGAAACGGCGACGCCGGAGACCTCACCGGTGCCCGGATCGATCTCGTAGCCGTTGGTGGCCTCATCGGTAAAGTCGATCAGGTCCTCATCACCGATCCAAACGTTGGACCAAATCCAGCCGTCGGTGGCGCGGTTGTCGAGGGACTCCCATGCCGTGTCGAGCCCGCCTTCGTCTGTCCGTTTTTCGGTGAAGGTGAGGATGGTCCCGGTCGGGACGGCCGCCCAGCGGGTGTCCTGGGAAAGCACGATGGTCTCCTCGGCGGCGAAGGGGAATCCGGCATTGTCGGCCAGCTCGATTTGCCAGCCGCGCAGATCGACCGTTCCGGCGGTGCCGTCGCCGACGACGACCAGCTCAAACCAGTCGCCGCCGTTGCCCTCGACGCGGCCGAGGACCGGGTCGGTGGCGGCATCTCCGTCGTCGCCATCGTCCGCCGCCGCGTCGCCGCCGTTGAGAAACTTGTCCGACGCGACGGCATTGTATTCGTTGAGGATGACGGCCGCCGTGGCCGGGTGGACGTAGAGCGAGAAGGTCTTCGAGGCCGAGGCGGTGCCGTCACTGACGGTCAGGGTGACTGGTTGCAGGCCGAGGTCTGCGGTGGTCGGCGTGCCGCTGAGATCAGCGGCCCCGTCCCCGTTGTCGGTCAACCCGAGCCAAGTCGGACCGGAATCGAGGGTGATCGTCAGCCCGGAGATCCCGTCGAAATCGTCGGCGGTCACCGCAAACGAAAAGGCGTCCCCCTGGCGCGCCCAGCGCGGAGACTCGAAGGCGAAGAAGGGGATGCTGTTGGCGGCAGCCGAAGAATAAAAATCGCTGAAGTCCTGAGTGGTGGTGCCCGCGCTCCAGATGTTGGGTGCGCCGAAGGTGCTGCTGGAGCCGTCGTTGAAGACACCAAAGAGCGGGTTGGCCCCGGGGATGGGGTCCTGCTCCAACTTGAAGACCTCGGTGGAACCGATGCCGCTCTCGATGAATTCCTCGCCGACCGGGCCGAAAACAAGGTGATCTCCCGCGTCGAACAGACGGATGCGGGTATCGTCGTTGCTGATGGGGAAGCCGCCGCCGAAGTCGCTGGCGGCTTGATCCACGAAGGTGGGGTCCGTCACGAGGATGTTGCTCCAGGCCCAGCCGCCGTC
>CAZDRT010000128.1:0-10523 GCA_964507815.1 uncultured Puniceicoccaceae bacterium
TTGGTCGGGCGATTCGGTCTCTTCCGTGGTCGCGGGGCTTGCCCCTCGATCCGTACACGGGTGTGCTTGCGTCCGACCGCTCCGCGTGTCTATCTTCGTCCCATGTTTCGCATTCCCACCGCCGTTTTTCTCCTCATCGCCACGCCGTGGCTGACGGCTCTGGCCGGAGAGGTCTCCGGGCGGGTGATCGACAGCGACAAAGAGGCGGGAACCATTGATCTGCGGACGGATTCCGGCGACGTTCTTGAATCGGTCCGGGTGTCGCCCGGCGATCTGGCGGTCGGCTACGACGGTCGCCCGATACGCGGAACCCTGGACCGCAACGGGACCGAAACGTGGTTGAAGGGGATCTGGCCCGACGACCCCGTCATGACCAACGCCATGTCCGGCGTCAACCGCACCCTCATCCGCGAGGCCGCCAGCCTCGGTCGGGGGGAAAGCCTTGGCCGGGGAGACTACCTGCCCGACTTCGCCCTCTTCAACCAAAGGGCCGATCCCGTTTTCGCCCGCGGCCTGCGGACCCGTCCCACCGTGATAACCTTTCTCTTCACCCGGTGCGCGGATCCCAAAATGTGTCCGGCCACGGCGGCCCGCCTCGCGGAACTTGGGCGGCGGGTGGCGGACGAGGGCTGGGACGAGGTTCGCCTCGTCGCCGTTTCCTTCGACCCCGGATACGACACACCCGGCATTCTCCGCCAGTATGGAAAGGCCTTGGGAATGGACTCTTCCGTTTTCGAGTTGCTGACCGGCGACCGCGAGGCCATTGAAGCGCTCCTGCGCAAGGTCGGCGTCCGGACGATCAACGAGAACGGAACCATCGTCCACAACCTCGTCACCCTGCTCGCCGACGACCACGGACGCATCGTCCTCCGACAGGACGGGAGCCGCTGGTCGGCCGACGCAATCTTCGAGCGGTTGAAGGAGATGCATCCGTGAAATCGTCCGGACGAGCGATTTCGACGGCGGTCATCACTCTCGTGTTCATGGGACTTTTCGCGGCCCTCCGGCTCATCCCCGTCTCCGAATGCCAATTCCTGCACTACGAACCGCTTGATTCTTCGGCCGGTGGTTCCGAAGAGGAACTCTGCAGCGTCGCGCCCCTCCCCTTCGTGGATGTGGCCAGAACCCCCCACCCGGTCTCTCTGCGCATCCACTCCGTCTCCACGGTCGAAGGCGACGAGGTGGAACTGCGCTTCTCCCTCCTCGCCCCGGACGGATCACTGCTCCTCCCCCACGAACTCGCCGTCACCCACACCCGCCGGATCCACCTGATGCTGATCGACGGAAGCCTCCGGTCCTATCACCACCTCCATCCCGAGGCGATCGGCGACTCGGGCGACTACCGCGTCCGGTTCACCCCCCGTTCGGAAACCTACCGCTATTTCGCCGAATTCGTTCCGAAGCGCTCGCGAATGCTCGCCGTGGCCGATGGCATCCTCAACGTCGAACCGGGTGCGGTGGTCCGCGAAACGGAGCCGGTCCCCATCGCCTTCGCTCTCGAGGGGATCGAGAAACCGCTCCGCCCCAACCGGGATCACCGCCTCGTGCTCCGGCTGCGCAGCGAACAACCCGGTGAACCGTTGCCCCTCGAAGAGACGATGGACGCGTTCGCCCATCTCGTCGGCTTCGAGGACAGTCTCTCCGGCTACGCCCACATGCACCCGCTGACCGTCGATCCCGAAATCGGCGAGACGGCGGAAATGGAGTTCCTCTTCCATCCGACCCGGTCGGGTTCCTTTCGGATCTGGGTGCAGATCCGGGCCGATGGACGGGACATTTTCCGTCCCTTCGACGTCCAGGTGATGTGAGCGGATTCCGGAAAAGCAAGCGCGCCCGCCGCACTCTCTCCGCCGCCCTTCTCCTGCTCTTCCTCGCGGTCGGCTGTGGCGGAGAGGAAGCCGCCGCGCTCCGGGAGTTCCGCGAAGCCTACAGCGCCCGCCACGGGGGGGGAGACGTGGACGGCCTGCTGGAGCTGATCCGAACGCCCGGCGACGACCCGGACCTGGTCCGCCGCCTGCGCCACGCACTCGCCGAAGAAGTCCGCTGGCCCCTCTTCGGGATCGCGTTCGAGCCGATCCCCGCCGACGAAGGCCGCGCCCTTGCCCGCGCACTCCCGGCCACTCCGCGGTGGCGGGTCCACATCACGCTCGACACGGAAGATCAGTTCACCTCCGTCTGGCTCGCCGGCATGACGGACGAAGGAGTCCGGCTCCTCCTGCCCGGGACCGACCGGAAGGGCTTCGAAGATGACGAAAGGTAGAACGACCGCCTTATCCACATGGCTGCTCGCCATCGCCTTCGTGTTCTTCTGGAACTCGGGCTTCATTGGAGCGGATTACGCCCTGCCCTTCGCCGAACCGTTCACGCTCCTGTTCTGGCGATACTGGGCGCTCGCGCTGCTCCTCGGCGGCTTTCTCGCCCTCCGGGGACGCCTTCGATGGCCCGGCCGAGGCCCGGTCGGGACCGCGTTTCTGATCGGCGTTCTCGCGCACGGCGTCTGGCTGGGTTGTGTGCTGTTTTCGCTCCTCCACGGGGTGCCGCCCGGCATCGTCGCCCTGGTCGTCGCCCTCCAGCCCATGACCACCGGCGCGCTCTCGGGTCGGGTGGTCGGCGAGCCCACGCCCTTGCTCCGATGGATCGGTCTTTTGGTGGGGTTCGCCGGGGTGCTGATCGCGGTGGCCGCCCGCACCGATTTCACCGACGCGCGATCCATCTTCGCCTACTCGATTCCCTTCGGCTCGGTGGTCGCCATCACCATCGCGAGCCTCATCCAGCGGAAAATCGATGTCGGCGGGGGCGGGCGACCGATGCCGGTGGATCTGAATCTCTTTTACCAGGCGCTCGGTACCGCACTCGCGGTGACCCTTCCCGCCATCCTATGGGAGGGCCTGGCCACCGATTGGAGCACCGAATTCGTCGCCGCCATGCTCTGGCTGACCATCGCCGTCTCCCTCGGGGCCTACGCCTTCATGTGGCTCCTTCTCCAGCGGATGGACGCCACCCGCGTGGCCAGCCTCTTCTACCTCGGACCGCCGGTTACCATGCTGATGGCCTGGGTTACCCTCGGCCACACCCTTCTGTGGACGGATGTCGCGGGTCTGGCGGTGATCGCCGCCGGAATTGTTCTGGTGCAGATGCCCGGACAAGGCCGCCGCAGGGAAGGTGCTCGGGAGTCAGGAGTCAGAAGCCAGGAGTCAGGATGAAAAAACCAGCGAAGACATTCGAAGATTTACTTGTTATTGGACGCTTATTGGACAGCCATTCTGACTCCCGCCCCCCCCAGCAATCACACTTTCCGGAACTTATGCCCCGCGGGGACCTCCATGGCGCGGAGCGATCGTTTCACCGCCTCTTCCGCCGGGGTCAGGGTAATTCCGGCGGCCCGCACTTTGCCGGTTTCGAGAACACAGTTCGAGCGCGGGGTTTTCGCGGCGAGCCGCATGAACTCCTCTTCGGATCGGAAAAAATCGAACTCGTCGGGAAAAGGATCGGCAAGGCCCCCGGCACGGCGGCGCTCGCTCTCCTCCCGAATCCACGAGACGACCTGCGGGGTGGTGATCGCGCCCGGCTGGGTCACGTTGTACACGCCGGGTTCGGCCGCCTTCTCCCAAAGCTCGAAACAGGCCCGCACGTATTCGCCGAGGTGGGAAATCGAGTTCTCCGCCTCGAGCAGGCGGGGATAGGCCATGACTTTGACGAGGTAGTTCCGGGGGCTCACCGACTCATCGAAGGGAATCCGGAGCCTCCACACGTAGCAGTTCTCCGCGCCGGCCAGCAGTTCCTCGCCGAGCGCCTTCGTGCCGCTGTAGAAACTGCACGGGCCGCGGCGGAAGGAAAAGTTCGGCTCGTCCTCCTCGTCAAAACCGCGACCGGAAGGGTGCCGCCCGGAAAAAACGCACCCGGAGGAGACGTGCCCCCAGGTCGTCCCCGTCTCCCCGCAGGCCTCGCGGATCACCCCGGGCAAAACCGCGTTGCCGAGAAGAGTCGCCGCCTTGTCCGCCTCGCAGGCATCGACGTTCGGCTTGCCGGTGTAGCCGGCCGCGTTGATCAGAAAATCGGGACGCTCGTCACGGAGCAAACGGACGAGATTTCCTTGGTCGGTGTAATCGACCTCCCGCCGGGAGACGTTGCGGAAGGCGATCCCCCGACCCCGCAGGTAGGATTGGAAGGCGGTTCCGACATATCCGGAGCCGCCGAGAAGCAGAATTTTCTGCGAATGGCTGCGTTTCATCCGGAAATCTAGAACGTGTACTTCAACCCGATTCCATAGGCGAAATGGTCGCCCGGAAAGTTTCCCTGTCGCAGGGGAACGGTATCCGATTGCGGGATGAAGAAATAATCGACGTCGAAATCCGTTTTCACGTAACGAAGATAGATGTTCGCGGAGAGGTGCTCGATGATCTCGATGTCAACTCCGGCCGCCACCACGAATCCGGTCGCGTCGTCCGGCTCGAACCGGTTGACCGGAGTCGGCGATCCGCCGGGGAAAGTCCACTCCTCCTTCGGGTCGAAATCGACGCTGTAGAAAGCAACGCCGATCTCCGCAAACGGGGTGAAGGCGCTGCCGTTTTCCAGTCGGCCGAAACCGTAGAGGATCGGGCCGCTGAGTTCGAAGGTCCCGTCGCCTCCCCCGCTGTCCAGAGTCACCACCTTGAACTGATCGTAGGAAATCCCGAGACCGAAGTAGGGCGAAATCGCGTATTCGGCATAGATGTAAACAGGCGCCGGGTCCTGGTCCTCCGTCGTCCGGTTGATGCTGCCGATAAAGGACCCCTGGAACTCCTCCCCGCTCTCGGTGTCGGTCAACGAGTACCAGAGCATACGGGTCCCGATCGAGAACCGATCCCGCACGTACTTTTCGTAGAACGGATTCGGTTCTTTGACGGGGATATCCTCCCTGTCCTTCTTCGAAGTCGGCGTGATCACCGTCACCTCTTCAACTTCCCCAACCTCTTCAACTTCCCCGGCGTCGGCGTCGGACCCGGAGGTCTCGGAAGACTCCTCCACGCCGACCGCAAGCGTATCGCCGCTCTCGCCCGATGAATCGGTCGACGAGGTTTCGACCGCCTCTTCGACCTCCGCTTCGGGGGGGGGGATATCAGTCTCCTGGGCGTGGATCGAACCGAGTGAAAAGAGAGCCGCCACAAGAGTTGCGGCGAGCGATGGGAGGTGAACTGAACTTTTCATGGTAATTTGTGCAGCACTTTCGAAACCAAATCCCGGCGGAAAAAGCAACTCCTATCTCGTCCGGACGGGACGGGCCGGAATCCCGACAACCACATTGCGCTCCCCGATGTCCTTGCTGACGACCGCCGAAGCGCCGACCACCGAACCGCCCCCGATCGTCACCCCGTCGAACACCACCGCGTGGGCGGCGATCCACACATCGTCCCCGATCGACACGCCCCCGCGTCCCTCGAAATCGTACTGCTGGTTCATCGGAATATCGGTCCGCACGGTTCCATAGGTGCCGCCGCCCAGAATATAGACGTAGGCCGCGATCATCACATCGGCCCCGACTTCAACCCGGTTCGACGCGAATATCTCGGAGTGGAAGCCGACATTGCTCCGGTCGCCGATCCGGATCAGCCCGCCCTTGCAGGAGAGGATGGAGCCGCGCCCGACGAAGACACCGTCGCCCAATTCGATCCCGGAATCGTCTCCGCCCTTCGCGTCGAGGAGAACTCCGTCGTCGATCATCACTCCTTTGCCAAGGCGGATCTTCCCCGGATGCCGGAGCACGACATCCTTTCCGAAAACCACCCCGGACCCGCAGGCACCGAGAAGGAGCGGATACAGTTTTTTGCGGAGCAGGAGACCCGCCGCGCCGGGAACCCACGAAGCGAAAAGCTGGACGAATTCATAAAGGAAAAGGTCCCGCCACCGGCGACTCCCGACGACCAGGTCCTGGTACCGGCGCAGACTCGATTCCCCGCTTCCGGCGATTTCCGACTGAACTTTGTAGCGTTTCGATTCCGACATCCCCGGCGATCATGCGCCTCGGCCACCTTTCCGCAAGCCTTACACGGCGGGAGGGCGGCTGCCGTGCCACGGCGTGGCATTGTCTTCAATGGGCTGCTTTCAGCGGGCTGAAACTGCATGATTGGGCGGCAAAAGTGGGTGGGTTGCTTCAGCGCCCACCTTCGAGAGCCCAAAAATTTCCCGTTCACGCTGAACCTCCGCGGCAATCCGGAACATTTCCTTCCGATGCGAAAACCGGGCGCTGAAGCAACCCGGCTACGGTGGGAGGGTTACACCCGGTGGACAGGAGCGCCCATCCGCCCGCGCCGCCCGACGACGGAGGAAGAGTCACCGAAATTCCGCACTCCGGTCGATTTTCACGATTGCGGTTTCCCTCGATCCGGGTAGCAACATGACAGGATGCCCGCCATGACACCACTGGAGGAAATCCGACATTCCTGTTCCCACGTTCTCGCCGCCGCTCTGCTCCGGCTCTTTCCCGACGCCCAACTGGACGTCGGGCCGCCGACGAAGGACGGCTTTTACTACGACGTGGATCTCGACCACTCGCTGACCGCCGAGGATCTGACCAAGCTGGAGACCGAGATGAAAACGATCATCAAGGAAAACCAGCGCTTCGAGCGGTTCGAGCTGCCGCGCGGAGAGGCGGAGGAGCTGATCCGCTCCATCGGGCAGGACCGCTACAAGCCCGGCCGGCTGGCGGACATCCCCGAAGGCGAGCCGATCTCGTTCTACCGGAACGGCGAATTCACCGACCTCTGCGCCGGCACCCACGTCGGATACACGAAGAAGATCAAAGCCTTCAAACTCCTGAACGTCGCGGGTGCCTACCACCGCGGCGACGAGAACAACAAGCAGCTCCAGCGGATCTACGGCACGGCCTTCCCGTCGAAGGAAGAGCTGGAGGAGCACCTCCGCCGCATCGAGGAGGCCCGCGCCCGGGACCACCGCAAAATCGGCCGGGATCTCGGGCTCTTCCAGATCGACGACCAGGTCGGCCAGGGGCTGGTGCTCTGGACGCCCGCCGGGGCGATCATCCGCCAGGAGCTGCAGAACTTCATCAGCGCCAAGCTGGTCCAACAGGGGTATCAGCAAGTCTTCACCCCGCACATCGGAAAGCTCGGGCTTTTCCGGACCTCGGGGCACTTCCCCTACTATCGGGAGAGCCAGTTTTCGCCCATCCTCGAGCACGATACTCTTTCGGAAATGGCGGGCGAAGGCTGCTCCTGCGGAGACCTCGCCAACCGCCTCTCCGAGGGCGAGATCGACGGCTACCTGCTCAAACCCATGAACTGCCCGATGCACATACGCATCTTCGACGGGCAGCCCCACTCCTACCGCGACCTTCCGGTGCGGCTCGCCGAATTCGGCACGGTGTACCGGTGGGAGCAATCCGGCGAACTCAACGGGCTGACCCGCGTCCGCGGCTTCACCCAGGACGACGCGCACATCTTCTGCACCCCGGACCAGCTCGACGCCGAGATCCGGGGTTGCCTTGATCTCGTGCGCGAGGTCTTCCTCGCCCTCGGCATGAAGGAGTACCGCGTGCGGCTGGGTCTGCGGGATCCGGAGTCGGAGAAATACACCGGAAGCGCCGAAAACTGGGACAAGGCCGAGGCCGCGCTGAAGCAGGCCGTCCGGGCCATCGGCGTGGACTACACCGAAGAGACGGGCGAGGCCGCTTTCTACGGTCCCAAGATCGACTTCGTGGTCGAGGACGTAATCGGGCGCGAGTGGCAGCTTGGCACCGTGCAGGTGGATTACAACCTGCCGGAGCGCTTCGACCTCTCCTACACGGGCGCCGACAACCGGAAACACCGCCCGGTCATGATCCACCGGGCGCCCTTCGGCTCCCTCGAGCGGTTCACCGGGGTCCTCACGGAGCACTTCGCCGGCAACTTCCCGACCTGGCTCGCCCCCGAGCAGGTGCGCCTCCTGCCCATGAACGACGAGCTGGCCGAATACGCCGCCGCGATCGCCGGGCGACTCCGGGCGAAGGGGTTCCGGGTCGGAGAGGACCCGCAGCCCGACAAGCTGGGGGCCAAGATCCGCCGGGCGGAAACCGCGAAAGTCCCCCACATGCTGGTCCTCGGCAAGCGCGAGCGCGAGGAAGGCAGGGTCTCCCTGCGAAGCCGCATCCGCCCCGACGCGCCGGAAAACCCCACCGTCGATGAATTCGAGGCCTGGCTCGCCCACGAGATCCATTCCCGCGCCCTTCCGGTCCTCCGGGAAGGGTGAGCGCGGTCCGGAATTTTCGGACTGGACGGACCGGCGGTATTTTGACAATTTCATCGTTTTCCTCCTAACTCCCAGCAACATGTCAGACCAGCCTCTCAAAGACCTCGATCCCCGGATTCGGAAACAAGTCGAAAAAGCCCGAAACGGCCTTCAATCCGGCAACGCCGGTTTCGCCATCGAAATTTGCATGGGCCTGCTCGAAAAGTACCCCGGTTGCGTCGAAATCCGGGAGGTGCTCCGCAATGCGCAGAAATCGTTGAAGGGTGGAAAAAAGCCGTCCCTCCTCTCCCATATTTGTGCGAAACCGCTCTCTTTCATGGGGGGCCTCGCGATGAAGAAGGATCCGGGCAAGGCGATGATGCAGGCCGAGAAGATCCTGAAAGACGACCCGGATTGCGTGGCCGCGCTGAAACTGCTCGGAGAGGCCGCCATCCTGAAAGAATTGCCGCACACCGCCGTCTTCGCCTTCGAAGGCGCCCACGCGGCGCAGCCGAAAGACACCGACCTCGCCAAAAAACTGGCCAACCTCTACCTGGATATTGACCGGATCGAGGACTGCATCCGGATTTGCGATCAAATCCTGAAGGAGGCCCCGGGCGACGGCGACGCACAGGAGATCGTCAAGCGGGCCTCGGTCGCCCAGTCCATGGACAAGGGGAAGTGGGAGGAGGAAGGCGACTTCCGCTCCAAGCTCAAGGACAAGACGGAGGCGGAGAGCCTGGAACAGGCCAGCCGCTCCACGACCAGCGAGGAAAATGTCGAAAAGCTGATCGAAGAGACCAGGAAACGCATCGAGGAAGAGCCCGAGAACCTGAACAACTACCGCCAGATCAGCAACTACTACCAGCGCATCGGGGACTACGACTCGGCGATCCACTGGATCAGGGAGGCCCGGAAACTGGAGGCCGGCAAGGCCGACGTGACCCTCGAACGGATCGAAACCAAGCTTTTCCGCGATCAGATCGATCACCGCATCGCCGAAAAAAAGGAGGAGATCAAAGCCGATCCGGAAAACGGGGAACTGAAGAGCGAACTCGAGAAAATGCTCTCCGACCGCCAGAAGTATTTGCTCGAACAGGCCGCCGACATGGTCAAACGCTACCCGAACGACTACACCGCCCGTCACCAGTATGGCGAACTGCTGCTCGAAGAGGGCAAGGTGGACGAAGCGATCCAGCAACTGCAAATCGCCCAGCGCAACCCGAAGGTCCGCATCTCAAGCCTCCATCTCCTCGGGCGTTCCTACAAGACCAAGGGCTTCTTCGACATGGCCGCCGAGCAACTGGATACCGCCCGCGGCGAAATCAACGGGATGACGGACACGAAAAAGGAAGTCGTTTACGATCTGGCCCAATGCTACGAGGAAATGGGCGAGAAAGAAAAGGCGATCAACCACTACAAGGAAATCTATTCTTCCGACATCGGCTTCCGCGACGTCGCGAAGAAAATCGACGAATTCTACAAGGCGCGGAACACTTAGTCTCGCCCCGGCACGGACCAACCAACTTTGCCGGGGGTACGATGGTCGAGGTTCGCCATCCCGTTTCCTCTTTTCCCAACCGCCGATGGACGCTGATTCCATCGCTTCAGCCCTCCGTCGTCCCGACCCACCCGGCGAGTTTCCGCCCGAACCCGGGCGGGATCGCCAGCGCCTCCATCTGGTGAACGGCCTCTCCGGTTTTCCGGACGACGTGGACCGTCACCAGCCTGCCGCGGGCGACCTTCTCCCCTCTCCTCCCCTCCACGACCCGGTAAAAGGAAAAGGCGAACTCGATCGCGCGCACCTTGATCTCGAGCACCCGGAGGACGATCTCGATCTCCTCTCCGAACGAAACGGGGGCCTTGTAATCGCAGGACGCCCGCACCCGCGGCCAGCCGTGGACGACGCCCTCCTCGCGCCGAATCAACTCTCCGCCCAGTCGCCGGAAAAAAGCGTCCTCGGCAAGCTCCATGTAGCGGAAAAAATTGGAGAAATGCACGATCCCGGCCATATCGGTTTCGGAGAAGGCCACCCGGTGGCGCACGGAAAACTCGCTGCTCATCGAAGACAAAGAACCCGCAAACCGGGCGAAAGCCAATCGGGAACCGCAAAAATCCGCCACCCGCATCGCTGATGCAAGATCCCCGTGGCCGGGGATTCCCGGCCTCCTCCGTGGCCGGCGGCCTTCAGGCCCCGGTGTGCAACGGCGGAGCGGCACCGCTTGGCCGTGTGGTGGCGGCGAAGCCAGTGCGGAACCCCACGGCCATCCCCGGGCAAGGCTGAAGCCATGCCCCACGGGGATCCCCGTGGCCGGGGATTCCCG
>CAZDRT010000129.1:0-10423 GCA_964507815.1 uncultured Puniceicoccaceae bacterium
ATTCCACGAGGCAGTCACAGAAGAGCAAGATCTCCGGTCGGTTGCTGTCAGCGGGTTTTGACTGGGGCGCGGTCACAGAAAAATACGAAGTTTTGCGAAGACGGGTCCTCAGCCGCCGCATTGCGGGAACGAGAATGGAAAGCCACCGAATAATTTCATCGGCGAACGGCTTGCCGGGTGGTTTCGCCCCCGGGAGGGAATTTTCGGTGAATTGGCTCGTCTTGCCAGACTTTGGAAATTAGAAACCATGTCCATGAATCCCATCGCCAAATACACCAAATGGCTGCACACGCGCTGGCCGGCGGGCACCATCGAGAAGCTGCCCGTCACCGGTGACGACGGCGAAACGAACGTGCCGGGGTTGCGGGTCGCGGGTGATCTGACCGGGATTCCCCTGCTCAAGTTCAGCGCCGACACGGGGGTTCGGGCGGTCCGGGCCTTCGCCGCCGAGGCGGGATCCCGCCCCGGGGAAGACGGCGACGGAGTCCTTGATCTCGCCATTATCGGTGGCGGGGTTTCGGGAATCGCGGCGGCGATCGAGGCGCGCCGCCAGGGCTGGAATTTCCGGGTCTTCGAGGCGAGGGAGGACTTTTCGACCATCCGCAATTTTCCCAAGGCGAAACCCATCTACACCTATCCCACGGACATGGAGCCCGCCGGAGGCATGCACTTCCGGGCGGAGGTGAAGGAGGACCTCCTCGCCGAACTCGAAGAGCAGCGTGGGGAGGCCGGTGTCGAGCCGGAGTCGCTGCGGATCGATTCGGTCCGGCGAAAGGGGGACGGATTCGAGATGGAGGTGGACGGCGGCGAACCGATCCGCGCCCGCCGGGTGCTGGTGGCCATCGGTCGCAGCGGCAACCACCGGAAGATGGGGATTCCGGGCGAGGAAAAGGACAAGGTCTTCAACCGGCTCCACGACCCGAAGGATTATTGCGCGAAAAAAGTTCTCGTCGTCGGGGGCGGCGACAGCGCGGCGGAGACGGCCATCGCCCTCGCCGTCTGCGGGGCGGAGGTGACCCTGGCTTACCGGGGGGAGGCGCTGACCCGGCCCAAGGCCGAAAACGTGGAAAAGGTCGAGGCCCTCGCCGCCGATCCCGACGCCGATATCGGGGTGGAGGAGCCGTCCTCCGAGCGGGTCTCCACCTCGGCCGCCCGCTGGATGCGCGGGGCGGAACCGACCGGCCGGCTGATCCTGCGCCTCAACACCGAGCCAACCGAAATCCGCGACGACGCGGTGGTCCTCAAGGACAAGACCACCGGCAAGACGGCGGAAGTCGCCAATGACGTCGTTTTCGCGATGATCGGGCGCGAGCCGCCCCTCGAATTTTTCCGCCGGTCGGGTGTCCGCCTCCACGGCGACCGGGGCACCCGCTTCTGGCTGGGAATGGCGGCCTTCGTGGTCTTCTGCTTCTGGCTCTACCATTGGAAGGGGGCGAAGGATATCCCCTTCCTCGGGGCGATTCCCGACGCCATCTCGCCCTCGGCGACGGCGGCTTCGGAGTGGCTCCGGGGGCTCGGCGGCCGGATCGGGGATTGGTTTTCCGATCCCACCACTCTCGGTGGTACGCTCGCGCTTTCCGCCTCGACCCCGTCGTTCTACTACACGCTGGCCTATTCGGCGGTGGTGGTCATCTTCGGCATCCGGCGGATACGGTATCGAAAAACCCCCTACATCAAAGTGCAGACGAGCACCCTCATGGCGGTCCAGGTGCTGCCGCTCTTTCTGCTGCCGGAGTTGTTCCTCCCCTGGCTCGGGCACAACGGGGCCTTCGCCGACGGGATCGGCCGGAGTTTCGCCGACGCGTTTTTCCCCGAGGCGGGCTACGATCCCAACGGGCGCGAATACTGGCGGGCCTACGGCTTCATCCTCGCCTGGCCGCTCATGGTCTGGAATTGGTTCACCGCCCAGCCTCTCTGGGGCTGGCTCATCGTCGGGTTTCTCCAGACCTTCGTCATCATCCCGCTCATCATCCGGCGCTGGGGCAAGGGGGCTTACTGCGGGTGGATCTGCTCCTGCGGGGCGCTCGCGGAAACCCTCGGAGACCGGCACCGGCACAAGATGCCGCACGGCCCCGGCTGGAACCGCCTTAACATGCTCGGGCAGGGGATTTTGCTGTTTGCGGTGGTGCTGATGGTGCTGCGGATCGCCGGCTGGATCGCCGGGGCGGACTCGTGGCCGTCCCGGGTGTTTTCCGAAGGTTTCACCGGCATTCCCCTTTTGAATTACGCCTGGTTCGTCGATCTGTTTCTCGCCGGAGTGCTCGGTTACGGGCTCTACTTCTGGTTCAGCGGGCGGATGTGGTGCCGGTTCGCCTGTCCACTGGCCGCGCTCATGCACATCTATGCCCGGTTCTCGAAATTTCGGATTTTCGCCGAGAAGAAGAAATGCATCAGCTGCAATGTCTGCACCTCGGTCTGCCACCAGGGCATCGACATTATGAACTTCGCCAACAAGGGACTCCCAATGGAAGACCCCGAGTGCGTGCGCTGCTCGGCCTGCGTCCAGTCGTGCCCGACGGGGGTGCTCGCCTTCGGGCGGTATGACCGGGACATGAAGCCGGTCTATGACCTGCTCGACGCCAGCCCGGTGCGGATGAAGGAGAAGGGGCGGTGATGGCGGATTCGGACCCTGGGGTCGGTGACCCAGGAGGAGGAAGTTCGAATCGGAAATCCCATGTGGAATCGAACGGAATCGGTGTTCCGAGGGATGAGCGGCCCCTTTTCCCGCCGGGCGGGAGATAGGGGATTGATTTTCCGCCGCTCCTTTTGCTGAATGGTGGCCGGGGTTGCGTCGATGAACGACGGAGACTCTTTTTCGCCTTATGATCACACCTGAATTACATTCCCAAATCGATGAATTGCACAAGCGTGCCGGATACCTGTGGAGGTATCTTTGACGTCGATAACAAGATCCAATCCATCAAAGAGTCGGAGGCCCGCATGGCCGAGCCCGGATTCTGGGACGACAACGAGGCCGCACAGAAGCTGACATCATCCGTCAGCCGCGAAAAGCGGCTCGTCGAGAGCATGTCGCGGCTCCAGGCCGAGGTCGAGGATGTCCGGACCATGGCCGAACTCGCCGACGAGGAGGAGAACGGCGGGGAAGCGGAGGAGGCGGTTGCCGAGACCACCCGCCTGGCGGCGGATCTCCGGCGCAAGATCGACCGGCTGGAGCTGGAGTCGTTCCTGAGCGGCCCCCTCGACGGCAACAACGCCATCCTCAGCATCCACGCCGGGGCCGGCGGCACGGAGTCCTGCGACTGGGGCGATATGCTCCTGCGCATGTACACCCGATGGGGCGAACGGGCCGGATTTTCCGTCGAGGTCCAGGATCTCCAGCAGGGGGAGGAGGCCGGCATCTCGCGGGCGACCCTGCGCATCGCCGGCGACAACGCCTACGGTTTCGCCAAGGCCGAGCGCGGGGTTCACCGGCTCGTGCGGATCAGTCCCTTCGATTCGAACAAGCGGCGGCACACCTCGTTCTGCTCCGTCGATGTCATCGCCGAGGTTGACGACGACATCGAGGTCGATGTCAACGAGGAGGACCTGCGGGTCGATACCTACCGCGCCAGCGGCAAGGGCGGGCAGCACGTGAACAAGACGGACTCGGCCGTGCGCCTCACCCACCTGCCGACCGGCCTGGTGGTCGCCTGCCAGAACGAGCGCTCCCAGCACAAGAACAAGGCCACCGCGATGCGCATCCTCAAGTCCCGCCTCTACGAGCGGATGCAGGACGAGAAGCGTTCGGAGATGGAAAAATTCTACGGGGACAAGGGCGAGATCGCCTGGGGCAACCAGATCCGCAGCTACGTCTTCCAACCCTACCAGATGGTCAAGGACCTGCGGACCGGGGAGGAGACTTCGAACGTCCAGGCGGTGATGGACGGCGACATCGATCCGTTCGTCCACGCCTGGCTCCGGGCCGGCTGCCCGGTCGGGCGCGCCGCCGCAGGAGCGGAGGACAACTGATGGAGCGCGGGGCGTTGGAGTCGGCCTTCGCCGGGACCCCGCTCTTCGCCGAGAAGTCGTGGGTCCTCTCCCCGGAGGCTTTTCCATTGCCGGAGCGGCAACTGGAGGAGATCCGGGCGATTGGTCCGGCGCTCGCGGAATTCCAGCTCGCGCTGGAGCGGCTCTACCGCCGGGCGGCGGAGGGGCGGCGGATTCTCCGGAACGGCGACCTCACCGCCGACTGGGTGGTCGGCTACCTCGACCGGGGCAAGCCGGACGACCTCGTCGCGCACGGTCGTGATCCGGCCCTGAAAAACGAACTCCCGGCCGTCATCCGGCCCGACCTTCTGCTCACCGGCGACGGGTTCTGCCTGACCGAGATCGACTCGGTGCCCGGCGGAATCGGCCTGACCGGCTTTCTCAACGAACTCTACCGCGCCGACGGAGGGATCGTCGAAAGCGCCGCCGCCATCCCGGACGCGTTTTTCGAGGCCGTCACGGGCGGGGTCGGTCCCTACGACAATCCGTTCGTGGCCATCGTGGTCAGCGACGAGGCGGAGACCTACCGCCCGGAGATGGAGTGGCTGGCGACCCGGCTCCAGCGGAAGGGGCGGCGGGTTTTCGTCTTCCACCCCGACGAGCTGATGATCCTCGGCGACACGGTCTGCGCCTCGCTCGACGGCGATCCGCAGACCGTCGATGTACTCTACCGCTTCTGGGAGTTGTTCGACCTGCCTTCTTTCCCCTGGGCGGAGGGCCTCCTCAAGGCGGTGGAGTCCGGCGCTCTCCGGGTGACCCCGCCGATGAAACACTTCCAGGAGGAGAAACTGAGTCTCGGGCTGCTCCATCACCCGAAGCTCCGGGCCTTTTGGGACGAGAATCTTTCAAAGCAGGTGCGGCGCATCCTCTTCCGGATCGTGCCGGAGACCTGGGTCGTCGATCCCGCTCCCGTCCCGGCGAACGCCTTTCTCCACGCTCCCGCCGTCGGCGGCATGCCCGTTTCCTCGTGGGACGAACTCGGGGCCGGCTCGCAGAAGGAGCGCAACCTGATCCTCAAGGTCAGCGGCTATCACGAGACGGCCTGGGGTGCCCGAAGCGTGGTTCTCGGCAGCGATGTTTCGCGGGAGCACTGGACCGCCGCCCTGCGCGCCGCGATGCGGGCCGGCGACGAGCACCTCCATGTGCTCCAGCGGTTCGAGAAGCCGATGCGGATCCGGCATCCGGTTTTCAACGACGGTGGAACGGCGGAGCCGATGGAGGGGCGGGTGCGGCTCTGCCCCTTCTTTTTCCGCCGCGGGGGGGAGCGCTACGAGTTGGAGGGCATCCTCGCCACCGTCTGTCCGGCTGACAAGAAGATCATCCACGGGATGAGCGAGGCGACCCTCCTGCCCGTGCGGGCCGGAGGCGGCGAACCGTGAACGACGGTGGGGCAGGGCCGCCCGCGGCGGTTGTTTTCGACGTGGACGGCACGCTCTACCGGCAGCGGGGCCTCCGGCTGCGCATGACGGCCGACCTTGCCGTGGCGGCGGCCGTGTCGCGCCGCGGTCGCGGGGATTTGCGGATTCTGAAACGGTTCCGCGCCGACCGCGAAACCCTGGCCGGCAAGGTGGACCGCGGGTTCGAGACCGCCCAGTACGCCGTCGCGGCGGAGGCCCTCGGGCTGCCTCCGGACCGTGTGCGGGAGGCCGTGCGGCGGTGGATACACGAGCGTCCGCTCCGCTACCTGGCCCGGCACCGGGTGCCCGGTCTGCTCGAGTGGTGGGAACTGCTGCGCGGGAGGGGGGTCCGCCTCGGGGTCTATTCCGAGTATCCGGCGGAGGAGAAACTGCGCGCCCTCGGCCTGCGGGCCGATGCGGTCGCGGCTTCGACGGATCCCGGGGTGGACGCGTTCAAGCCGGATCCGAAAGGGATCCGGGTCGTGCTGGAGCGCCTCGGCGCGAGCCCCGGGCGGGCGCTCTACGTCGGCGACCGGGCGGACCGGGACCGGCCCTGCGCGGAGGCGGCGGGGGTGGCCTTTCTGCACGTGGGTCCCCGGTCCGCGCCCCCCCTGCGCCGGTATCCGCCCGACCCGGACCGGCTGCCGCCCTTTCTGAGGGAGATTCTGCTGTCATGACGCAGGCCACCCCCTCCGCGCCGCGGGTCGCCCTGGTGACCGATCTGTTTCCCCCCGTCGTCGGCGGGGCCGAAACCCACGCCCGCGACCTGGCCCTGGCCCTGGCCGGGGCCGGTGCGAAGGTCACCGTGCTCACGCGGCTGGCGAGGAAGGGACTGCCCCCGCGCGAGGTTCTCGCGCCCGGTGCGGAGGTGGTCCGCATCGGTTCGCCGGGGAGTCCGCGTTGGGGGAAGTACGGCTTTATTCCGGCCCTGCTCCGGGAGTGGCGGCGGCGGGCCGGGGAGTTCGACGTGGCGTGCCTGTGCGCGTTCCGGGTTCTCGGCTGGCCCCTCGCCCGGGCGGCGGCGCGGACCGGCACGCCGCTGGTCCTGCGGGCGGAGGTGCTTGGCGAGATGTCCGGTGAGTTCATTTGGAAAAAGCCGGAGCGTGGCGAGAACCGCCTTCTCCGCCTTCTCTTTCGACCGGTCGTCGCCGCACGGAACCGCCGCTTGGTGCGGGATGGTTGGTTTCTGGCCATCTCGGGGGCCGTCGAAGAAGAGTACTGTTCCTCCGGAGTCCCGGCGGAACGCATCCGCCGGATTCCGAACGGCGTTGATACGGAGCGTTTCCGTCCGCCGGAGCCTGGCGAGCGGGAGCGCCTCCGGCGGGAGTTCGGGTTCGGGGAGGAGCCGGTCTTCCTCTACTCCGGCAAGCTGAACCGCGGCAAGGGGCTCGGCGACCTGCTGTCGGCGTGGGAGGGGTTCCGCGCGGAGGGCGGGCGCGGTCGGCTCGTCCTCGTCGGATCAGGGGGCGGGCAGTTTCTCTCCATCGAGGGGGAACTGCGGAAGAGAGCGGGGGATCCCGCCTCCGGCGTGACCTTCACCGGCTACCGTGACGACGTCGAGCGATGGTTGCGGGCGGCGGATGTTTTCGTCTTTCCCTCCGAGGCGGAGTCCTTCGGGCTGGCCCCCCTCGAAGCGAACGCCAGCGGCCTCCCGGTGATCTGTACCCCCGCCGGGGCGCTGGCCGAAACGGTGCCCGACGGGATCGCGGGGATCCGGGTGCCCGTCGGCGACCCGTCGGCGATCCGCCGGGCCATGGCCGGGCTGGCGGGCGATCCCGGGAGGCGGCGGGCGGTCGGACGGCGGGCCCGGGAACGGGTGGTCGCGGAATATTCCTTCCCGGCGGTCGCCCGGGCGTATCTGGACTGGTTCGCGGAGTTGACCGGAGGGGTGCAACGGTGAGCGACGGCGCGCGGGAGGATCCGGGTGACCTGAAGACCGTCGCCGGGCAGAGCCTTTGGAATCTCGCCGGGCTCACGCTGCCGCTCCTGCTCGCCCTCGTGGCGATCCCTCTCCTCGTCGAACACTTGGGAAAGGAGCGTTTCGGCGTTCTCGGGATCGTGGGTCTGGTCATCGGCTACATGAGCGTGTTTGATTTGGGTTTGGGGCAGGCGCAGGGCTACTTCGTCGCCGACCGCCGGGGGCGGGGGCGCGCCGGGGAAGCCCCGGTCGTGTTCTGGACCGGTGTTTCGATGATTCTTGTCCTGGGGGCTGTCTTTTCGGCTTTGGCTTTCTTTCTCGGCGACTGGTTCGCGACCTCCGTTCTCAAGGTGGGACCGGAGTTGGAGGATGAGGTGACCGGAGCCTTCCGGGTCGTCCCTTTCGTAGTGCCGTTCGTTATGCTCACGCCCTGTCTCGTGGCCACCCTCGAAGCCTATCAGGAGTTTCGCCTCGTCAACCTGATCCGTATCCCGACGGGGGCGGCGTATATTCTCGCCCCCCTTCTGGTCCTGCCCTTCACCTCGTCTCTCGTTGCCATCGTGATCGCTCTCGGCGTAGGGCGCGTGATCGAAGCCGTCGTCTTTTTCCACTTCTGCCGTCGCAAGATCGGGGGCGGCTACCTGCCGCGCCCGAGCGGATTCTACGCCCGCCGGATGTTCCGCTTCGGCGGCTGGATGACCGTGACCAACATCGTCCAGCCCGCCATGATCCACGGCGACCGGTTCTTCCTCGGAGGCATGCGGGGTCTCGTGGCGGTCGCCTACTACGTGACCCCCGCCGAATTGATCGTCCGGCTGCTGGTCGTGCCGCGTTCGCTCGTGACCGCGCTTTTCCCCAACCTGACCATGCGGTTCGCCGGAAACCGCGAGGGGGTGGAGGACCTCTTCAGCCAGAGTCTGCTCCTGCTCACGGCCATCCTTTCGGTCGGCGCGGGTGTGCTCGTCGTTTTCGGTCCATGGGCGCTCGGGCTCTGGCTCGGGGAGGACTTCCGGGTGAACAGCGGTCCTGTCCTGCGGTGGCTTTCGGTGGGCATCGTCGCGCTGAGTCTGGCCTACGTTCCGCAATTCCTCGTCCAGGCCTCCGGGAAGCCCTCGCACACCGCACTCGCCCACCTCGGGCAGTTGCCCGTTTACATTCTGCTCGCCTGGGCCGGGATCACCCTGGGGGGGGTGACCGGAGCGGCCATGGCCTGGGCGCTCCGCGGGGGGATCGAGCTGGCGGTCATGCTCGCTCTCGCCCGGCGGAGGCTCCCCGGCATGGCCGGACGCATGGGGCGTCTGGTCGCTTCCTTCGCCGGGGCGGTCGGAATCCTCCTGGGCATGGTCTTTCTGCCGGACTCCGGCGGGGGCATGGCCCTCGGAGCGGTCCTGATCGGGCTTCAGCTGGCTCTCGCCTGGTTCTTTCTGATCGGCCGGGCTGAAAAAGAGTTGCTCTACGGCGTGCGGAACCGTCTTTTCAAACGAGCATGATCCGGGTGCTCCATATCATCGACAAGATGAGTGTCGGCGGATCGGGGATCCACGGGATCGCGCGCGCGCTGGAGTGGTGGGCATCGCGGGCGGACCCGTCGAAGGTCGTGTTCCGCATCCTCAGCCTGCGCGGACGCGAGGAAGAGGCCGCCGGATTTTTCGAAAGACGGGGGATTGACCTGCGTTTTGTCAACATGGGTAAATTCGACCCGCGGACGGTTCCGGTCCTGTGCCGCGAGGCATTGGCGTGGCGGGCCGATGTTCTCCATCTCCACGGATATGCCTCGACGAATTTCGGACGGCTCGCCTCGCGGATCCTTTCGCTCCCGAATGTGGTCCACGAACACGTGGTCTTCCCGAGCCAGCCGCTCTATCAGGAATGGGCGGATGCGCTGCTCGCGAAGATCACCGATTCCTCGCTGGCCATCTCCCCGGCCGTGGCGGATTTCATGGTCCGGGAGCGCCGGGTCCCGGCCCGGACGCTGGAAACGTTTTTCTACGGAATACCCTTCGACGAGTACACTCCCCCAACCCGGGCGGAGGTTGCCGCCGTCCGGCGGGAGGCGGATATTCCGGAGGATGCCCCGGTCATCGTGACCGCGGGCCGACTGGCACCGCAGAAAGGTCTGGGGACCCTCGTGGCGGCGTTCGCCCGTTTGGCCGCCGGGCGGAGCGATCTGCGCCTCGTGATCGTCGGGGAGGGACCGGAGCGGGCCGCGGTGGAAAAGGCCGCCGCCCGGGGGGGCCTCACGGACCGCGTCCGGGTGGTGGGTTTTCAGAAGGACGTACGCCCCTGGATCGCCATGGCCGATGTGTTTGTGATCGCCTCGCTTTACGAGGGCGGCCCCATTACCCTCTTCGAGGCCATGCGCCTCTCCCGGGCCATCGTCGCCACGCCGGTGGGGCTGATCCCGCAGGCGATCCGGGACGGGGAGAACGGCCTTCTCGCGCCGGCCGGGGACGAGGAGGCGTTGGCCGCCGCGCTCGCCCGGGTCCTGCGCGACCCCTCCTTCGGCCGCAGACTCGGCGAGCAGGCCTTCCGCGATTCGGAGGAGTGGGACGTAAGGGCCGCCGTGCGCCGCCTGACCGATTTCTACCGGCGGCTGACGGCGGATTGGTAGAATTGCGTTGGCCCGCCCCCCGTACCGAGAAAGATGGGTGCCCTTTAACTCTTCCCCGAAAAAATAATCCATCAGCTCGCGGATCGACACCCGTTTGGGATCGAACCAGGTCCGCACACATTCGGCATACCCGTCGTAATCCCCCTGCGTGGTATCGTTGGCGATGCCGTTGGCGCGCCCGGCCTCCGTGCGGATCACTCCGGGCAAATGCCTCAGAAACTCCTGCACCGCCCACAGACATCCGCCTGCGAAGTACACTTCCTCAAGCGCTGAATCCGACTCACCATCCACCAGTTTCCAGTCTGGCGAATTGGCGCGGAAGTCAAGATCAGCCACCGGTCTGTGCTTCGCCAGGAGATTTGCTTCTTGGTCTGAAAACGCTTGACGTCCTTCATCCCGATTTTCTACACTGGATTTTATGAAAAAGAGACCACGCTTGAAACTAGGAGAAGGCTCCAAGGCCTTTTACCATTTGATGAGCCGGACGGTGAACGGGGAGAAATGGTTCGG
>CAZDRT010000130.1:0-10402 GCA_964507815.1 uncultured Puniceicoccaceae bacterium
AGTGCGAACCCCCACGGCCATCCCGGGCAAGGCTGAAGCCATGCCCCACGGGGAATCCCGTGCCCGGGGATTCCCGGCCCCCCCCCGTGGCCGGCGGCCTTCCTTGTCCTGCGTAGCTCGGCTTGTTCTCCGAAGCCTTGGCGTAGGGGGGGCAGAGCGTAGAAGGAAGGCCCCGGTGCGCGACGGCGGAATGGTACCGCTTGGCCGTGCGGTGGCGGCGACGTCAGTGCGGAACCCCACCGCCATCCCGGGCAAGGCTGAAGCCATGCCCCACGGGGAATCCCGTGGGGCTCTTCCATACACCGAAGCTAAAAATACCTTTCCCGGGAGGCTTCTCGATTTCCGGGATCATTGATTACAAACCATAAGCTCAGGTTCCCGTATTCATCAGCGCTGCTCCCCCGCTTCTTCTTCGAAAAGGCTGGCCTGCGTTTCGCCTTCGGCGAGCCCGGCGGCCGGTTCTTTTTTGTGGAGGTGGCGGGGCGGCTCCTTGACCCGGGAGGCGAGGGCCTGCCGGCGATCCGCGCAGATGCGGGTGGCGATCTGGCGCACATGCATGCGGATCCACATGCTCGTGCTACTCGCTTCCCGGTAGTCCGCCGGCCCGTAGCTGTGAATGCGACCGGACTGGAGGAGGCTGTCGTTCTGCGCGAACTCGTCCTCGCTCCCGGGATCGTACACGGCGAAGGTCAACCCCCCGCTCCGGCGGACGACCGAAAAAACCGGCACGTCGCTGGGGCCGTCGGCCAGGTAGATCATGTTGTGGATCGGCACCCGCCGGTCCTCGGGGCGGACGTTGGCGTTCACGTCGATACCCGGATCCTTGTTGGTACCCTTGTTGATCTCGAAGACGAAGCGGGTCTTGATCGTGTTATCGACCATAACCCCGATCTGGCTGACCTCGCCCCCTTCCTCGATCTCCAGTTCCTTCTGGCTGGCGTACCCCGGGGGGAGGGGTTTCTCGATGAATTCGCAGCCGAAGATCCCGTCCACGTACGGGGCGATACTGCTCCCCCGGATCATCTCCGCCAGGCCCGTGCTGATGATGTAGTGCTCCAGCGACACGTCGTGCCGCCGGAATTCCGGGTCCTCCCCGACCAGATTCTTGAGGGTCTTGAAGAACCCGGGCAGGCCGGGGTAGAATTTCAGCTCCCGCCCCAGCTCGCGGAGGCGCTGGTTCGACAGCCCCTTGAGCGGACCGTTTTTCACGTAGCTCAGGAGGTGGTTCAGATAGACCGTGTCCTTGGAGACATGACACCCCCGTCTCGCGTACAGTTCCGGCAGCTCGTTGACCTCCGTCCAGAAGGCCTTTTCGTCGATCCCGAAAGCTTCGAAGAGGGGGGTCTGCATGTAGCCCGGGATAAGGGTCTTGTCGAAGTCCCAAACACAGGCGATGACCGTTTGACCATGGAGATTTGATTCTGGCATATTCCTTGAACCGGGTTTTCCTTTCCGTGAGCGCTCTTTGTGTTCGTTCCTCCCGGAAACGACAACCTTTATCCTTTTCCGATTTTCCCGCTTCCCATGCAAATCCTTCCCTCCAGCGAATCCATCCGCGACAAGCTCGCCGAGAAAGACCGCGAGATGTCCGATCCGGCGATCTTCGGCGACGGTCGGCGGGCGGCCGCCTGCGCGCGCGAGCACCAGCGGCTGACCAAGCTCCTCGCCCTCGCCGAAGAATACCGCTCCCTGGAGCGGCAGATCGCCGAGTCCGAAGAGCTGACCCGCGACACGAACGAGGATCCCGACATCCGCGCGATGGCCGAGGCGGACCTACCCGGGCTCCGCGCCCGCGCCGAATCCCTCGAGGAGGAGATCACCCTGCTCATCGTGCCGGCCGATCCGGCGGATTCGCGCAACACCGTCATGGAGATCCGGGCCGGGACCGGGGGCGCGGAGGCCTCCCTTTTCGCCGCCGACCTCTACCGGATGTACAGCCGCTTCGCCGAGACCCGCGGCTGGCGGATCGAGCCCATGAGTTCGAGCTTCTCGGAATCCGGCGGTTTCAAGGAGGTCATTTTCCTTGTCTCGGGGGAGGAGGTGTACCGGCGGCTCAAGTTCGAGAGCGGAGTCCACCGGGTGCAGCGGGTGCCCGCGACGGAGACAAACGGGCGCATCCACACCTCGACCGCCACGGTCGCGGTCCTGCCCGAGGCGGAGGACGTGGACCTGACCATCAATCCCGAGGAGGTCGAGATCAGTGTCTCCCGCGCCAGCGGCCCGGGCGGCCAGGGAGTCAACACCACCGATTCCGCCGTCCAGATCCTCCACAAGCCGACCGGCATGATCGTGAGTTGCGCCGACGAGCGCTCCCAGCTCAAGAACCGGGCGAAGGCCATGAAGGTCCTGCGCTCCCGCCTGCTCCAGCGAAAGGAGGACGAGGAACGCGCCCGCTACGCGGCCGACCGCCGCAGCCAGGTGGGCTCGGGTGACCGGAGCGAACGGATCCGCACCTACAACTTCCCCCAGAGCCGCCTCACCGACCACCGCATCAACTGGACCTCGCACGACCTCGACGCCATCGTGGCCGGCGGCCTCGACGACCTGCTCGCGGAACTCCTCCGGGCCGACACGCGCGCCCGGGCGGAGGCCGTCCTCGACTCAGAGGAGACTCCGGGCTGAAGCGTCTGCCGGAACCCGTCGTCCCCATTCCAACGTGCACACTCTTCTCGAAATCCTCTCCAAGACCGAGACCTTCCTCGCCGGCAAAGGGGTTCCGGAACCGCGGCTCGACGCCGAGCATCTCCTCGCCGATCTTCTCGGCTGCCGCCGGATGGAACTCTACCTCCAGTTCGACCGACCGCTCGAAGAGGAGACCCTCGCCCGACTCCGTCCGCGGATGGCCCGCCGCGGCCGGCGGGAACCGCTTTCCCACATTCTTGGGACGCACCCCTTTCACGATCTTTCGCTCGCGGTGGGTCCCGAAGTGCTCGCTCCCCGCCCCGAGACGGAGGAACTCGTGGACCGGGCGGTCAAGCACCTCGCCTCGCCTCCCGCGCGCGTCCTCGACCTGGGCACGGGTTCGGGGGCGATCGCCCTCTGGATGAAAACCCAATTTCCCGAAGCGGAGGTCCTCGCCACGGAAAGGTCCGAAGCGGCTCTCGCCCTCGCCCGGAGGAACGCGGGAACCCTCGGCCTGGCGGTCGAATTTCTCGAAGCCGACTGGTTCGGGGGAGTGGCCGGAACCTTCGACCTAATTCTGGCCAATCCCCCCTATCTTTCGGAGGAGGAATGGCAAAGCGCCGAGCCCGAGGTCCGGGATTACGAGCCGAAGGAGGCTCTGGTCGCCGCTGAGAACGGCCTCGCCGATCTCCGCCGAATCCTCGCAGCCGCTCCACCGTTTCTGCGTCCGGGCGGCCTTCTCGCCCTCGAGACCGGCACAGGCCAACGCGGGCACCTTCTCGCGGACGCAACCATACCCTTCACGACCGCCTGGGGCGAAGACGACTTCCACGGACGGGATCGTTTTGTCTTCTGCCGGGGGTGACCGCCCCCGGCGGACGTATTGTGGGTGATCCGTTGTTTCGGATAGACTGCCAGGGCCGAGTGGTCTTCGAAGACTCCGGGGGCAAGCCCCCGGACCACGGGGAGGGGGTGGCCGCGCCGGGTTCCGGAACGCCGGGAACCCGCCCTACTTCTTCCCGGGCCCGAACTCCTCCGAACCTTCGGCTTCTGCCCCTTCCTCGACTACCTCGGCCTCTCCGGAGGCTTCCTCCGCCACGGCTTCGGGACGGGGTTCGGATTCCTCCGACGCCCCTTCGTCCGCCGCCTCGACCGATTCCTCGCCGCCGGTCTCTTCAGCGGCTTCGGCCGCGGCCTCCGCGGTCTTCTTCGCCGACCGGCGCGAACGGCGGCGACCGCCCTTCTTGGGCTTGGTGTAGCCTTCGTCGTCGGCGTCGATCAGCTCGATGATGGCCATCCCGGCGGAATCGCCCTGGCGGGGAACCAGCTTGTAGATCCGGGTGTAACCGCCCGACCGGTTCAGAAACTCCTCCGCCCGCTCGTTGAAGAGGACCGCGACGGCCTCCTGGTCCCTGACCTTGGAGACGGCCAGCCGACGGTAGTGCAGCTTGCGGGCCGGATCTTCGGCGAGGTGGGCCTTCTTCGCGAGGGTGATCACCTGCTCGGCGAACGGACGCAGGGCCTTCGCTTTCGCGAGGGTCGTCCTGATCCGCTTGTGCAGGAATAAACTGGCGGAAAGGTTGGCGAGCAAAGCACCCCGGTGGGGGGTCTTCACTCCGAGCTTGTGGCGGTGTTTTAAATGGCGCATGAAATCTTACTCCTCGTCCGGGCGGGGCCGGTTGGTCATTCCTTCTTTTTGTCCAAAAGACGTTCGTCGATCTTCATCCCGAGGGAGAGGCCGAGCTGCTCCAGCTTGGCTTTGATCTCGTTGAGCGACTTTTTCCCGAAATTGCGGTACTTGAGCATTTCCTGCTCGTTCTTCATGGAAAGCTCGCCGACCGTCGTGATATTGGCGTTGTTCAGGCAGTTGGCCGCCCGGACCGAAAGTTCGATCTCGTTCACGCTCATGTTCAGGAGCTTGCGGAGACGGTTCTGTTCCTCGCTCACTTCGCTCGATTCGCTCTCGAACTCGATCTCCTCGTCGGAGACCTCGCTGAAGACATCCAGGTGGTGGCGGAGGATGGCCGCCGTCTGTTTGAGGGCGTCGTCCGGAGTGATCCGGCCGTCGGTGGTGATTTCCAGAATCAGCTTGTCGTAGTCGGTCATCTGACCGACACGGGTGTTTTCGACGGTGTACTTGACCCGGCGGACGGGACTGAAGAGGGAATCGATCGGGATGACGCCGATGGGCTGATCCTCCTTCTTGTTTTCCTCGCCGGTGCAATAACCGCGACCGACCTTGATTTCGATCTCCGCCCGGAAGGCGATCTTGCGGTCGAGGTTGCAGATGACCAGGTCGGGGTTGAGGATCTCGATGTTGGCATCCTTCTGGATGTCCGCCGCCGTGACCGGGCCTTCCTTGTCCGCCGAAATCAGCAGGTTGACCGGCTCCTTGGAGTGGGAGACGATGAGAACGCGCTTCAGGTTGAGGACGATATCGGTCACGTCCTCGACAACACCGTCCATGGTCTGGAACTCGTGCTGCACCCCGTCGATCTTGATTGAGGAAATGGCGGCTCCCTCAATGGAGCTGAGAAGAACGCGGCGGAGGGAGTTGCCGATCGTGTGGCCGTATCCGGTCTCGAAGGGCTCGGCGTGGAACATCGCAAAGGTCCCGCTGGCCGATTCCTCGACCTTGGTGAGACGTTTGGGCAATTCAAATTTCGCAAGTCTTTTGGGCATGATGGAAGTCTCCGTGTATCAGATGGGCGGATCGGTTAGCGGCTGTAGAACTCGACGATCAACTGCTCGTTGATGCTGTGCTCCATCTCGTCCCGGTTCGGAACCCGGTTGATGGTGGCCTCGAGGGCGTCGGCGTTGACCGTCAGCCACTGGGGGACGGCGCGGAACTGGCTGTCGGCGAGGTTCTGGGTGGCCAGGGCGCGGGAGGAGGTCGCCTCGCGGACGGAAATCTTATCCCCGGGACTGACCTGAAAGCTGGAAATATCGACCTTCCTGCCATTGACCAGAACGTGGCCGTGGTTGACGAACTGCCGGGCCGCGCGTCGGGTCCGGGCCAGGCCCATGGTGTACACCACGCTGTCGAGGCGCGATTCCAACAGCTGGAGGAAGATTTCGCCGGTGACCCCGCGCTTGCTCTTCGCCTTGGCGAAGGTGATCCGGAACTGCTTCTCGGTCAGACCGAAGAGAAACCGCAGCTTCTGCTTCTCGTCGAGGCCGAGGGCGTAGTCGCTTTTCTTGCGGCGCAGGCGGGGGCCGTGCTGGCCCGGGGGGTAAGGCTTGTTCTCAAACGCCCGGTTCGAGGGGAAGAGAGCCTGACCGAAGCGGCGGTTGATGCGGGTGACGGGTCCTGTGTATCGAGCCATTCTGAAAAAATCCTGGTGGGTTCGCGGGTGGGAAAGAGATCAAACGCGGCGGCGCTTCGGCGCGCGGCAGCCGTTGTGCGGGACGGGGGTGACATCGACGATGTCGGTGACGATGAGCCCGAGGGCCTGGAGCGCCCGGACCGCCGAGTCGCGGCCCATGCCGGGACCCTTGAGCTTGACCACGACCTCCTTGAGACCGTGGGACATGGCCACCCGACCGGCGGTCTGGGTGACGACCTGGGAGGCGTAGGCAGTCGATTTCCGGGAGCCGCGGAAATTGCACTTCCCGGCGCTGGCCCACGAAATCACATTTCCCTTGGCGTCCGCGAAGGTCACTTTCGTGTTGTTGAAGGTGGCGAGGACGTGGCATACGCCGATGGTGACGTTTTTACTCCCCTTCGCCTTGCGGATCTTGAGATCCCCGAGATCGCTTTTGAGAAGGTCGGCCGCCGTCTCCTCCTGCTTGGCGGGCTTTTCCTCCTTGTTTTCGGAATCGGCCACAGCCGCTCCGGCCGCGGAAACTTCTTCCTTCGTCTCTTCTTTGATATCCTCTTCGCTCATTGGAAAATGGGTTGGCTGTCTTACTTCTTGCGGACCACGCCGATCGTCTTCGGACCGCCCTTCCGGGTGCGCGCGTTGGTGCTGGTGCGTTGCCCGCGGACCGGGAGACCCCGCTGGTGGCGGATGCCCCGGTTGGACCGGATCGCCTGGAGGCGCTTGATGTTCCCGGCGACCTCCCGGCGCAGATCCCCCTCCACGACATACTGGCGCTCGGCCACGATGGAGGCGAGCTGGTTCAGCTGCTCCTCCGTCAGCTCGTGGGCCCGGAGATCGGGATCGAGACCGGACTCCGCCACGACCTGGGCGGACCGCGTCGGCCCGATCCCGTACACATAGCGCAGGGCGTACGGAAGTTTCTTGTTTCCGGGTATATCAACTCCTAAAATTCGTGGCATGATTCGACAGGTTTGCGTGAAGAAAAACGGCGAGATTGGAGAATTTTCGAAGGCTTGAACAGAAAAAAATCCCCAATCGACGATTTTTTTTGAAAAAAAGCGGACAAACCCCCGATTCGGACCGATCAAACCGGGCGCTTTCGCAGGAGCGGGAGCAACAGAACGACCGCGAGAATCGAGGCGCCGGCGGCGCAGGCCGTTACCGCCGGGTAGCCGGATTTTTCCGCGATCCATCCGCCGGCGACCGCCGCCGCGACGCTGCCCACGGCCATGGCGGCGTTGAAGATCCCCATGGCCGCGCCCTGGGAGAAGTCCGCCAACTCGCCCGCAAGGACCGATCCGCCGACGATGATCGGCGACCAGGCGATGGGCAGCACGGCGAAAAAGAGCGGAACCAGGAAAGCCTGCGCCCCGGCCGGCGCGGGAATCAGCAGCAGCAGGGCCACATTCGTGACGACCATCCCGAGTGCTCCGATCAGGACGACCCGGGCGCTCCCGATCCGCTGCGACCAATTTCCGGAGGGCGCGTAGAGAAAGATGCCGATGGTGGCGGCAAGCCCGTAATAAAGAGAGGAGAGTCCGGCCGATATCCCGTAGTTCGCCTTCATCAGGAGCGGAAGAAAGTTCATGACCAGCCAAACCCCGATCATCATGCAAAACCAGCAGACGATCCACAGCGCGAACCGGGAGGTCAGCCCTTTCCCGACGGCCCGCAGCCCGCGGAGCGAGGCGTGCTCGTAATGGCGCACCACGGCCGCCGGGGAAATCGCCGGTCCCATGGCCGGGCGGTCGTGGTGGACCGGTTCCTTTCTCGCCCCCGGGCGCACCGCCGTGGCGGCGGCGGACGGCAACCCGCGCCGGGCGAGCCAGAGCCCCGGGATCATGAGCACGCCGCACAAAACCATGCCCCACCCCGAAATCGACTGCAGGAGCGCCGCGAGCAGCAACCCGACCGCCTGTCCGGTTCCGTAAAAGGTCTGCAGCCACCCGAGATGACCGTCCCACTCCGACTTCGGGCGGAATTCGACGATGTAGCTGAACGCGGTCGTATTGGTCATGCCCGCGCCAACCCCCTGGAGAAGCGCGCAGGCCAGCCAGGCCGAAGTGGACTCGAACACGGCGAAACCGACGCACCCGGCGGCGATCAGAACGAATCCCCCGAGAAAGAACGGCGCGAACCAGCGCCGCGCGTCGGCGATCTTTCCGACCATCGGCGAGAAGACCTGGCCGAGATAAAACGCGCCGACCACCAGCCCCACGTCGGAGGCGGACTTGAACTCTCCGACGAGAATCGGGATCAGGATCGGAGCGATCCCCAGAATAACCGCGCCCTGGAAGAGATACCCCCAGAACCACGGATCCGTGTTCGCCCTCTCCTCTTTTCCGAGACGGCGCACCAGTTCTTTCGCAAACGCGGGCATGGAGGGAAATTGCGGGGCGGACCGCTGGAAAACAATCCCGGATTTCCGGGAGTGACCACACGGCCGCATGACTTCAGTCGTGCGATTCGGCACTCCCCCGTGGTCGCGGGGCTTGCCCCTCGATCCGAAGGTGGTAGTGGCTGCGCAAACCACCGAACCTCTCCGGACCGGCACCGGGCATCGGTGGAAATCAGGGTCGCCGCCCGTGCCGCGCCTCAGAGGAGGCCGGAATCCGCGAAGCTGTAAAAGCCCACACCGTTCGGATCCCGGGAGCGGTCACCGATGACGACGTGGTCGAGCAGACCGATGTCGAGGGTCTTGGCGGCTTCGCGCAGCTGCCGGGTCACGCGTACGTCGGCCGCGCTGGGGGACGGATCGCCGCTGGGGTGGTTGTGGGCGACGATGGCGGTCGAGCCGCCCTCGCGGATCACTTCCCGAAAGACCTCGCGGGGGTGTACGAGGCTCGCGTCGGCGATCCCGCGGGTCACCTCGACCGAGCGCAGGAGATGGTTTTTACGATTGAGCACGAGCACCCAGAAATGCTCGACGTCGAGGCCGGCGACCACCGGCTGAAAAAAGTGCCAGACCTTTTCGGGGTCGTCGAAGACCGACGGCTTTTCGCGGTCGGTCTGGAGGATGGCCCGGCGGGCCACCTCCATGATCGCGGCGAGCTGCTGGGCCTTGACCCGCCCCACCCCGCGGATGCGTTCGAAATCGGCGACCGACCAGCTGACCAGACGGGCGACCGACCCGGCCTGCCGCAGCATTTCCCCGGCCACCCGCATGACATCGTGGCCGGCCGTGCCGCTCCGCACCAGAATCGCCAGCAGTTCCGAATCACTGAGCGCCCCCGCCCCGTGCCGCTCCATCCGCTCCCGGGGGCGCTCCTCGCGGCATAGGCTGCGGAACGGCCCCGGATCGATTCCGACGGGCCCTTCCGCGGATGGGCAAGGGAGAGAAGGAGGGTGCCGCAGGATTTCCATTTTCTTAGATGATCTTTTGTTCACCCTGATGGCAAGAGTTTTTTTCTCCGGGGCAGTCTTCCCGGCTCCACGCTTACTTCATGTAGTAGCTGTTCGGGCTGACGCTGAGCTTGTTTGCCAGGCCCTCCGTGTAGATTTCACCCGCCCTGCACTTCAAAACCGTTTCCAGATTGTCGAGGAATTTGTTCGAGGAGGCCCGGGTGTGGGTGATCTCTCCCTTTCGGTTACGGATGACCACCACATAGTCGTCCTTTTCGTAACCCGCCTCATGACTGTAAGCGCTGAGCCCGCTTTCGTACTCGTATTCGCGCAGGGCGAAAGAATCGCCTTCCACGGAGGTCCTCTCCTTGGGGGGCAGATCCACCTCGACATCGGTGGCCGAAGCGACCAGATACTGGGACCGGTTCCCTTTGTCCTTGGCGACCATCACAATACGGACCTTGTTGCCCTTGAATTCCTGGGTCAACTCGTCGTTCTCGATCACGACCTCGGGACCATAGACCTTGGTCTTGTCCGTCCACCGGCTTCCGTAATAGGACGCGTACTGGTCGTTGGTATTGGTCTTTCGATTGAGCTTCAGGTTGATGTTGATCCGGGCGTCCTTGTGCAGAAGCGTCTCTCCGGCCTGTTTCTTCTCCCATTTCCCGCGGATGAAATCCTGGTCTTTCCGGGAAAAACGATCCACCTCGATCCTGAAATGCCGACGATCCGACCGTTTCAATTCGACCATCAGGGTTCCGCCGGACGACTCGTATATTTCGACAATTTCCGCCTCGATCTGGCGGCCCTCGACATCGGTGAAAAGCCTGCCCGGAAGTGAATCCGCAGCCAAGAGGAGACCAAGGGCCAGTGTAAGAGATCGGATCGGGTGACGTAGCGGATTCATGGTTTTCTCCCTTTCGAACGCGCAGAATGCGCCCGGGGAACCGGATCGGCAAGAATAAAACGAATGCCAGGGGGAACGAGGGAAGTGCGTGGAGGGAATACCGAAATTGATTCGATAATCGTGCGTGAGCCGCCGAACTACGGCGGGAGGGCGGGCTGCCGTGCCAAGGCGAAGCAGTGTCCTCAGTCGGCTGCTTTCATGGGGATGA
>CAZDRT010000131.1:0-10354 GCA_964507815.1 uncultured Puniceicoccaceae bacterium
CGGGGTTCTTTCGGATCCGCTCAAATTTCAGCTCGTCGTACGGCTTCCCCGCCTGGATCGCCGACTTGCCCCGGAACAACCGGCACCAGCGCTCCGCCACGTCGTCCGCACTCCACTGGTCCACCCGCTCCGGCCGCACCCGCAGAACCACATGCAGGTGATTCGACATCACCGCATAGGAAAAAATCTCCACGGCAAATAAGCCGCCGAGCAACTCCAGGCGTTCGCGCACCCATTCCCGGCGATGCTCGTAATTGCGCCCGGAATATGAGTCCTCCCCACACAGAAAGGCCCTCCTGACGCACCGGCTCATGCAATGATACACCCCCGTTTCCTCCTTCGAGACCACTGTTCTGGGTGCTTGTGTCATAATTAAGTGAATTTGTGTTCACTTTCCCTGTTTCGTCAAGGATTATTGGAAAATTCTTTGAGTGTCCCGTACTTCCTTATATTACGCAAGTCTGCTATCGGTTGGGAGCGGCCCGACTGTTTGCGGAACCTGTGCGAGCGGTCTATGTCGAGGGGCAAGCCCGCTCGACCACGAATATTGGCGACATCCTGTCTAGGACTAGGGACTGTGGACCATTTTGCGGACGGTGCGTTGATCGACTTGGAGCACCCGGGCGCATTGGGCGTACCCGCCGGTGCGGCGCCATACCGCTTCCGCGTAGGCGACGCTCACTTCGCGCAGGGGCAGCAGGGGGAATTTCTCCAGCTCGCCCCGCCAGCCGCCGCCCGGCCCCGGTCCCCCGATACGAAGCTCGCCGTGAATCAGGTAGTGGCTGAGGATGCGCTCCAGCTCGCGGAAGTTGCCGCTCCACGGATGGTGTTCCGGCAGTGCCTGGTCGAGTTGGGCGCAGGCCGATTCCGTGAAAGCTTCCGCCTCCACCGCACCGGTGAAGGCCCCCCGCCGGTGCCCGAAGAGTTCGGACTCGATGAGCGTCGTGCTCAGGGCCGAGAGGTTGACCGGATAAAAGGCTTGTTTCCCCGCCCCTTCAAAGCCGGTCTCCCGGTGGAAAGGGATGAATCCGGAGAGGCCGACCGCCCGCGCAACCAACTCTTTGCCCGTTCCGGAAGGACCGGTGATCAGCGTATGGTAGGACCACACGAAAAACAGACGGGCATAGCACTCCTCGTCCCGTTCTCCGTAAACCCGCCGCAAGGAGCGTTTCTTCCGCGCCGGGAAGAGCACCGCAACCGCCTCGTCCCGAATCCAGTCCGGCAGCCGGGAGACCTTCCCATCCACCACAACCTCCCGGGAAGCCTTCTCCGCAATCCGCGCCTCCACCCGCTTCCGCTCGGCAGAAAACGGATTGCAGCTGGCGATCGCCCCCAACCCCTCCAAGTGGTCACGATCGCGGCCGTCGAATAGTTTACTCATCGCTGAACGGGTTGGATGACATTTTAGGCGATTGTGCAAGCAAAGCGCTACCCGCGCACTTCTTTGAGCAGGGTTTTGTCGAAAGTTCTCAATCGTAGTGCCTCCGACTCCGCCCTGCCGAGGATCAGGTAATCGGGGAAGTCGGCTTTGCCCGAACTGAACCGCCGCAGGCATCGCCGGATCGTCAAAACTGAAAGCCGAATCATCCAGCAATTCGCCCAAAACCTCCGCCCACGCCGCACGGTCGAACCCGTAAATGGATTCGAGAACCCATGAAGTCTCCAGTAATACAAGGTCCAGAATCCGCACCGCCCGGTTCTCCGCAGCCTCTTCGTCGATCAACCGGGCGACCGTCCGGCATTGATCAGGATCGTCCTGAACAATGTGACGAACCAGGTGATTCGTGTCGAACGCGATCATTTTTCGAAGGAACGCAGCCCGCCGAATCTCTTGCCGAGGGCCTCCCGAATTCCCTCATTCATCCTCTCCACCGAGGGCACACTTTTTCTGCCACTCACAAACCGTTTGCCGCAACCGGCGGACTCCCCGGGAGTCTTCTTTTTCGAAAAAGTCACCCGGTCGTGCGGTTCAAGAACAAATTCGAGACGATCCCCGGCCCTGATGCTCAGCTTAGCCCGCAGAGGTTTTGGAAGAGTCACTTGCCCCTTGGAGGTTACTTTCGCTTGAAGAGATGCCATTCCTTACGAAAACAAGAATTTAGTAGAAAATCAAGCGCAGGTTGCCGAATCCAATAGTCCTGACCGTGAGTCCGATCTGTGCGGGTGCCGGAAGAGCGTAACCAATGCAAGGGAAGTGGACACTCCTGTCCACCGCTTCTTGGTCATCCGTTCAGCAACCATCCCAGCGTTGCGGGACAAGAGTGTCCCGCCTCCTCAGGGCTGACTTCCGCTCCGACATTCTCGGATATTTCCCGATTGGAGAGGAACGGCGACAGCCGTTTCAACGAATCTTCCGAAAAATTACACTAATTACAACTCCTCATACACAAAATGTCATCAAATTCAGAAAATTTCTTCCCGTAGAATCCTTAATAATTTCCACAAACTCCTAATAATCTGCATCTTAAATATCCAAACCCAAAACTGGCACGTTTCCGGTAATCGGAAACATGCCATGAAACCAAAAACACTATCCTCCCTGCACGGAATCCGGAAGCACACCCTGGGTTCCCTCATCCTGGCCCTGATCGTTCTCGCATCGGGTCCCTTCGCCCGGGGCGCGGGCATGCTGACACCGGTGGATTCCTCCCACCAGGCGCTGCGGATTCTCGACCATCACGTTGACGTGCGGATCATCGACGGATTCGCCCGCACCGTCGTTCAGCAGACCTTCTCCAACCCGAACGATGTGGATCTGGAGGCCATCTACGCGTTCCCGGTCCCCGAGCACGCCAGCCTCTCCGAGGTTCGCTTCGAGAGCGGGGAAACGGTTCTCGAGGGCGAGGTCATCCCGCGCGACCGGGCCGCCGAGATCTACGAAGAGGAAAAATCCGCCGGGCGCGAGGCCGGCCTCGCCTCCAAGGAGTCGTATCAGCGTTTCGAGTTCCGCATTTCCCGTAGGGCCCGTGCTCGCCTCGGCGCCGCAAACTCGGATCGGCACGTACAAGAGGTCCGGCCCTACGGAAAGCCAGCTCAAAACCACCTCTCTTGTAGGGCCCGAGCTCTTGAGGGGCGTAGCTCGACCTGGCCACCGTCTTGTACTGCGGAACTCGGAGACCGTGGCGGGAAGCCTTGGCAAACGAGGAAGAGCGAAGACTCTTGCCTCGGCGCCGCCACCCGGGGCAGCCAGTCTCCCGCTCCTCCGGCAACTCGTCCCGGTACTGGCCCTCGCCGGGCTCGCCCTCCTCCTCGAACTGCTCCCGCCCCAGGTCCTGGCCCTGCGGGACGGGAGCGGGTTCGGGTGGCTGCAACTCTGGACCGGCCATTTCGCCCACTGGACCCACTCCCCGAAGCCCACCTGCTCGGCATCTTCGCCGCCCTCCCGTGGATTTTCCTGTCGGTCGGCGGGACCGAGCGGCCCCGCTGACCACACTGAGACGGAAATCTTGCCGTCGGGCAGGTTTAACGATTGATGCTCCCGCTTCAGGCATTCATTGAGTATTACGTCCGGAGTTTCCACAATCCGCACAAATATGACCGCCAAAGCCTATCGCCGCCGCCGAAATCGAAGTCGCAATCCCGCCCGTGCCGTGACCCTCGTAATGCTGGTCTGCCTGGCGGGGATAGGCGGCCTTTTGTTTTGGGCCTCCCACGACGCGGAATCTTCGTTTGCCGCGCAAATCCGCCAACTAATTGGGTTGCCTTTGCTCAAAGAGACCCCCGCACCACCCCCGCCCGAACCAGTCGTTGCAGTCCCCGAGCCCGAGCCGGAACCCGAGCCCCCCAAGCCGGAGCCAGAGCCGGAACCCGAGCCAGAACCAGGGCCACCGCCCGTCACCGCCCTTACCTGGTCCGAGTTCGCAACCGCGTCCCGGCTTTGGCCCGATTCTCTTGAGATTACCCGCAGCCAGGAAATTCCCATCATTTTCAAAGGCGAAAATTTCGGACAAATGAATTTTGTGCGCGGCCAAACCATCGCAGTAGCCACTGTCCAAGAAGACGGCACCCTCGCTGGCACCGTAAACGGCATGAATCTCGTCATGCCCGCGGAAGCCACGACCCTCTATCGGTGGTTTGAAGAAAACCATGGTGCGCGCTACCAACTGGAGCTTCCATCGCATTCCGCCGACCCTGTTTCGCCCCCCGATGCGCCCATCTCGCCCGGGCTCCGCACGGAAATCCTCCGATCCCTGCGCGAATGGGCACTCCAGGCCTTCGCTTCTTCCGAAATCGAGCTGACGGACAACGCCATCCTGTTTCGCTGGGCTCCCCCCAATAGTCGCACCCACACCGATTTCCGCGCCGAAGCTCGGTCCGTCGCCCGCGCCTACCTGCGCATCCAACATCGCCTCGGAGGCGCAGACAATTTCGCCGTCTGCAACATCATCCATCCCGAAACCCAGGAAACGCTCGGCAGCGGCTCCTTCTTTATGCCGACTTTACTCCCCAACCGATAATTTCGACGCCCTTGTTTTTCCTGAGGCAAGAATTTTAAACCTGGTTGGTTGTTCCCGGGGGTAACCAAAAGTGCGTGGAGTTTTGGAACGGACCGATCCCATTTTCTTCGAACTTTGGGAGCGCAGCGCTTCAGCCTGCGACCGTAAGCACAAGAACGCACCGAAAACGCGGGCTAAAGCACCGCGCTCCCCTGAATCTTTCCGTGGTCTTCTCACAAAAATGGCTGCAATTGCCAGGTGAAGTCCACGCACTTGCGGTTACACCCGCGTGCCTGCTGCCATCCATTTTCACCTTGCGCGGTCACGACTCCACCGCCATTCCCTCATTCCAATGAAATCGAGAGGAAGCCGGGATACTGAGAGACCGGGAATCCGTTGTAATTTGATACAGCCGTCCGGATTCATTGACCGCAGACTTCCGGCCCTCGCATTTCTCCTTTTCTGTTTCGGGCTGAACGAGTGGGCGGTCGGACCGGTTCTAACCGTTTTCGTCCTCCCCGCCGGGTATCTCGCGGCCTGGTTGCTCGGGTCCTGGCCGACGGTCTCGTCCGAAGGGGTTTCATTTTTCCTGGGCGGGACCCGGTTCGCCGTTACGGGTGCTTGCAGCGGAGTCGTGTTCTTTGGTCTTGTTTCGGCTCTGGGCATCCTCTTCATCCGGTCGATCCCGCGATTCCTTCTGATCCTTCCTCTCGTTTATCTCTTCGCGGTCGCCGCCAACACCGTTCGCATCCTCTGCTGGGCCGCCGCCTTCCCGGTGCTGCACCGAACGGTCCCCGGCGGTCTTCTCGACGCGGGGCACGAGATCGCGGGAGCCATCGTGTATCTGCCCGCCGCCCTTTTCGCCCATTGGCTTTTCCACCGCGTTTCCGATTCCTCTCCGGATCACCCGCCCGGGGAGGGGCCCCTCGAAACCGGGCTCTCCCCCTCCCTCTCCACCCCGGATCAACCATGACTCTCCCCGACAAGACATTCCCCGCGATCCTCGGCCGCTCCTGGTTCGCCTGGCTTTGGTGGACGGTGCCGCAGGTCCTGCTCCTGCTGCTGAACCTCGGCGATTACCAGCTGATCGCGGACGAATTGACCGCCGGGGAGCGGCATTACTGGACAGTCTCCTTCTCGATCAGTGCGGGACTTCTGCTCGTGGGACTGGGCATTCCCTTCTTTCTGCGCTCGAGCCGGGGACAAATCGCCTGGTTCATCGCGTGTATCCTGCTCCCCGCCGGGTTCATCTTCCACGGGACGACCACCGTCGATCATGCGGTTCCGGACACCGTCGATTTCTGGATTCTCCACCCGGGGAACCTCGTCTTCAATCTCTGGGCCTTCCAAGTCTTCGCCAGCCTCTACGGCTTCAGCTGGCTCTGCGGGCGGATCGCCGCCTCCGGCGGCTTCTCCACCCTGTTCCTCGGAATCGCCGCCACCGTCGTGCCCGTCGGACTGCTTTGGCTTGTGGTTCAGTTTTTCTCCGATCTTCTCGGCGGCAGTGACTATTTCTTCACCCTCCTCACCGCCACCGTCGCGGTGGTGACGGTGGTCCTCGCCTTCGGGGTGTTTTTGATCGCCCTTTCCCTCCTGCGCGCGATCTTCCGCGAGCAACGGAACCTGACGGGGATCGGTCTCACGTTGCTCGTCGCTCTCGTGCTACCCATCGCCGGGCTCGCTCTCAATCGCTCCATCCCTTTCCCGCAGGACTATCAAAACACGGTGACCTACTTCCTCACGGTGATCAACGCGATGGTTCTCGCCATCCCCGCCGTCCGCGGCGACCGATTCCGCCGCTTGCAGCTTTTCGGCACGGCGGCGCTCCTCCCCTTTTCCCTCTATTTCTTCTGCGCCTTTCTTCCGTTCTATCCGCTTTCGGCCCTGGCGATGATCGCCGTGGGCGCCGGTTTCCTCATCCTGACCCCGCTCCTTCTCACCGTCGTTCATCTCGGCAAGATCGGCTTGCTGCACCGCTCTCTGGCGGGGAAGGGAAAGAACGTACTCCTGATTGGCGCTGGGATCGCCCTCCTGCCGTCTTTCCTTTTTGTCGGCATGATCCGGGATCGCGCCGCGATCCTCGAGGCTCTCGATTATACGATCTCGCCGAACCCGACCCAACTGCAGAGGGCTCCCGACGCCGGACGGGTCGAACACGTCGTCGAGGCCGTGGTCCAACAGAGCCGCGGCATCCAGTATCCGATCCTCTCCCCTCTCTACCGGGTGATCGTGCTACAGGGGATGACCCTGCCCGACTCCACCATCGGGAAACTGGAGAAAACCTTCGGCTTTGAAGCGGAGGAAGATGCCAACGGCTTCGTCGGCTTCTGGGGTGTCCGCGAAAGAGGCCCCAACCTGGTCCGCCGCCTCCGCACCGCTCCGGCTCTCGGAGAGTTGCGCGGCGTCGAGTTTGCGGCGGATGGATCGGAGGGCCTGACCCTGGCGGCGACGGTGGTCAACGACTCGCCCGACCCGCGCACGGAGTTTCGCGAAACGTTCACGCTCCCGCCGGGAGTGTGGGTTTCCGGAGCGGAACTCCTGATCGGCGACGAATGGAAACCCGCCGCCATTCGGGAACGGCGGAGCGCCGAATGGATCTACCGTATGATCACCTCCGAACGTCAACGGGATCCTCTCCTCGTCACGCTCGCAAGCCCGGGCGAGGTCGAAGTCCGGGTCTTTCCCGTCGATAAAGACCAGTCCCGCGAATTACGACTGCATCTCGAGTCCGTTTATCCCGAAGTTCCGCCTCTCGCCTTCGGAGGTTTCGAATGGCATCCCGGCCCGGTGGCGGGGCATCCGGCCATCGTCGATGCGGGCAGCAACCTCCTGGTTTCGGATGCCGCGCGACTGCCCGCGCGTTCCCTGCCGCCGGTGTATCATCTGATTCTCGACCGATCCCAATCCGGCTTGAATCGCGGGGAACTTCGCAAAGCGGTCGGCTCGACGTTGGCGGCCATCCCCGCCGGTGCCCCGATCCGGTGGTGGGCAATTCACGACGGCGTCCGTGCGCTGGCCGATTTTCCAGGGACCAACCATCCGGACGTTTCGACTCGGATCGATTGGTCGAAAATCCCCAAAGATGGATCCGGGGGCCGCAGCGGGGAACACGTGGTTCTCGCGATCCTCCATGAATGGCGGGAAGATCTGCGCGCCGGAGAGGTGCCGCGGCACTATCCGGTCACCGTCCCGGTCGGGTGGGAACCCGCTTCCCCCGATAGATCGGATTTTCTGGAATACATAAATCCTCGCATGGGGGCGGTTTTCCAATGGCTGACCGCACCCGATCCCGCTCTCCCGGCCCCACCGCGTCCGGTCGCGATCTTCCGGCGGGGCGGATCGACCGGGATCATTCCCGCGGAAACGGACCGCGATGCCGCGCGCTGGGTGTTCCTGTTCGAAACAGCGGGAGCGGTCGAAATTCTGAATGAGGGGGACTCTTTTGAACTGCTCGACGAATCGCTGATCTTCACGCCGGAATCGATCTCCGGGGGCCTGCGGGTGCTCCTGGGAGAATACCATTCCCGCTACGATCCGGCCCTCCACGAAGAAGAGCGACCGCGGCTGATCTCCCAATCCAAAGAGTTCTCGGTGCTCCTCCCCGAAACCGCCCTGATCGTCCTCGAAACCTCCGCCCAGGAGGAATTTCTCAAGCGGCTCGAGGAAACCGGCATGGAAGCCCATTCCGGACTCTCGTTTTCCGAGACCCCGGAACCCGCGACGCTCGTCCTCATCGGATTCGTGCTGTGGCTTTTCGTTCGCCGAGATGGTTGTAACCGACCGTCAAGAAATTTTTGAGATTCTTATGGGTGTCCGGGTGTCCCTTTTCTTCCGTCTATCGCGAAGTGGACTCGCGGAGCAACATAACGGAATTGATACCAGCGTCCTGATCGGCTTTATGTCCTCGTTGGCTTGGGAATATCTAGATCTTTGCCGATCTTCCTGGCCAGAAGATCGTCAACTTCGGAGTGTCGGGGAACAGAGGCTCTCCTGTTTATCGCGGGGGTGCCCACCAAGAATGATTGCTTCCCTCACGAATGAGATGACAGCCGCTTTGCTATAGATGCTGGAGAAATGCCCGCCGTTTCACAAAGTCAGAAGTTCCTCTGTATAATTATCTTCGGCTAACCGACGAGCGTCAGATCGGTTAAATTCCAGAGCTTCCGCTAAAATATTCCGCAGTGAAGATAGCAATTCTTCCTTCGATTTTTCCTGGGCGTTTACACCGGGAACCTCTTCGATCCAGCCTATCCACCAGTCCCCACTTTTTTTGGTAATTGCAGTATATGCACAAGTCATCTTTTGATCCTTGCCGGAAAATGGAAGATCAGGCAACACTTTTGTTTCCGCTCATCGCAAAGAACCGGCATCCTAGCACCAGGTACTAATTTCCGAACAACCTAAAGCGCGATCACCCAGCCAGCAGACTCTAATCTTCCTGAATCCTTTTAGAAAGCCGAACGGTTGAAATGGGTTGATCGATGTCGGGATCGAATGCGGAATACGGATCGTAGGGCTCGCGCTCGCGCGGTGCCGCCCGAACGCCGTGACAGACCGCACCTGCGACTCGCCATTTCCGATTCGGCATGCCGCAAGAGCCTTCGCTCTGCGAGCTACGCCCACTCAAGAGCGCGAGCCCTACCGACCCATTCCGCCGTAGGGCCGCCGCTTGCGGCGTGCCGCCCCCGGGGATCAGAAAACAGGCGACCCATCGCAGATAGAATTAGCAAAACTTGTGTATAAATGCCAAGGCAAGCCCACCGACCACGAAGATCCCGGGAATAAACGGAAGTCTACGGAGTAAATCGGGGTGCCGGGAGACGTTGCTACGCCAAGGCAAGGCATCCGCCCTCCCCGCCATTGATCGGGGAAAGCAGTGGACAGGACCAGTCTTCGCTTGGAGATCTTTTGAAACAACGTAGTGAAAACGTCCCCATTTATTTGGCCGCGAGTTCAGGGCGCCGGGAGGCGTTGCTACGCCAAGGCAAGGCGTCCACCCCCCTGCACCGCGAAATTCCTGACACACAGAGGATAAGATCAGTGTCCATCAGTGTTCATCAGTGGTTGGAACGACGTCCAATCCCGCTCAACAGCAACCTCTCTGTGGTCAGATTCGCCGCTATTCAGTAAATCTCGCCTCGGGCAGCTCGTAGTCGATTTTCAGGCAAGAGCAGGTATTCGACCAGTGCGTGCGCTTCCTGGGTGGGGATTACCTCGTATCCTTCCGGGGGGCGTAGGGCGAGGAGCCCGGGATGGGGACGGCGTTCGGCGACGGGTCGCCTTCGATTTCCCTCACTTCGTATGGATACGCGAAGGGCGGGCTGAGCGATCCTTCCGAGGTGATCCGGGGGTTGTAGAGATGCTGGTGGCGCCAGTCGGAATTCAGGGGGCGGCCGCCGACGTTGGCCAGGTCGGGGCCCGTCCGCATGGTGCCGAGAAGCACTCTTTTCTGCAGGATGTAATCGCGCGGGACGGACTGGCGGCGGCCCCAGCCCCGTTCGACATCGGCCCCGAAGCCTTCCGACAAAGGATGACACCGTCGGAATTTCGCATCGGTTTCGGATCGCCGGAATCACCCTCTTGAGGACCGGAAAACTTTTCCGCAACCGAGCACGAAACTCAATCCAACGAAAAGGAACAGGCCTCCGGCAATCCAAAGCAACCTTCGACTGGATTCTTCCTGGGCCACCTCTTGCGACTCTTCGCGTTCGGCGCCGAACGCGGATTGTCCGACTTCCCTGTCCAGCACGACAACGGCTTCCCGCCCGACCTTTCCGGATCTACACCCGCTTGCACTGATCGGCGAAGCCGGAGGAAATAGGTGGATGGGTGTCTCGATCCGGTTGTCAAGTTGCCGCATGGAGGTTTGGAACGGCAAATTTGTCAAGAATCAAGACGTGACGTATTTTTGGTGCCCA
>CAZDRT010000132.1:0-10351 GCA_964507815.1 uncultured Puniceicoccaceae bacterium
CAGGAGTGTCCACCCCCCGGCACGGCTGGATGTCAACCAATATTGGACCCGGTCGAAATAATCACCTCAACCGGTTCCCATTGACGGAGACGAATCCTCCGGCGACTATCGGGTTGGTATGATAGCGAATTTCCCCGGGCGCATGTGCGTTGATTGGTTGTGAAACGAGTACTCATCACGGGTGCGGCCGGTTTTGTCGGCTTTTCTCTGGCCAGGGCGATCATCGGATCCCCGGGGGCGGGTTTCGATCTGGTCGGGATGGACAATTTCAGTCGCCCGGGGAGCGAGCGCAATCGCGCTCTTCTGGCCGCCGTCGGTGTCCGGCTGGTCCACGGCGACACCCGGTTGCGGTCGGACTTCGATGCCGTACCCTCGGTGGATTGGGTGATCGACGCGGCCGCCGATCCGAGCGTGCTGGCGGGGATCGCGGACGGGGGGGCGAGTCGCCGCCTCGCCGAGACGAATCTCTGGGGGAGCGTCGAAATCCTCGAGTTTTGCCGTCGGACGGGAGCGGGTCTGATCCTTCTCAGTTCCAGCCGGGTGTATTCACTCCGGGCGCTCGGGGCGATTCCGGTGCGGAAGAGCGCCGGTGCCTTCGAGCCGGAGCCCGGAGCGGCTCTCCCGGAGGCGGCGGGTCCGGGCGGGATCCGCGAGGAGTTTTCCGCCGCTCCGCCGCTCTCCCTCTACGGAGCGACCAAGAGGGCCTCGGAAGTCATGGCGCTCGAATACGGGGAAGCCTTCGGGTTTCCGGTCTGGGTCAACCGGTGCGGGGTGCTCGCCGGAGCCGGTCAGTTCGGCAAGCCGGACCAGGGCATCGTCTCCTTTTGGATTCATTCATGGAAAGAGGGGCGGCCCCTCCGCTATATCGGTTTCGACGGCTCCGGCGCCCAGGCGCGCGATGTCCTCCACCCGGCGGATCTCGCGCGGCTGCTCGTCCGGCAGATGGACGCAACCTCCCGACCGGACGGAAGGCGGGTGTGGAATGTTTCGGGCGGGACGGACTCGGCGTTTTCCCTCCGGCAGCTGTCGAACTGGTGCGCGGATCGATTCGGTGCGAAGACCGTCGGCGTCGATCCGGTTCCCCGCCCGTTCGACGTGCCGTGGCTGGTTCTCGACGCGGGCCGGGCCGAAGCGGACTGGGGGTGGCGTCCGGAGCGCGGGCGGGATACGATTTTCGGGGAGGTCGCCCGCCACGCGGAGGAACATCCCGATTGGCTGGCGGTTTCCGGCGTTCGACCGGGGAAGGAGGCGGAATCGTGACCGGGAAGGAACCGCCCCCCGGCGCTTCCCCCCTGCGGCGGCTGTCGGTGGTCATCCCGGCCCGCGACGAGATCGGCTGCATCGAATCGACGGTCCGCCACCTCCACCTCGAGTTGAAGCTGAGGGAAGTGCCGCACGAGATTGTGGCCGTCGATGACGGGAGCGCCGACGGGACCTTCGAGGCCCTCGAGTCCCTCGCCGGACGGATCCCGGAACTCGCGCCCGTGCGCAACGGGGGACCCCATGGTTTCGGCAACGCCGTGATCCGGGGCCTCGACGCGATGACGGGGGACTGCGTGGTGATCATGATGGCGGACGAATCGGACGACTGCCGGGACGTGGTCCGGTATTGGGAACGGCTCAACGAGGGATGGGATTGCGTCTTCGGGAGCCGTTTCGCGAAGGGTGGCGGAGTCATCGACTACCCCCGCGCGAAGCTGGTCCTGAACCGGATGGTCAACTTCGGAATCCGGGTGCTCTTCCGGCACGGCTTCAACGACACCACGAACGCCTTCAAGGCCTACCGGCGCGAGGTGATCGACGGTTGCCGGCCGTTTCTCTCTCCGCACTTCAACCTGACCGTCGAGCTGCCGCTCAAGGCGGTCATCCGCGGCTTCCGTTGGACGGAGGTGCCGATCACCTGGCGCAACCGCCGTTCGGGAAAGCCGAAGCTGAAACTCAAGGAAATGGGGAGCCGCTACCTCTTCATCATCCTCTACTGCTGGCTGGAGAAATACTTCAGCCGCGGGGACTACCGGAGGGATCGGTGACGAAGGTGCGCGGGCGGTCGGGGATTACCTCTTGAAAAGCCCGTACTTGAAAATCGCGTAGAAGGCGCGGACGCCGTCCTTCCATCCGATTTTCTTACCCTCGGCGTAGGTCCGTCCGTAGTAGGAGATCCCGACCTCGTAGATTCTGACTCCGAGCCGGGCGGTCTTGGCGGTCAGCTCGGGTTCGACTCCGAAACGGTCCTCCTCGATGGAGATCTTCTCCAGGACATCCCGGCGGAAGATTTTGTAGCAGCACTCCATGTCGGTCAGGTTGATGTTGGTGAGCATGTTGCTGAGCATGGTCAGCAGCCGGTTCCCGACCATGTGCCAGTAGAAGACAACCCGGTGCGGGCCGGTTCCGGTGAAACGCGATCCGAAAACGACATCGGCTTCGCTTTTGGCAATGGGCTTGATCAGCCGGGGCAGTTCCTCGGGGTCGTACTCGAGGTCGGCGTCCTGGACGGCGACTATGTCTCCGGTCGCGTGCTGGAAACCGGTTCGCAGGGCGGCGCCCTTCCCCCGGTTCTCCGGATGATAAAATTTGCGGAAGACCGGGTCTTCGAACCCCGTTTCCATGAGTTCGCGGGTGCCGTCGGTGGAGCAATCGTCCACGAGAATGATCTCGCGGAGCCGCAACCCCTCCACCGCCCGGACCCGCGCGACGATGGTTTCGAGAGTGTCTTTTTCGTTGTAAACGGGAATGACAACGGAAACGTCCATAGGCGGCACCATGCGGAAGGGGAGGGAAAAATACGAGTCCGAAGTTCCGGACGCGGGCCGGGATGGTTACTCCCGGAAGTCTCCGCCCGGCGGAGGTTCCGATTGACGGGAACGTCTCTTCCGATGAATATCGGACCGGTATGATAGCGAATTCACTCCCGGGCCCCCGGTGCCGCTCCGGCACGGCTGCAACGGCACGACGAACGCTTTCAAGGCCTGTCGCCGCCGAGGGACTTCCAGAGGGATGGATCATGGGCGGAAAAAATTCAGCCGGATGAACGGGTGGTTCGGGTGCGAGGGCCGGATGTCCCGGTGCTGTGGTGGGTCGATTTTCCAGGCGGCGGTGGTGATCCTCTGCTTCGCCGGGTATTTCGGGATCGGGTGGTTCACGGCGGACCGGATCTCACCGACCCAGGACGAGCCTCTGCATCTTGTATCGGGGACCGCCTATTGGCAATTCCACGACTATCGGCTGCAACCGGAGAACGGGCTGGCCAGCCAGCGATGGATCGGTCTCGGAGTGCTGCTTGCCGGGGACGGCGAGGGGCCGGATACCGGCGGACGGCTCTGGCGCTCGGAAAGCCAGTGGTTCAACGCTTACCAGTTTCTGGAGGACAGCGGAAGGACCGCTTTGCTCGGGGGGCGTCTGGCCGTACTTGTCGCGGGCGGGATCCTGCTTTTGCTGGTTTGGCGTTGCTCGCACCGCCTCTGGGGACCCTGGGGCGGCGTTGTCTCCCTGGCGGTCGGGTGTTTTTCGCCGACGCTCCTCGCCCACGCCACGCTGGCAACTTCCGATGCGTTTCTCGCCCTGACCTACTTCTGCGCGACCATCGCTCTCATCGCCTTGCTGCGTCGGCCGACGCCCTCCCGGACGGCTGTCGCGGGGTTGCTCTGTGGACTCGCCGCTCTCAGCAAATATTCGGCGGTCGTTCTCGGCCCGGTTGTGGCGGGGATTCTTGTTCTTCTTCTGGTTCTGCGACGTCCGGCTCGTCCGGTTCGTTTTGTGTCCGTGCGGGTCTTTTGTCTGCTGGCCGCCGGGGTCGTCGCTTACGGGGTGATCTGGTCGGGGTATGGTTTTCGCTACCAGGCTTTCCATCCGGATCTGGCCGAGGGGCGTTTCCACCAGAGTTGGGAAGAACTCCGCACGGACAGCTTTCCCAGCCGGACAATCGCGTTCCTGGAGGATCACCGTATCTTTCCGGAGGCGTACTTGTATGGGGCGGAGCAGACCTACTTCTACAGTCGTTCGCGGGCGGCCTTCTTCCTCGGAGAGACGGGTTCCGGAGGATATCGGCTGTATTTCCCCCTGGCCTTTCTTCTGAAGACTTCGCCGATCCTTCTGGTCGCTATGGTGCTGCTGCCGGCGTTCGTTTATCGCTGGCGCAGCCGTGGTAGGAAGGTCGCCCGCCGCGGGGGCGGCCCGGAGATTGTCGGTGGCACGGTGATTGCTGCCGGGGGGTTCCTTTTATTCTGCGTTTTCTCCAATCTGAACATCGGCAACCGGCACATGCTTCCGGTGTTTCCCTTTCTTTTCCTCTGGGCGGGGGCGTTCGTTCCCTTGCTGGAAGGCTGGCGATTCCGGATTCCCGCCCTCTCGGCCGCGCTGATGCTTCATGCCGGTCTCGCGGTGTGGGTGGCACCCGCCTTTCTCTCCTATTTCAACCCGTTGGCCGGCGGTTCCGGGAAAGGCTATTTTTTCTTCGCGGACAGCTCCTACGACTGGGGACAGGAGATGTACGTGCTGGCCGAGTGGTTGGAGGAGAATCCCGACCCGGAAGGGAGGGAAGTCCAGCTTGTCCTCTTCGCGCCGATGAAACCCTCCTGGTACGGGATCGACGGCAGGGTTCTTTACCAGTTCGGCGCGGGATTTCCGGCCGGCTGGGTTTTTCCCGAGATTCGCCCCGGTCGGGTGGCCGCTACGGCCACGATGGTTTCGGGACCTTATTATCTCGCCAGGGGTATGGCTTGGGACGAAACCGAGGAGAGAAACTATCGTCTCACCCGTTCGCTGATTGCGGAGGGCAAGGCGGTGGCTGGCGAGGATCCGGGCGCTTGGATACGGCACATGAATGCCCATCCGGACCGCCCCTGGGAGAGGATTTTCCAAGTCTATTCGCGCCTGCGGATCAAGCGGCTGGTCTCCCTCCTGCGGCAGGAGGAGTCGGTTACGCGGCCTGCGGATACGATTTTCGTGTGGGATCTCTCGCAGGCGTTGTACGATGCGGCGGATTTCGGCGGCGAGCCGCTCTTCGCCCCCGACTCACCGATTCCGTCGATCATCCAGCAGTGGTCGGCCCGTCGGCGCGCGCAGGAAGCCGACGAGCAGGGCGGCAACACAGGCCAGATGGATCCCGAACCCGGCGGCCCAGGGCAACCGGGTCCGGTTGCCGAATAGTTCGAATCCGCCGACGACGGTCGAGGCCATATTGTGGGCAAGATTATGGCCGAATACCTGTTTCATCCGGCCGAAATTCTGCGTTTCCGGAGCCATCCTGATCCAGTCTCCGATGTTTTTGGAAAGGATGTGGGAGTGAAGGCCATGCTTTCGGAGAGTCCGAACACCGAGGCGGCCCATCCGAGCCATAGGAAAAGGATGATTGCCCCGGCGGTGGCACCCGGCAGAAGCCGCGCCGCACTGCCCCGGAAATCCCGCAGGCGGAATTCCTTCCACAGAATGACAATGGCGGCTCCGGGAAGGAAGACAGCCGCCGAGTAATGGGCGAGAAGACCGACGACCGTGAGAGCCGTTTCGACCCAGACGTTCACAACGGTTCGTCGGTGGAAGTCCGGGGGGAGGGCTGGTTCTCCCGACGGACGATGAAGAGCGGACGTTGTTTGGCCTCGTCATGCACCCGCGCCAGATATTCGCCGATCACCCCGATGGCGATGAGCTGTATTCCGCCGAGGGAGAGGATGGTCACGATCAGGGTGGTGAAACCGGTGAAGGCGACCTCGATGCCGAGCAGGCGTTTCAAGACGAAATACAGCCCGGTTGCGAAACCGAGGCAGCTGATGAGGAGACCGAGATAAATCATCAACCGCAGGGGGACGTGCGAGAAACTGAAGAGGGCGTCCATCGCGTAGTGGATCAGCCGCGACAAAGTCTGCTTGGGCGCTCCCGCCGCGCGCTCGTCCCGGTTGTAGGAGACCGCGGCCTGGTCGAAACCGATCCAGGCGCAGAGGCCGGGGAAGAAACGGTGTCGTTCCGGGAGGGCGCGCAGTGCCTCGTAGGCCTCCCGGTCCAGCAGTGAGAACGTGCCGGTGTTCGAGGGGATCGGGTGGTCGGAGAATCGGTTGAAGAAACGGTGAAAGACCCGGAAGCCGAGACCCCGCAGTCCGGTGTCGGCGCGGGAAAGGCGCTCGGCGCGCACGACCTGGGCGCCTTCCCTCCATTTTTCGATCAGCTCCGCGATCAATTCGGGCGGGTCCTGGAGATCCGCGTCGAGGAAAACCACGGCATCGGCGCCGCATTGCCCGAGTCCGGCGGAGAGGGCCGCCTGGTGGCCGAAGTTGCGGCTGAGGCGGACCGGACGGAAACGGAGGTCGCGCCGGGCCATTTCCCCGAGGAGGCGGGCGCTTCCGTCCCGGCTTCCGTCGTCCACGAGAAATGCCCGGAAACCCGTTTCCGGGTGGGCGTTGAAAACCGCCGCGAGACGTTCCAGAAGCCGGGGGAGCACTTCTTCTTCGTTATAGACCGGGATCACCACGTCCACGGAGTTCCGGGGGGAGGCGCTCACGGTCCTTCCTCCTCCCGCAGTTGGAGGGTAGGCGCGTCGGGGAGGGCTGACGGATCGTTGTCTTGCGATCCTCCGGTCTCCTCTTCCGTAAGGAACTCCGGGTCGATCCCCGTCACCCGCGAGATGCGGAATCCGAACTTGCGGTCGATGGCCCGGCGAAAGATCTCCTCCCGCAGGACGCCTTCATGCACACGGCTGCGGTCGTCGGGAAGGTATTCGCCGATTTCCGGGTCGAACTTGGTGGGTTCGGATACGAGAATCCGCGTGTAGATTCCGTGACGGAGGAGACGGTCGAGAAAAGGCAGGTCCTCCGCCGGTTCAGCGACGGCCATGGCGGCGAAATCCTGGCCGATCCAGAAAACCGAATTGTGGGACACGACCAGGGTTCGTCCGTCCTGGTTTTCCCCCGCCCATTCGGCCATGCGGTTGAAAACAGCCGGCGGCGGGTGTCGGGTCGAATACTCCGCCTTCGCGAAAAGCGGGAGAGAGAACGTCGCCCAGAAGAGCAGGGCGGAGCCGCCGAGAATCGGCCCGCCCCGGGGCAGTTGAAGAGGTTTTCGCAACAGAAACAGGGCACCGAGCCAGAGCCAGAGCCAGAGTGGCAGGGAAAGCCGGTGGATGATGGCGTCGTCCAGATGTCCCCAGAAATAGGTCATGAGCAGCGCGAACTGGGCCAGGAGGCCCAGCCAGAGAACGAGGGAGGCTCTTTCGAGTGGATTTCCTCCGCGCCAGTGGCGCAGGAGGAGGGCGGTGAAGGCGAGGCCCGCCGTGCCGAGCAGAAACAGGGGGATGGTGTTCGGCATGTGGTCCTCGACGGACAGGAAATAGTTGAGCGCGTGGCCCAGGTTCATCGGGACATAGCTCGCGGCGAAAACGGCGTGCGCTCCCTCAACATCCCGCAGCTGCCAGAACCCTTCGTTGTTGGCGAAGACCTCATGCTGCAGGGGGATGTCGATCAGCAGAAGCGGGGCCAGGATCAGGGCGGACGGGAGGATCATCCTGCCTTCCCTCAGCCACGCCCAGGCTATGGCGATTCCGCAGAAGGGCACGAAGAGGGCGGATTCATAGCGAAGGTGCGCCAGCAGCACGGTGGTGAGGACGAGAAAGCCGATCGAAAGATGGTCGGGCCGGGCGTGGACCGCCCATACCCCCAGAAAGAACAACATGATCCAGAGCAGGTTCGCCATTTCGAACCCGCCCCCGCTGCCGAGCATGGGAATCAATGGCACGGTGGCGAGGAGGATGGTGCCGAAAACCGCGCCCCACCGTCCGGCGAGGGCATGGCCGATGCCCCATGCCAGGGCGACGACGAGCAGGGCGAGGAATGCGTTCAGGTAAAAGGCGTTCGACGGGCGGTAGCCGGTGGCGTCGTGAACGAGGGACACCAGAAAGGGATGGAAAACCGGACGCTTGTCCAGATAAGCGTGGGAAACCACCAGATAGTTGCGACCGTAGAGAGCGCGGTGGGGGGTCAGCGGCTCGCGGTCGAGGTGCATCTGGCGGGAGGTGCCCACAAGAACGATCTCGTCCATTACCGTCTTGAAGCCGAAGGGCTGATTGACGAGGGTCAGGAGCGTGACTCCCAGGATGGTGATGACGGCGGCCGGATTCCGATAGACGCGGGTGATCGGCTGACGGTATCGGCGCAAGAGCAGAACTCCAAGTGTTCCGAACCAGACAAGCGAAAGCAGAAGGAGCGGATAAATGATCGCCCGGATTACCGCGATTCCGGTCTGGTAATCGAGCAAAACGAAACCCAGCAAGACCGCAGCCAGGGAGACGAGCCCGAGAAGAAAAACCCGCAGGGTTGTGGACCGAAGAATCGCTGTCATCTGTGATTAGGAGAGGGGGAACCCACTATCAATTACCCGCGCGGGCGGTTGGATCAACCCATAAAAAAACCGCTCTTCCCGGGAGAAGAGCGGTTGGAAAACAAGCGACTTTTTCGCTTAGTAGGTAAGAACGATTTCTCCCTTGGGGATGGAAACCGCCAGTGTCCCCGCCGCCTCGACGGCAAGCGCACCGTAGTTTTCGCCTGCGACAGATTCGATGTCCGTGAAGAACTCCTCGTCTACCAGGGTGCTGTAGTCCACGGAGCTGCCACCGAATTCCATCAGATACCGTTGGCCAGCACCTTGAACTTGGTCCAGGTTCGTGAGGATGGTGTTTTCCTGAGTCGATTCCCTTACCCTCTGGAAGGCCGGGATCGCCATGGCGGTGAGAAGGCCGATGATCACGACCACGATCATGATTTCGACGAGTGTGAATCCTTTTTGGGATTGTTTCATTTTGATACTCCTTTTGGTATATGTTTATCTGTATGGGTGAAGCGTTGGTGCTTCAGGATGGAAAGGTGAATGCGTTGAACCGGAAAAGCAAGGCGGTTTTTCCGGGGTTGAACGATTTACAATTTATTCAAAGTACCGGGGATCAACCCTTTGCGGCGTCTCTGACGCAGCGGAAGCCGCAGTTGGAGGTGGAGCTGTCGGGGGTGTTGCCGGTGCGGGCGCCGAGGCGGTAGCGGTTGCAGTAGGAGTCGTGGCAGAGAAAGGAGCCCCCGCGCATGGCGCGCTGCTCTCCGCCCGCCGGGCCGGCGGGGTTGGCGCGGGCGTCCGCGGTGAGGTGCCAGGTGGGGCTGAACCAGTCGCGGCACCATTCCCAGACGTTGCCGCAGACGTTGAAGAGGCCGAAGCCGTTCGCGCGGAAGGAGCGGGCGGGGGCCGTGCCGACGTGGCCGTCGTCGGCGGTGTTGTGGTCGGGGAAGGTGCCCTGCCAGATGTTGCAGCGGTGCTTGCCGCCCGGGGTCAGCTCGTCGCCCCACGGGTAGCGGGTCTGGTCGAGGCCGCCGCGGGCGGCGCACTCCCATTCGGCCTCGGTCGGGAGCCGCTTATTCGCCCATGCGCAATAGGCCTGGGCGTCGTGCCACGATACGTGGACCACCGGATGATTCATGCGCTTGAGGATGTTCGACCCGGAGCCCTCCGGCTTGCGCCAGAAAGCGCCTTCGATCGCGTACCACCACTGGAGGCCCTGCACGGTCATGCTCTCCCGGAGTTTGCGGCGCTTGGACTTGGGCAGGAGAACGGTGAAGACGTAGGACCACCCGAAGCGCTCGGCCTCGGTGCGGTAGCCGGTGGCTTCGACGAAGCTCTCGAACTCGCGGTTGGTCACCGTGGTCGGATCGATCCAAAAGGGATCGACCGTCACCTCGCGGACGGGCCCCTCGCCGTCGGCGGGCCACCCGTCGGGATCCTCGCTGCCCATCCGGAAGGGACCGCCCTCGATACGGATCATACCGGTGTTGTCTTCCGCGACCGCGTGGGTGACCGGCTCGGTGCGCAGGGGCGGGTCTCCGTCGCGCGATGGCGTCGCGCACCCGACTGGCCCCCGCTCCCGGGGGGCGCAACAGGCGCTGGCTTTCGAATCCGTCATGGGAATGAGGGGAACACGAGGAGCGTCGGCGGGCAAGCCTGAAGGCATGCCCCACTTGGCGTGCGAGGCTTCGCACGGCGTGGCCGGGTGCCTTCAGGCCCCGGTGCGGAAGGGCGGGGAGTGCGGCGGTGTGGCGTGAAGTGGCGGTGTGGATTTTGTGGGCGGTCGTGGCCTGCGGCGGGCAAGCCTGAAGGCATGCCCCACTTGGCTCGCGCAGCTTCGCCCCGCGTGGCCGGGTGCCTTCAGGCCCCGGTGCGGAAGGCGGGGATTGCGGCGGTGTGGCGCGAAGTGGCGGGGGGGTGTGGGCGGTCGTGGCCTGCGGCGGGCAAGCCTGAAGGCATGCCCCACTTGGCGTGCGGCTTTGCACCGCGTGGCCGGGGTGCCTTCAGGCCCCGGTGCGGAAGGCGGGGATTGCGGCGGTGTGGCGCGAAG
>CAZDRT010000133.1:0-10256 GCA_964507815.1 uncultured Puniceicoccaceae bacterium
ATTTTAGCCGCCGTCAAGAGAATTCCGGTATTTTTTTGGGTGTCCTTTATTTTTGCCTCCCTGATTTCGCCTTGCATAGTCCAGATCCCGTCGCCAGTTTGGCCCAAAATCAATTGAAGCGGAAATTGAATTTCACAATAAACCCGACAAATCTGATATCCTCAATACCATGGGACGTTCTCTCGTAATCTCCGAAATCGGTAAACCGGTCGCCATTGAAGACCGACCGCTCCTCCAACCGGACGCCGACGAAGTCGTGGTCGATCTGCGGGCAGCCGCTCTCAACCATCGCGATATCTGGATTCTCAAAGGAGCTTATCCCGGCACCCAGCTCCCGGTCGTACCCGGATCGGACGGAGCCGGCACCGTCGCGGCACGCGGCGACTCGGTGCGCTCGATCGATCTCGACAGCGAGGTAATCATCAATCCGTCGTTCGACTGGGGCGACAGCGAAGCGCATCAGGGAATAAATTTTTCCATCCTCGGCATGCCCCGGGACGGCACATTCGCGGAGCAGATTGTCGTCCCCGCGAGCCAGGTCGCCCCGAAACCGGAACACCTCGACTGGAACGAGGCAGCCGCATTGCCTCTGGCAGGCCTGACCGCCTATCGCGCCCTTTTCTCCCGCGGCAAAGCCGCACGTGCCGACCGGATCCTCGTGACAGGAATCGGCGGCGGCGTTGCGCTCTTCGCCCTCCAGTACGCGGTCGCCCTTGGCGCAAATGTCTATGTCACCTCGTCGTCGGAACAAAAACGCAGCCGCGCCCTCGAACTCGGAGCGCAAGCCGCCTACGACTACACCGACCCGAATTGGCCGGCGGAACTGAAGCAAGCAACCGGAGGGATTGATGTCGCGATCGATGGAGCAGGCGGAGCCACCTACACAAACCTCATCGAGGTAGCCGCCCCAGGTGCCCGGATCGTTAACTACGGTGCCACGGCAGGACTCCCCGAAGCGATCAATCTGCGGAGCCTCTTCTTCAAACAACTCCATCTCCTCGGTTCCACCATGGGAAGCCCCTCCGACTTTTCCGCCATGGTCGCGTTCGTCGCGAAACATCAGATCCATCCGATCCTCGACCAGCTCTTCCCGCTGGAACAAGGCGCAGCCGCAATGCAGCGCATGGACGCCGGTGAGCAATTCGGCAAAATCGTCCTCACCTGCGCCTGAGACGAGTCCAGCGAAAAAATGCAGAGTTTTTGGTTTTTCCTATTGCCCTCGGGAAAAAGGCGGGGCATCTTCCCCTTACCAACAGTTCCATGGTGGAGCTACCTGAGTAGTTACAAATACCTGACATCACAATGAAAACGCTGACTTATCTGACTCTCGCAATTTTGCCGTTCGCCATATCCTCTCCTGTCATGGCGCAGGACGGTGACCGGAAGTTAACGGAAAAATGGGCGGTTTCCGAGGGTCTGCAAACTCCGGAGAGTGTGCTCTATGATGCGGAGCGCGACGTGCTTTATGTGTCCTGCATCGCGGAGGTCCCTCTGCGCGCAGAGGATGGGGACGGCTACATTGCCCGGCTCAGTCCCGCGGGAGAAATGCTTGAAGAGAAATGGGTCGGGGGCATGAATGGCCCGAAGGGCATGGGGTTATTCCAGGGAACCCTCTACGTGACCGACAACACGGAGATTGTGGCGATTGACGTTGAGAAAGCCGAGATCACCGCCCGCTACCCGGTGGAAGGATCGTCATTCCTCAATGACATCGCCATCAGTCCGGAAGGGGTGGTGTATGCGTCGGATTCCGATACCGGCAAGATTCATGCACTGGAGGATGGGGCTCTTTCCACCATCGTGGAGCCCGGCCCGTTTGATCGCCCCAATGGTCTCCATTATCTGGGCGGAGGCAAGCTGCTGGTGGCTTCCAGCGGGGATGGCCAAGTGGAAGTGCTGGATGTGGAGTCAGGTTCAGTGGAGTTGAAAGCGGAAGGTGTCGGCCATGGTGATGGCATTGCCCCGGTCGGCAATGGGGATTTTCTTGTGACCAGTTGGGATGGCGAAATCTTCCATCTCACCGCCGACTGGCAACTCACGCCCTTGCTGGATACCCGCGGGAAAATGAATACGGCGGACATTGAGTTCCTCGTAGAGAAAAATCTCCTGCTGGTTCCCACGTTTTTCGATAATCGCGTCGTGGCTTACACGCTGGAATAGCCGTTTCCTGCAAAAGCCTGAGTGAGAGCAGGAGGTTCCCGGTCACGCCGGGCCCCTCTCGGTATTTCCTTGGGTTACTGGCTGAAGGAACTCGACTGAGCCTCAGGATCCGGTCAATTCCCGGTGGATGTTCTGCACCGTTTCCCAGACAGAACGTGCAAGGGGAATTCCGTTCTCCAGGCGGTCCGTGCGGGTCGCTTGTGACCGATCCCCCGGCAACCGGACAGCGTCAGTGCCGGGTTGGGGCTGGGAATCGCGAATCTGCCGGAGATATCCCGCCATCACGCTGTGGCTGCTGTCGCGAATCGTCACCAGCGCCAGCCCATTTTGCCCGGCGCGTGCCGCCGCTTCTTCCAGACTGCGCATCGCCACTACCGGTCCCAGGCCACGGTTGCCTTCCACATGCAGACAATTCGGCGCCACCCACCGAAAAGCCGGCTGGTTCTCCAACAGGATGAACCCTTTCCGTATCCGCTCGACCAGCACCGGAATCCGCTGGACTCCGTGGGAATGAAATCGGCGGTTGCGAAAGCAGATGTGAACGATGGCGGGCTTTCCGCAATTGCGGGATTGCGCACGGAAAATCTTGGATCGACCAAGGGGATGTCAGTAAACCAGCACTTCCAAGACATGTTCTATCATCCAGGGCATGTTCCCATGGTGATGAAGCTCGCGCCAGCGTCCGCACGGGGATTGGCAAATCCCTACTCCGTGTTCATGCCGGTTGCTCCAGTATTCCTTTCGCCTTGGGCCATGCGGCGGCGGCTTCGGTGAGGATCCAAGCTTCCAAGCCCAGCGTTGCCAGCCCGATGGCGGAAAGGAGGTAGTTGGGGTTTTCTCCCGTCAGCCATGCGGCCTCACCGACAAAAAGTTGTGAGATCATGGCGAGGGCAGGGAAGACCAGCATGAAGATGGCGGGGATGGCGACGAACCAGATTGGCAGGCTGCGGCGCCACATCCAGAATAGGATCACTAAAAATGCGAGCCCACCGAGGAGCTGATTGGTCGCGCCGAAAAGCGGCCACAGGATCAGCCCGCCCTTGCCGAGGTTTTCCATCGCATAGACGGAACCCGGCGCCGGCATGGCGGCGATGGCTCCGGCGATGACAATCGCGAAAATGGTCGCGCCGTGTTTGTTGGTGAGCGGCTTGACGCGAACGGCTGCGCCCAGTTCCTGGGTGACGTAGCGCTGGAGGCGGCAGGCGGAATCCATAGTGGTCGCGGCGAACGAGGCGACGAACACACCCATCAAGGCGGTGGCAAAGGTTGCGCCGAACCCGAGCACCCGGACGAAATTTCCCGAGCCGGAAACAAAGGCTCCGACGGTTGCCGCAAGCCCACCGGAGCCTTGCCAGGTGGCGTAGCGCGACTCGTAGGCGGCCGCACCGAAGAGGGTGTTGCCGGTGGATTTTCCATCGATCATTTCCGGGACGCCGAGACCGATCCCGGCCACGCAGGCAAGGATGACCAGCACGGCGAGGAATCCCTCGGTGAGCATGGAGCCGTAGCCCACGAATTGGGCATCGGTCTCACATTTCAACTGCTTGGAAGACGTGCCGGAGGAAACCAGGCAGTGGAATCCGGAGATGGCTCCGCAGGCGATGGTGATGAACAGGAATGGGAAAATCCATGGTGCGCCGGCGGGTGCGTCGGCCCCGATGCGTGCGACCGGTGCCGCGATCTCCAAAGCTTGGGTAGCCTCGCCATTTCCCGGAGAAAATCCGAACAAGCCCGCGACGACCAGACCGATCACGACAAGGCCGAGCGCGGAGAGGAGTTGGAGGGAATTGATGTAGTCGCGTGGTTGCAACAATACCCAGACGGGGAGCACGGAAGCGATGTAGGAATAAAGCAGCAGGATGCCAACCCACGCGATCACCGGCCAACTTGCGAGCGTGCTGTTGAAACTATGAAGAAATCCCCAATCCCCAAATGCGACGCTGAGATACATCAGCCCCAGCGCGAGCAGGGAAGGCAGAAGGAGGTTGAAGCCCTTGCGATGCAGCCACAGCCCGATCACCACCGCGATGGGGATCTGGATCAGGCAGGGGAAAATGGATGCGGGAACCATTTTGAACACCGCCGCGATCACCAGCCCGAAAATGGCCAGCACGATGGTCAGCGCCATGAACAGCACGGCGAGAAACAGGATGCGTGTGCGTGGAGAAAGCACTCGCCCGGAAAGGTCGCCAACGGTCTGGCCTTTGTTGCGCATGGAAACCACCAGCGAGCCGAAGTCGTGCACCGCACCGATGAAAATCGAACCGAACAACACCCACAGCAGGGCGGGCAGCCAACCCCAAATCACCGCCAAGGCCGGGCCGACGATGGGTCCGGTGCCTGCGATCGAAGTGAAATGATGGCCGAAGACGATGCTCTTTTTGGTTGGGACAAAATCTGCACCGTCCTCCATTTCGATTGAGGGAGCCTGGTTCGATGGATCAAGCTTGAAGATTTTCCGCGACAACCAACGTCCGTAGGTGTGGTAGGCGATTAGGTAGGCGATCAATGCGCCAACGGCGATTAAGAGGGTTTGCATTGGTTTTCCTTGAAATGAGAGAAACGTGATTTTTCTGCTAGAACAAGGTCAAATTGCGTTGATTTTCCAGACAGCCTCAAACTGGGATCCGTGGGTTTCCAGCAGACGATCCTTGGGGAAATGCGGTGGCAACTTATCCTTGGGGAAAAGGGATTACGATTACGATTACGATTAAGTCTCACGCAGAAGTCAGCAGACGCGGTGGGTGGGCAGGCCGAGCAGCTTGCCCAGTTTCTCAATGCGGTCCCCGATCCGGCCGACGCCCACGGCGCAGTGGTGGGCCGGGCCGCGCGCGTTCCAGGATTCGGCGAAGGCGCGGGCCCCAATGGGAAACCGGAGTTTTGACAAACATAAAGCGCCAGGGAACTTTGGGGCCTTCTAAAGACGCCTCACACCAAGACCCGGATGGTTGACAACGGCAAATGCACCGCAGAATACTTGAGTGATCCTATTCGGGAGGAACCGACCCCGAGGCCCTCTACGACCTCAACGCCGATCCCGGCGAGACCACAAACCGCATCCACGCCGAACCCGCCATCCACGTCGAAATGCGCCAGGCCCTCGCCGATCACAAAGCCGAAACCGCCGATCCATTCCCCCTCTGAACCTGCGGAAGAGTTGGACGACTAAAGTCATCCAACTACGTGGTCGCATACACATGCCGAAAACAGCCTGATGATCTCCCCCGCCCTCTTTGAATCCTTCTTCCTGCCCTGCTATCGACGACTTTTCGACCTCGTCCACGAAAAGGGCTGGAAAGTGTGGATGCATTCCTGCGGGCGGATTAATGACGCCATTCCCCTGCTCATCGAAGCGGGGGTGGACGTCCTCAACATGGACCCGATGGCCGAGGGCTAGCGAGGCGGCATCCGACACCTGCCCCTGCGCGAATTCCTCCTCCATGGCCATGAGCACTGAATCATGACCCTGAAAACTTCCCATCCGCCCAACACCCGCCCCGCGGGCTGGACCGAGTTCCCTGCCAGCGGCGTGCGCAAGGCGAACTTCCGGGTCGAAGACACCGACGGCAGCGCCGAGATCACCGGACTGCCAGCGTAGAAAATCGCGCTCACCGCCTTGTCGCCGAGCAGGCTGCCGCGCTGGAAGTCGTCCATCGAAGCGATGAAATCGCTCGGGACGTGAACGATATTCGCCTGGCAGCCGGCGGCTTCCTCGGCCTGATGCCAGATTTCATCCCAGGTGAGCACCTCGTCGCTGGTGATGTGAAAGGCGTGGCCGCGGGTGAGGGGGTTGCCCATCAGCCCGATCAAACCGGTCGCGAAGTCGTCGGCATGGGTGATCGTCCAGCAGTTCTGCCCGTCTCCGTGGACGACCACCGGCTCGCCCCGCCGCATGCGGTCGATCATCGTCCAGTCGTCCCAGGAGCCCATGGAGAGCGGGATGACGGTGTCGTAAGTCAAAGAGGGACGGACGATGGTGGCGGGGAAATCCTCTTCGCGCCAGGCGCGGTTGAGCCGCTCTTCGCAGGCGATTTTCTGGCGCGAATATTCCCAGTAAGGATTTTTCATCGGGGTATCCTCGGTGATCACCACGCCGCCTCGCGGTTTTTGATAGGCACTGGCGGATGACTCCTTACAAGGGCGTTTTTCACTTCACCAATCTGGCGATCGCGCCCGCCGTCTTCGATGACTTGAAGCGGCGTTCCGCTGCCAGATTGTCCGGCTCTTTGCATCCACCCCGTACTCGGCGGCCAAACCGTGGACCATCCCGACGGGTATGAGCTTGCAAAGCTGATTGAAGACGACAGAACTGTGCTTGGTTGGTTTTGGTTGGTTTTTCATACTGGCTTCCTTGGTCGGAAGCCGCCCAAAGCCAACCACTTTTTAAAAATACCGTGGGTGAAACTTCGATTCTGGTGCTCGGGCCTTGAAATAATTCGCAAATAACCTTAAAGCTATTTAGATATGCAATCCACGATACCAACTAGAAAGCTGGTAAAGAGGCTAATGGAGTCACAGCTTCCAAAAATCGCTGCGCTGCTTTCAATAGCGTTCATGCCGCTATCAGCAGATGACGCGGATGAAATGGAAAAAATCACTTCCGTCGAACACATCTATCGGCAGTATTGTATGAGTTGCCACGGCACTGACCTTCGTGGAGGGTTGGCAGCCAGCCTCTTGGATGACGAGTGGGTAGCGGCTTCTGAGCAGATCAGTGATCTAATCGAGGTAATCGCAGACGGCATCCCTAAACAGGCCATGCCTGCCTATCGAGAGACTTTCGACGACGCCACGCTGGCCGCGTTGGCTGAGTTCATTCTCGTGAGTAGGGAGTCTGCGGATGAAATGCCATCTCCGATACCGGAACTGCCACCCGAGGTCAAGGTTCATCAGAGCCAATACCACCATTTCAAGGTTCAAACGCTGACTGATGATCTGATCAAGCCATGGGCACTTGCATTTTTGTCCGATGGCCGGATGCTTGTCACAGACATGGCCGAGGGAGCACTGCGTGTTCTTAACAATGGCCAACTTTTACCGGATGCAGTCTCCGGGTTGCCTCCGATCCCACCCTATGGCGAGGGAGGCTTAATGGATGTAGAAGTACATCCCAATTTCGCCGATAACGGTTGGGTTTATCTAGCCTACGCTCATCAGAAAGAAAACGCAGCAATGACACGAGTGATTCGAGGACGCATTGGTAAGGAGAATCGCTGGCAAGATACTGAGGTAGTATGGGAAACAGAACATAAATTCTACAGTCGATCCGGCAGTCACTTTGGGGTTCGGCTCCTTTTCCATGACGATTATCTGTATCTTTGTATTGGCGACCGGCACCAACGCTGGCGGGCTCAGGATCCCGAAGACCCAGCCGGAGCTGTTCACCGTTTTTCACCCGATGGGAATGTCCCCAAAGACAACCCTCGCATAGAGGAGAAGACAGCCTACCCCACACTCTGGTCCTGGGGGCACCGTAACCCACAAGGGCTGGTCACCAATCCCGAGTCCGGTGCGATTTTCCTCGTCGAACACGGCCCCTACGGTGGCGATGAAGTCAACCTGCTAGAACCGGGTAAAAATTATGGCTGGCCTGAGGTTACGCATGGCCGGGAGTATTCTGGGCGGATGATAACCCAAGACACACAACGGCCCGGGATGGAGTCGCCACTTACTCACTGGACCCCTTCAATTGCTCCTGGAGGAGCCGCTTTCTCGTCTGGCGATCCCTTTCCGCAATGGCGTGGCGATTTGTTTGTAAGTTCGCTCATCGAAGGCAATCTTCGCCGACTGCGCTTCAGCAAGACTGGTGATCTGACCGAAGAAGAGATTGTACTGGATGGCCTTAGACGTACCCGCGAAGTCGCTGTAGGGCCCGACGGATTGCTCTACCTGACAGCGGAGCGTCCAGGAAGAATCCTGCGACTCATCCCATCAGTGCCCATTCAGGAGGCTTCCATTCACGCCCCCCGATGTACCTTTCATTCCATCCGAAGAACTAATCCATCAGCACCTTCAAATTAAAATTGCTAAAACAACTCCACAACCCGACATATAGACGAAACCCTCGGCCGCCGAAGGCTTCGAATGCCTGGAGCCGCCACGGGGGAAATACTTTCCCACCATCAACCCGTAGAACAGTGAAACTCGAACCTCAGCCCGTTCGCCGCCGGGCGGTCGAGCTACTGCCCCGGCAATATCGGCGCGAACTTTGTCCGGATCATAGCGTCTCCAGACCCGCGGAGGGATCCGTTGCAGGATCTGTTCGAGTTCTTTCTCATCGTATTGCGAAAGCAGGGCCGCGCCAACCGAGCCAACCACGACGGGGGCTCGGGCGCCCGCCGCTTGAGGGAGAGGGATGCCACGGGGAATATCGCTCCGCGCCAGAAGAAGCCAGTCTAGGTCTTCGCGCACGGAGATTTTGACGGAGAGCCCGGTTTCGCGCCGGTAATCGGCCAGGGGCTCTTGCACCTTGGCAATGACGCTAGCCATGCCGGCGGCCAGCCAGCCGAGACGACTGATGCCGAAGGAAAGATGATAATAACCTCCATCATCGCGGCACAGCAGGTTGGCCTCAGTCAGGCTGCGGAAAATCCGATAACAGGTTGCTTGGGGGATTTCCAGATCCATGGAAAGCTCTTTAGTAGTGACTTTCCCGCGGGCGGTCACGGCTTCAAGCACGCGCATGGCGCGCTTAAGCACAGGGATATCCTTCTGGACGGGCATCGACCGGAGATCAGAAATATCCGCCCTTTTCGGTGATCTGCCTGATCGACTGGCCTTCGCCCACCCACCCGAAGATCTGTTTTTCGTTGCGCTTGATTTCCTCGGCGCGCAGGAGGACCTCGCAGGCGATCTCGCGTGGAACGCAGAGCACGCCGTCGATATCGCCCAGGACCACGTCGCCGGGGCGCACCACGGTATCGCCGATCTTGACCGGCACCTGGTAGTGGGTGATCAGGCAGCGCCCGAGGCTGCCGTTGCTGATACGGTATTTGTAGAACACCGGCATCTCCGCTTCGAGAATCTGGAAAGTATCGCGGATGCCGCCGTCGATGCAGGCTGCCTTGACCCCAAGCTTCTTGGCGGTGGCGGTCATGACGCCGCCCCAGAGGGTCGCCTTCTCGTCGAGGGACGTATCCCAGACCACGAAGGCGTCCTCGTGCAGCTCGTCGAGCATCTGCGTCCGATACTCCATCTCGCCGCGGATCATGACGTTCGGGGCACTCTTTACGGTGAAGGCGATCCCGGCCACGGTGCGATATTCCCGCAGAGGCAAGATGTGCCCCGGTAGGGCCAGGTCGAGCCGGCAGAACTCCCGCAGCACGTCATTGACGGCCCCGGTGTAGAGTTCCTCGAAGCGGGCGAGCAGCTCCTGCTGCGGAATGGAAAATTCGTTTGTCGGGATGCGCTCCCGGCTCTCGATGAGTTCGTCGAGATTCATCATCCCGACTTCTTTTTTATACTGATCTGTGGACATTTGTTTTTTGGATGGATGTTTAAAGACTCATTCCGCCGTCGACATAGAGATCGGCTCCGGTAATATAACGCCCGGCGTCGGAACAGACCAGCAGAGCGGCTCCGGCGCAATCTCCGGCCTCACCGATTCGCCCGGCGGGAATGTGGCTGACGACGAGGTTCCGGTAATCTTCATCGGAAAGCGCCTCGGCATTGCGATCCGTGGCGATGGCTCCGGGAGCGAGATTGTTGACGGTGATTCCGTCCGGCGCGAGCTGTTTGGCAAGGTTGCGTACGAGGTTCAGCAGGGCGGATTTGGTGACGGCATACGCGGCCAGTTGCGGGTGCGGAACGGTTTGCTGGACGCTGCCGATGGTGAGAATGCGGCCCCAACCGCGCTCGCGCATGGCGGGCACGGAAGCCTGGATGAGGCTGAGGATGCTGGCGACGTTCACCTGATAATGCCGCAGGGCTTGTTCTTCGGTGATCTCTTCCCATGCGACCCGTTCCTGGATCGAGGCGTTGGCGACGACAATATCCGGCGCGGCCATGGCGGAAGTCACTTCCCGATACAAGTCTATCGAAGAGTAAAATTAAGGACACCCAAAAATTTAGGCAACCCAAATCCGTGGTCCTACGGA
>CAZDRT010000134.1:0-10219 GCA_964507815.1 uncultured Puniceicoccaceae bacterium
CGAATCGATTCGGCGTATTCCGGCTCGATCCGCTCCATCTCGACGAGGTGAACGGAAAAGCGGGTCATCGCCTCGCACTCCGCCTGAAGGCGGAAGAGGGTTTCCGGGTGGTCGAGCCCCTCGAGGGCGAAATCGATGTCGGACCATTCACGGAAACGTTCCGGATGCAAAACCGAACCCCATTGGAAAATCCGGAGCGGGTTGGATCGGGCGCAGTGATCGAGAATCCGCCGCGCGTCCCGATCCGCCTCCTCCCAGCGTTTCCGGTCGAGGGATCGCCGCCGCTTATCCTTCGCGACGAATCGTTTGGCCGCCTGTCGAATTTCCTGTGAGTTCATTCCCGGTCGGAAAGGTAGCCGAAGGGAGAGACACTTGGCGAATAAAAAGGAAATCGGTTGTTCGGTTTTCCGGTTCCCGGTTGCCAGTTTTCAGTTCCCGGTTGCCCGGTTTTCAGTTGGAGAGGAAAGGCGATAGCCGTTTCTTCCCGGTTTTCCGGTAATTACTGTGAGGAAACCCGAAAGGTCTTCTGCCACCATAAGGAGGCGGGACACTCTTGTCCCGCGGCGTCAGGGTGGAATCGGTGCGGGTGGCGGAAATGCCGGCGGACAGGAGTGTCCCCCCCCTTCACGAGCGAGGTGGACAGGAGTGTCCACCCTTCCATCACGATTACGATTGGGAGAAAGCCTTGGATCGTGATGCTCGGATGCAGGTCTAAAAGGTAACAATCTCGAAGCCCTCTTTGGAGGCGGCAAGCGTCAGACGAGCGTCATTGCAAATAAAGCCATAGTCCGCGGTCAGTTCGCCGGCGAGAGTACATGCGGCCGCCAACTGCAAGGAGTCCTCCGCCCGAAGAGGATAACGACGCAAGAGCTTTTGGGCCAGCCCGCGTACCGGCTCCGTGGCATGGATACACACACTGCTAGCGACCACAAAATCGCTGAACTATCCCAAAAATTCATCGCTCTGCATCGCGTTCTTCGATTAGCGCCTCAACACTGCCAACATACTCACCCTCGTTGCTTGCCGGTGCCAGCAATTTTGCCGGCCAGGAGATCGTCGATCCTGTCGGGCGGGAAATCAAGCCGCCCGCCAACAACTCATCCAGGCGAGCCGAGCCCGCCCCCGTGCCCCCCGAAAGCGGCTGGATTTGAGCGATTGGCCGACTTCGGTCCAATATCAAAATCGTTTCACCCTTCCGAACCGCATCCAGATATCGACTCAATTCATTTTTTGCTTTTGATATAGTAGCTGTAATCATTTGGTTAACTTAGCTATGTATCAAAGCGGGTAAAACTATTTCTGTGGCAGGGGCTCGGATGAAGGATTCCTAATCGTAATCGTAATCCTAATCCTAATCCCAATCCCAAGTCCCCGTTCATCTGCGAGCAATGGAACTGCTCAGGAGTCAAGAGTCAGTTTTACAATTAGGTGAAAGCCTTTTTTGCATATCGCATTGTGACTTTGCGATTTGCATGTAATATGCTTGTTAACATGACGGATTACACGAGATCGATTCACCTTCCGGAGGCGGGAACCGAAACCTTTTTTCTCTGGGGGGCCAGGCAGGCGGGCAAAACGACCCTTTTGCGAAAACATTACCTTGCTGGCGCAAATGGTTCCCCCCTGTCGCAAGCGTCCCAAACGCCGCCTGTCCCTGGCTGACAAATTTTATTTTCACGACGTGGGAGTAGTCAATTTTCTGGCCCGTCGGCGCGACTTGGCCCCCGGCAGCGAACTCTTTGGCAAAGCGATGGAAAATTGGGTCCTGCATGAATTGCGCACCTACAATGCCTACCGCGAGCGGTTCGCCCAATTTCACTTCTGGCGTCTGAGTTCGGGCATGGAGGTGGATTTTATCGTCAACGATCTGGAATGCGCCATCGAATGTAAATCCTCCGCGAAGGTGTTGCCGGGACACCTGAAGGGTCTCCGGGAACTGGCCAAGGATCACGCACCGATTGGCCAAAGTATAGTGGTCAGTCTGGAGGCGAAAAGCCGCCTGACGGAGGACGGGATCCGGATCCTCTCGGTGGCGGATTTCATCGCCGCCTTGTGGGCGGGGGAACTTTTCTAAAGGAGCATTCACTTTTTGCGCTCCTCTGCCACCATAAGGAGGTGGGACACTCCTGTCCCACGGCGTCGGAGTGGAGTCGGTGCGGAAGGCGGAAATGCCGGTGGACAGGAGTGTCCACCTCCCCATTTCGAGTGCGGTGGACAGGAGTGTCCACCCTCCCATTTCGAGTGCGGTGGACAGGAGTGTCCACCCGCCCACTAGGGTTGCCGGGTGGTTCGCGAAACCAACCATCGCGGCCCCGCCCCTTGCGCCCAATGTTTCTTGGAAGAACGATTACGGGCACGATTACGATTAGGATGTTTGGATACGGCGTCCCGTTGATCATCGGATCCCTCGACTGCGGGTAAAAAGGTTCAACCACCCGCTCCTTCGTCGCTAGAGCACACGGAGAGCACAGAGCCAGCACTCCGTTCTTGAGGAAACAGTCGAACCTCGTCGCCGGAAATCCGGGCGCATTAGAATTGAATTACAAAAACACCCCCACACAAACACTTGCTCAACGGCGGAGTGGCTCTGTGCTCTCTGGTGCCCTCTAGCGAAGCGGGTGGTTCAAAAAAGGCCCACCGCGCATTGGCCCTACCGGGCAAGGCTGAAGCCATGCCCCACGGAAAGGCAGCCCCCCTTTTTCTGTGGCAGGGGCTCGGATGAAGGATTCCTTCGCTAGAGAGCCCTGCGGGCGAGGTTGGGGAGGTTAAATTTGCCCCAGCATTGCTACGCCATCTCCGTCAGACCTACGTCTCTTTCCTCCCAAACCTCCCCCTCTCTAGCGCAGCGGTTGTTAAAAAACAGCTCCCCCGGCGGACGCGGAGGTCCGCCCTCCGGGCTGGATACCGAAACCGTGGCGTAATTGATATCGCAAGGCCGAATAAACCGGAAAGGCGCCACCATAAGGAGGCGGGACAACGAATCCAAACAGCCGGGGGCGGGGTTCGGTGTCCAGGCTTCCGCCTGCCGCGCGTGCAATTGTCGGATCAACAAATCCAGATATTTTGATGTATGGGCTTGCGTTGGCCGGGATTTGTCCGTGTAGTCGGGAATCCTATGAGTCAAACATTCGTTTTTTCCTCTGAATCCGTCGGTGAGGGACATCCGGACAAGGTGTCCGATTACATCTCCGACAGCGTTCTGGACGCCTGCTTCGAGCAGGATCCGCACAGTCGGGTCGCCTGCGAGACGCTCGTGAAGAGCAATTGCGTCTTCCTGGGCGGTGAAATCACCACCAAGGCGACGCTCGACTACGAGAAAGTGGTTCGCGACGCCATCCGCGAGATCGGCTACACGAACTCGGACGATGTGTTCCACGCCGACCACGTCTTCCTGACGAACTGCCTGACCAAGCAGTCGCCGGACATCGCCCAGGGGGTGGACGCTTCCGCCGCCGACGGGAAAAAGACCGCCGAGCAGGGTGCCGGCGACCAGGGAATCATGTTCGGATACGCCTGTGACCAGACGCCGGAGCTGATGCCCGCCCCGGTCATGTACGCCCACCGCCTTCTCCGCGAGATGGCCCGGCAGCGGAAGGAAGTCGGAGTCGAGTGGCTGCGCCCGGACGTGAAGAGCCAGGTCGCGGTCCAGTTCGTCGAAGGGAAGGTCGTCGGTCTCGAGAACGTCGTCATTTCGACCCAGCACGCCGAGTCGGTTTCCCACAAGGAGATCGAGCGGTTCTGCATCGAAGAGGTCATCCGGAAGGTGCTCCCCCCGGAATTGATCAACGACGATACCGAGTTCCTCATCAACCCGACCGGCAAGTTTGTGGTCGGGGGTCCCGCCGGGGACGCCGGTCTGACCGGACGCAAGATCATCGTCGATACCTACGGCGGCTGGGCCCGCCACGGCGGAGGCGCGTTTTCGGGCAAGGATCCGTCGAAGGTCGATCGCTCGGCGGCGTACTTCTGCCGATGGGTGGCCAAGAACATCGTCGCGGCCGGTCTCGCCTCGAAGTGCGAGCTTCAGGTGGCCTACGCGATCGGCTACCCGCATCCGACCAGCGTCCATGTCGATACTTTCGGCACGGCGAAGGAAGGTCTTTCGGACGACGCCATCGCCATTGCCGCGAAGAAGGTCTTCAGCTTCAAGCCGGCGGACATTGTCGAACAGCTCGACCTCCTGCGGCCGATCTACCGTGAATCGACCCACTACGGGCACTTCGGCAAGCCGGATCTGCCCTGGGAACAGACGAACCGCACCTCCGAAATGGCCGCCGCGGTCTAATCCGGTCCGCCCGACCCGTTTCGTTTCCGCGCCCGGCGTTTCCCGCCGGGCGCGGAACTCCAACCTTTCTAATCCAGCAAACAACCAAACCATAGAAAAATTATGCCAGTAACCACTGAAACAGCCACCGACTACAAAGTAGCCGATATTACTCTCGCCGATTACGGTCGCCGCGAAATCGCGATCGCCGAAAAGGAAATGCCGGGCCTCATGGCCATCCGGGAAAAACACGCCGAGGCCAAGCCTCTCGCGGGAGTGCGCGTCAGCGGATCCCTGCACATGACGATCCAGACCGCGGTCTTGATCGACACCCTCGTCGATCTGGGGGCGGACGTCCGCTGGGCCAGCTGCAACATCTTCTCGACCCAGGACCACGCCGCCGCCGCGATCGCCGCCGCCGGAGTGCCGGTTTTCGCGTGGAAGGGGGAGACCCTGGAGGACTACTGGTGGTGTACCTTCCAGGCGCTGACCTGGCCCGACGGGAAGGGCCCGAACCTCATCGTCGATGACGGCGGCGACGCGACCCTCTTGATCCACAAAGGCTATGAGCTGGAGGACGGCGACGACTGGGCCAGCAAACCCGCTTCCTCCAAGGAGGAGAAGGTCGTCAAGGATCTCCTGCTCAAGACCAAGGAAGAGGACCCCATCCGCTGGCACAACGTGGTCAAGGAATGGAAGGGTGTTTCCGAGGAAACGACGACCGGCGTTCACCGCCTCTACCAGATGCACGAGAAGGGCAAGCTCCTCGTCCCGGCGATCAACGTGAACGACTCCGTGACGAAGTCGAAGTTCGACAACCTCTACGGGTGCCGCGAATCCCTGATCGACGGGATCAAGCGCGCCACCGACGTGATGATCGCCGGCAAGGTCGCCGTGGTCTGCGGATACGGAGATGTCGGCAAAGGTTGCGCGCAGGCTCTGAGCGGCATGGGTGCCCAGGTCATCGTGACGGAGGTCGATCCGATCTGCGCGCTGCAGGCGGCCATGGAAGGCCACCGGGTGTTGACCGTCGAGGACACCCTCGGCTTCGCCGACATCTACGTGAGCACCACCGGCAACAAGGACATCATCACCTTCGACCACATGTCGCGGATGAAGGACCAGGCGATTGTCTGCAACATCGGTCACTTCGACAACGAAATCCAGATCGAGAAGCTCGAAACGTCTTCCGAGGTCGAGCGGGTCAACGTCAAGCCGCAGGTGGATCAATGGCTCTTCAAGGACGGTCATTCCGTGACGGTTCTGGCCGAAGGACGCCTGGTGAACCTCGGCTGCGCGACGGGGCACCCCTCGTTCGTCATGTCGAACTCCTTCACGAACCAGGTGCTCGCCCAGGTGGAACTCTGGACCAACCTCGAAAAGTACCGCCCGGGAGTCTATGTGCTGCCCAAGCGCCTCGACGAGGAAGTGGCCCGCCTGCACCTCGAGAAGATCGGTGCCAAGCTGACCCGGATGACCGACGACCAGGCCGAGTATCTCGGCGTGAGCGCCGACGGCCCCTTCAAGTCCGAGCACTACCGCTACTAGCGGTTTGGCGCCTCAGGCGCCGCGATCCGTCGAGCCGGTCGCCCGCCAGTCAGCCAGTTCTCCGCGAAGGGATTCCCTGCCCCGCCACCACGAGCGGCTCAGCCGCAGGGCCAGATCGACCGGGCGGTCGGCGGGCGGCGGGTTGCCCGCCATCCGCCAGCCGACGATTCCCAGGGCCGGATTCGCTTCCAGCCGGAAGCGGATGTGGGTCCGTCCCATCGGCGAGGGGGGCGCGGCGAGGCGGGTGCCTTCGACGACGATCACGGGCTCCGGATTGCCCTGTCCGAAAGGGCCGATTGACTCGATCTCGAGAACGCTTCGGCGGTCGATCGTCGCGCACTCGGCGGTGGCGTCGATGCGGAGAGTCTTTCCGGGCAGAGAGCCTCCGCAGGCTGAATGCACCGCCTGGGAAAACGCTTCCGCGAAGCGGCTGAGATCTCCCGGGGGCAGACTGAGGCCCATGGCCATCGGGTGGCCGCCCCACTTCGGCGGGCGGACCGCGCACCTCTCCATCACGGCGAGAAGGTCGAGGCCGGCGATTCCGCGCCCGGATCCCTTCCACCCGGTGCCGTCCCAGCCGAGGACGAGGGCCGGTCGGTGAAATTTCCGGGAGAGGCGTCCGGCGACGATTCCGACGACACCCGGATGCCAGCCCTCGTCGCCGACGACGATTCCGGGAGGCGGGGGCTCGCCGATTCGTGCGAGAGCCTCTTCGAAGACCTTTCGCTCGATTGACTGCCGGTCCCGGTTCACGGTGTCGAGCTTGCGGGCGAGATCGAAGGCGAGGCGGTTGTCCGTGGTTCGCAGTAGATCGATTCCGAGGAGGCCTGTCTCGATCCGGCCACCGGCATTGATTCGGGGCCCGAGCCGGAAGCCGATATCCGTGCAGGAGAGCGGGGTCGAGGTATCCACGTCGGCGACCTGGAGCAGGGCACGCAGGCCGTGGTTGTCGGTCCGGGCGAGTTGCCGCAGGCCGTGGCGTACGAAAATCCGGTTCTCGCCGAGAATGGGGACGAGATCGGCCACGGTCCCGAGGGCGACGAGATCGAGGAACCTGCGGAGATCGACGCGTTCCCGGGCGTTTCCCGAGCGGTTCTCGAGAAGGCGGACCAGCGAATGGACGAGCTTGAAAACGAGACCCGCGGTGCAGTGGTTCTGGAAGCGTTCCTGGACCCGGTCGGGCAGGTGGGGGTTGATCAACAGGCAGTCATCCGGAAGAGGAGGCACATCCTCCCGGGCGTGGTGGTCCACCACCAGGGAAGGGATCCCGCGGGACGAGACCCAGGCAAGCTCTTCTTCCGAACGGGTTCCGCAGTCGAGTACGACCAGCAGTTCGGGCGGGGTTTCTTCCGTAAAAGCTCTTTCCAGAGCGGCCCGGCTCAGTCCGTAGCCTTCCTCCATCCTGTCGGGGACGAAGATGCCGCAGCGTCCGCCCAGAGACTCGACAACCCGGGAGAGCAGGGCCGCGCTGCTGATGCCATCGACATCGTAGTCGGTGAATATCCCGATCCTGCGGTTGTTGTCGATGGCGTCGGCAATCCGCCCGGCCCCCGCGCGGCAGTGGATCAGTTCGTCCGGATCGACGATTTCGTCGAGCCGCGGGTTGATCCACTTTTCGACGCTCCCGGGTTCCGGGCCGGACCTTTGCGCGAGGATATCCGCGGCCAAGCCGCCGAATCCGGTCAGATTGCGGATCGTGCGCGAGAGATCGGTTTTCGGTTCGGCGAAGGTCCAGGTTTCGTAGAGACAGGGCATGAATGGTTGGATGGTACGGGAAAAAATCAATGGTGCTTCGGGGACTGGAATACAAATTTTTGGACGCCCGTGTGCAATGTTGCCACCGGATGTCGATCTGTGGGCGCGCTCACCTTCGTCCGTCCGGGACCGACCGCACCGCTTCTCCATACCAATTGTAGAAAAACACGATCTTCCCGTCGTCGTTCCATTTGAGCTGGAGGGCGTTTTCCATCCGGAGCCCGCCTCCATGCACCCTCACGACCAGGGCCGCCGCATTTTCTTCGACATCGATTATCCGGTCCGTGTAGGCCACCTCCATCTCCTCCACCCCGGAGAAGAAATCCTCGTAGATCGCCCGGATGCCCTCCCGGTCACTTTCTTGCTTGGTATTCCAAGGGTTCCGGGGATCAGTGCCGGCCCCGTGAACCACATGGTCAAATCGCTCGGCAAATAAATCCGAAACCGCCTGAGCGTCCCTGCTGCGAACCGCATCGCCGTAGTCTTCGATCCGGTCGTTGATTTCTTTCCTCGTAGCCACGTCGAGCACGGAAGAGAAATTCCTTCGGAAAGCAAGCCTCAGGACTCTTTCAACCGGGAGGTGTCATTAACCAATGGCATTGAGCCGCCAATGGATGGAAGACGATCCCGAAAGGGTTCGCTCCTATGCCTGTTTGCAGATCGCCCCGGCGATCGACGAGGCGGTCTCCTCCCCGAGGAGCGCCGTGACGAGCGCCAGACCGAAATCCACGGCGGTCCCCGCCCCGCGGGAGGTGATGACCGTGCCGTCGGTGACAACCGCTTCCAGGCGGATCTCCGGAAGTTCGTCCGAGACCGAAAAGTGGGCGGTGTAGGATTTTCCTTCCAAGACGCCGGCCTTTCGCAGGACGATGGGGGCCGCGCAAATCGCGCCCACTACGAGTCCCCGGGAAAACGAAGTACGCACGAGGTCGAGGACCTCGGGGTTTTCTTTGAGGGATCGCGCCGCCGGACCGCCCGGCAGAACCAGGGCGTCGAAGGCATCGTGTTTCCGGTCCGCGAGGAGGCAGTCGGCCGTCACGGTGATGCCCGTCTTCCCCGTGACGGAGAGGTGCCCCCCAACGGCGGCGACGGTCACGTCAACCTCCGCCCGGCGGAGGATATCGATGGGGGCCACGGCTTCGATCTCTTCGAAACCGTCGGCCAGAAGAAGGAGTACTCGCTTTTTCATGAGGGTGATCCTACGGCTTCGGCGGGGCGAGGCAGCGAACCGCCAGCTCGCGGAAGACGGCTTCGTGATCGCCCGGGCGGTTGACCAGTTCGCGGAAGGCCTCGACGAAGGCGGTTTGGAAGTCGAAAAGCCGCCGGAGGGAGAGGCGCCGCGAGGAGTCCGCCAGGTTCCGGAGGTAGAAGGGATTCTGGGAAAATACGTTGACCGGGTTCTTTCGGTCGGCGGTGCCGTACCACGGGTAGGCCCATTCGGCGGCCGAGCGGAGACTTTCCTGATCGATGCTCCGCGAGATTTTGACGAGGCGGGCGTCCGCCAGAACCTTGATCTGGATCATGAGCCGATTCCGGTTGAGGAGATTGGTGAGTAGCGGACGGCCTTCTTTTTGGGAAAAGAAGTGCCGCCGGATCGCCTCGAGGGCCTCGGGAAGGTTTCCCCGGAAGAATTTGTCCGCCGCTTCGAAGAACTCGGCCTCCCCGAATTCGGGGACTTCCTCGGCCACCATCCGCTCCGTGATTTCGACCGCACCGTCGGGCAGGGCGGTGATCAGCTTGCGGATTTCCTCGACGCCCATCCGGATCTCGCCGTTGAGTTTGGCCCGGAAAATCTCGAGGGCCATCCGCGGGATTTTCACCCCGGCCGAGCGGCATTCCTCTTCGACCACCTGCTGAAAGGCGCCCGCCCCCGCCTTTTTGGCGTCGATCACCTCGAAACCCTTCCGGCCCGAAGCCCATTTGTAAAAGGCCCGCCGCCGGTCCACGGGAGCGCCGGATACGAGAACGCGGGATTCGCCGGTTTCGGCGCTTGCGAGGATTTCCTGGAGGCGGATCACTTCCTCTTTGGCCCCGGCGCTTTGCCCGAGACGCCCGTCGCCGAGAAACGCTAGGTTCCGCAACCAGACGGTGCGCGCCCCGCCGCCGAACAGCGAATCCGTGCGGACCGCCTCCGAGAAACGGGTGATGGTGGCGGCGGCCTCGTCCACGGTCTGCGCCCGCCCGTCGATGATTTCGAGGGAGTATTCGTCCGCCGTCTCGGATTTCCAGGGCGCGAAAATTTCCGCCGCCCGACGGTCAACGAGAAATTCGTCGTCGCCGAGGACCAGTCTGAGGTTTTCAGCCACGGGAATCGGAAAGAACGGATTCGGCGGCGGCGACGATTTCCCCTACCGGAGCGAGCTTGCCCCGGCCCTCGTACCCGCAGGCGAGAAGGCCCTCGGAGGGCTCGACGAAGTGATGGCCGCGCGCCCGCAGTGTCGCGAGGTTGGTTTCGGTCGCCGGATGGGCGAGCATTTTCCCGTTCATGGCGGGGGCGAGAAGAACCGGAGCGGGGGTGGCGAGATAGATCGAGGTGAGAAGGTCGGGGGCGAGACCGTGCGCGAAACAGGCGAGGGTGTGCGCGGTGGCGGGTGCGACGAGAAGGAGATCGGCGGAATCGGCGAGATCGATGTGGCCGGGCTGCCAGCCCTC
>CAZDRT010000135.1:0-10038 GCA_964507815.1 uncultured Puniceicoccaceae bacterium
CCAAGGCTTCGGAGAACAAGCCGAGCTACGCAGGACAAGGAAGGCCGCCGGCCACAGGGGGGAGGCCGAAGAGTGCCATACCATGGGGCACTCCCACGATTCTTTCTTGACCGATGTTGCATCAGCGATGCCGCCGCACTGTCCGTGAAAAAACGGGCTCGCCAAGCTGCCGGGACATTGTTTGAATGCGAGGTTTTGAAAGAAAGCGGAGAGGAGCCGACGGACGTCGTTTGGACGTGATTTCTTCTTCTTCGCCCCGAAGATATGAAGTTCTCAGATTTCCCTCTACGCCCGGAGATTCTCCGGGCCATCGATGAATCCGGCTACGAAACGCCGACCCCGATCCAGGAGCAGGCCATTCCCGTGATCCTGGACGGCAACGACGTGATCGGCTCGGCGCAGACCGGCACGGGCAAGACGGCGGCCTTCGCCCTCCCGGCTCTGCAGAAGCTGGGCTCCCACGGGGGTTGCCGCTGTCTCGCGGTCGGCCCGACCCGGGAGCTGGCCGCCCAGATCGAGGAAAGTTTCCGCAAATACGGCCAATATCTGGACCTGCGAACCACCCTCCTCCACGGCGGGGTCGGCTACGGCCCGCAGAAAAAGGATCTGTCCGAAGGGGTCGATGTCATCGTCGCCACCCCTGGCCGCCTCCTCGACCATGTGCAGCAGGGTACCGCCTCGCTCGCCCATGTGGAAATTCTCATCCTGGACGAGGTGGACCGGATGCTGGACATGGGCTTCATCGACGACGTGAGGAAAATCGTCCAAAAATGCTCACGGAAAGGCCGTCAAACCCTGCTCTTTTCCGCCACGGTCCCCGACACCATTCAGCGCCTCGCCAACTGGGCGCTGAAGAATCCGGTCGGCATCAGCATCGGGCAGAACCTTTCCCCGGCGGAGACGGTCAAGCACGAGGTTTATCCCGTCAACGCGATGCAGAAATTCGACCTGCTCGTTGCCCTGCTCAACCAGTTCGAAGCGAAAAACACGCTGATTTTCTGCCGGATGCGGCGCGGTTCCGACCGGGTGGCCCGGTGGCTCGCCGAGCGCGGTTTCAACGTGGGGGTGATCCATTCGGATCTGTCGCAGGGCGAAAGAACGGAGGCCCTGGCCAACTTTAAAAGCGGAAAAATCCCGATCCTGGTGGCAACGGACATCGCCTCCCGGGGACTGGACATCGCCGACGTGACCCATGTCGTGAACTACGATGTCCCGCAGCACGCCGAGGATTACGTACACCGGATCGGCCGGACCGGGCGGGCGAAACGCGAGGGCACGGCGGTCACCCTCCAGGCTCCCGACGAGACGAGCGCCCTCATGGCGATCGAATCCTACATCAAGAGGGAGGTTCCCAAGGCGAAACTCGACGGATTCGAGTACCGGTACGACCCACTGGAGGGGATGGCTCCGCAGCGGAACCGGCGGAAACGGCGGAACCGTTAGGATTCGTTTTTTCCTGTTGGTTCGCGGGCGGGAATAAGGCAGGCTCCCAAACGTCTCTTTCCCCCATGCCGCAAGCCCTCCGCATCGACCTGCACAAACTGGCCCGCTTCACAAACGGGGCGCTCGTCGCACTGCCGCTCCTGTTCTTCGCGGCCGGCACCTACATCTCCTTCTACTTCCACTTTCTGACCGTCGCCTTCCTCTTCCTGCTGGTCGTCAACTTTTTCTACCGGCACGTGCAGACGGCGCACACCATCCTGCGGAATTTCGGAATCATCGGCCAGGGGCGCTACCTGCTCGAGAGCATCGGACCGGAATTCCGCCAGTATCTCTACGCCAACGACCGGGAGGAGCGGCCCTTCAACCGGCTGGAGCGGTCGAACGTGTACCGGAAGGCGAAGAACGAGGAGTCGGCCACCTCGTTCGGCAGTCTCCTCGACTACGACGCGACCGAGATCAAGCTGCGACACTCGATGTTTCCCACCCCGTCCGCCGATCTGCGGGACTACCGCCTGACCCTCGGGGCGGAGCGGGGAGCGGCGGAGCCGCACACGCTGACCCGACCGTTCATGATCAGCGCGATGAGCTACGGTGCCCTCGGCGCGAACGCGGTGCGCGCCCTCGCCCGGGGCGCGGCCATGGCCGGGGTCGCCATGAACACCGGAGAGGGCGGCTACCCGAAATACCACCTGATGGAGGAAGCGGACCTCATTTTCCAGATGGGCACGGCGAAGTTCGGGGTGCGCCACGAGGACGGCCGTCTCGATCCGGACCTGCTCCGCCGGGTGGCGGACGAGCCGCGGGTGAAGATGATCGAGATCAAGTTTTCGCAGGGCGCCAAGCCCGGCAAAGGGGGACTGCTCCCGAAGGAGAAGATCACCCCCGAGATCGCCGAACTGCGGAACATCCCAACCGGTGAGGACGTGATCTCCCCGCCCTACCACTGCGAGTGCGTGGACCTGCCTTCGACGGTCGCCTTCATCCGCTCCGTGCAGGAGACGGTCCCGGTCCCGGTCGGCGTCAAGATGTGCGTCGGCTCCTTTTCCGAACTCCGCGCTTTCGTCGAGGAAATGAGGAGTCAGGACACCTTTCCGGACTGGATCACGGTGGACGGCGGCGAGGGCGGGACCGGAGCGGCTCCGAACGCCTTCATCGACCGGGTGGGCATGCCCCTCTTTCCGGCGCTCCACGGGCTCGTCCAGATCCTGATCGACGCGGGCGTACGCGAGCGGACCCGCGTTTTCGCCTCCGGCAAGCTCATCGACGCGGGCCGCCAGGTGATCGCCTTCGCCCTCGGGGCGGACGCCGTGTACAGTGCCCGGGGTTTCATGCTCGCCCTCGGCTGCATCCAGGCCCGCGAATGCGGCAAAAACACCTGTCCGGTGGGGATCACCACCCAGGACCCCCGCCTGCAGGCGGGACTCGTGCCGGAGGCGAAGGCCGTGCGGGTCAAAAACTACGTCGAAAACACCCTGCACGAACTCGGGGAGTTGACGGTCGCGATGGGAAAGCGCTGCCCGACCGAGCTGGGCGTGGAGGATCTTTTCATCCCGACCGGAAGTAATCTCTGGCGGATGGTGTCCCAGGAACCTTACCTGAAAGAAAAACTGAAAGAGGAGGCGAGCCCCGCATGAGCACTACCGTCAAAACCGTTTCCGTCTGGATCCTGCAAATCCTGGTCGTCGGCATCCTCGCCACGGCCGCCCTTCCCAAGATCGGGGGGGACCCCAATACCGTCGAAGTGTTCGGCCGACTCGGGATCGGGAACTTTGGACGGATTCTCGTCGGCGCACTGGAATTGGTCGCCGCCCTTCTTCTGCTCACTCCCTACACGGCGGCCAAGGGGGCGCTTCTCGGCTGGGGGGTGATGAGCGGTGCCCTGATCGCCCATCTGACCCGGCTCGGCTTCTCCGGCGACATGCTCGCCACGGGGCTCCTCGCCCTCGCCGTCTGGCTCCTCTGCGCGATCATCCTCTACCTGCGGCGCGACGAGATCGAGTTCATCCGCTGCATGTTCGAGCGCGACGGGGAATAAACCGGCACCCGCGTTCGTCTCGGACTTCATGCTACCAACCAGCGCCAATTCCCCGGCCGGGATCGCAGAGGAGAACCCAACCGATCCCGAACTCATTCACGAGGCCATGGCCGGCATCCTCCGCCAAGGCATCGAGCTTCTGGAGGCCCTCGACGACGACGAATACGTCCGGCCCGTCGGGATTGCCTTCGACTCGACGATCGGAGGCCACTACCGGCATTGTCTCGAACATGTCGAACCCCTTGTCGTCGGAGCGGCCTCGGTCATCGACTACGACGCCCGTCAGCGGGATCCCGCCGTGGAAACCAACCGCCGCCGCGCCCTCTGCCGGACGGAGGATCTCCTGCGGGACTGCCTGGCCATGGACCCGGACACGCTCTTCCTCCCCGTGCGGGCGCGCTACAAGGTTTCCTACGAATCCCCGAAGGAACCGGCGGCCGACTCGACGCTCGGCCGCGAGTTCATGTTCGCCGTCTCCCACGCCGTCCACCACTTCGCCCTCGTGGCGATCATGGCGAGACTACAGGGAATCCGCCTGCCGGAAAACCTGGGCATGGCCCCCTCGACGGCGAAATACCGGAACAAGAAGGCCGACTGAACCTCTTCCTATAATCGGACATGAGCCACCGCATCCTCCACTCCCTCGTCCGCGACTGGTACGACCCCCTGCACCGGTTCGCCCTGTCGCTGTGCGGAAATCCGGACGACGCCATGGACCTGACCCAGAACGCCTTTCTCAAGTTCGCCCGCAAGGGGCACACCCTGCGCGACCCGACAAAGGCGAAGTCATGGCTTTTCCGCACGCTCCACAGCGAGTTCATCGACCAGTACCGGCGCAACCGCCGCTTCCCCTCCCAATCCCTCGACCTCGGGCCGGAACCGCCGGCCCACCGGGACAAGCCGGTCGGCACGGCGATCGACGCCGACTCCATGCTCCGCGCGCTGGGCGGGATGGAGGAACACTTCCGCGCGCCCCTCGCCCTTTTCTATCTGCAGTCGTTTTCCTACCGGGAGATCGCCGAAGCGCTCGACATCCCGATCGGCACGGTCATGTCCCGGTTGCGCCGGGGAAAAGACCGGCTCCGCGCCCTCTTGGAACGACCCGCTCCGGCGGACTCGTCCGCCGATCCCTCCCCCATTCCCTTTCCCAACCCGGAAACCCGCCATGGATAGAGAATCCGCCAAAAACATTCTTTCGGCCTACCGCCCGAGCGGGGCCGACGCGCTCGACAAGACCTTCCGCTCCGCGATCGAGTTCGCGGAGCGCGACCCGGAGACCAGTGCCTGGTGGAAGCAGCAATCGGCCTTCGACCAGGCCGCCGCCGCCGCCATGGAGACCCTCCCGCGCGACCCCGAAGGGCGGGAGCGGATCGAGGCCATGCTCGAGCTGGAGACCGCCGCACCCCGGGCAAAGCGCATCACCCGGCTCTGGCGCGGGGGGATCGGCCTCGCGGCGGTTCTTCTCGCCGGCATCGCCCTCTATCCGGTTCTCCAGCCGACCCTTCCGCAACACGCGGGCACCCCCCTGCGAACGGAAACCTTTTCAATGGCCGCTCTCGCCGATCAGGCTTTACCGGTGGACCACCGGGCCGAGACCCCGGCGGAACTGACGAGCTGGCTCGCCTCGCGGGGCGCGGCCCACCCCACCGATCTTCCGGGAAGTCTGGCCGATACGCCGACCCGCGGCTGCCGCATCCTGCCGGTCGAAGGAACGGGCGCAGTCAGTCTATTGTGCTTCGAAAAAGACGGCGAACTCATCCACCTCTTCGTCTTCGAAGGCTCGGCCCGCTCCCTTCTGGCAACCGTTCCGACCGAATGGACCACCGAGGGGGGGTGGCATTTCCGCCAGCTGGATTCTGACGACCGGCAGGGCCTCGCGGTAGCCACACGCGCCGATCCAAAGTGGGTGGACCGGATGCTCTGACGTGACGAGAACAACCGGCGGCACCACGCCCCGGCCTACCCCCGTGCCGCAGCCCAAAGCCGCCCGTACACTTCGTGAAAGTAGCGCTGCCAATTCCACCATGTGCCCGCGCTCGGCACGAAGTCCCTGAGCCGGAGCGGGCGGGCGTCGCCGAGAAAATCGGCCGGGGCCGGAACCGCATCGAAACCCTCCGCTTCGAACAGCAAACGCGCCCGCGGCAGGTGGAGGGCCGAGGTAACGAGGAGAATCCTCCCTCCGCCGAGGGCTTCGGCGGAGCGCCGCGCCTCCTCCGCCGTCGAGGTCGGTGTCGAAAAGGCGAGAATCCGCCCGGGATCAATGCCGAACCCGCGGGCCAGATCGGCCATCTCCCCCGACGAAGCGGGATGGTCCCCGATCCGGCCGCCGGTGAAGACGAGCGGCACCTCCGGATGAAGGCCCGCCAGGCGGATTCCCTCGACCGCCCGGGCGAGGCTCGTGGCCGAAAGTCCGTGGGTCGCGGGTGCGTCCCCGCCGGTCGCGCGAACCCCGCCTCCGAGGACGACGATGGCGGCAATCTCCCCGCCAACCGGAGGAACGGCGTCGATCTCCATCCATTGGAGAAAGGGACGCTGCAACACGGGAAGGGAAAGCAGAAAGAGCCCCGCGAGGCCGATGCCCAGAAACATCCGCCCAAGTCGCGCCCACCGACGGGTGCCGGCGAGGAAAAACCCCACCAAGGCCAGCAACAGGCAGAAGACCGGCGGATAAAGCAGTCCGGAGACGATTTTACGGAGCTGGAAGAGAAGCATCCCGATCACTCCGGATCGACCCAACGACCGTGCTTCCGGATCAGGTCAATCAATCGGTCCACGGCCTCCGCCTGCGGAATGCCGACCTGAACGCATTCCTTGCCGACATAGAGATTGATCTTGCCGGGAGCGCCGCCGACGTAGCCGAAATCAGCGTCGGCCATCTCGCCGGGTCCGTTGACGATGCAGCCCATGACCGCGATCGTCACACCCTTGAGGTGATCGGTCCGCTCGCGGATGCCGGCTGTGGTGGATTGCAGGTCGAAGAGGGTGCGCCCGCAGCTCGGGCAGGCGACGTACTCGGTGCGGGTGACCCGGGTCCGCGTGCCCTGGAGGATGTTGAAGGCCATGGCGGTGCCCATGGCCGGATCGGGAAAAATCTCGCAGGAAATCAGATCGCCGATCCCGTCACAGAGAAGCGGACCCGCGAGAAGGCTCGCCTCGACGATCCGCGCCGAGGTGTAGTCCGCCGGATCGATGGCGTTGCCCTCCGCCGCACGGATCCAGATTGGCGCGCCTCCGCCCTTTCCCCCGGAGAGAGCCGCCAGCCGCCGGTAGCTCCCGAGTGGATGTTCGCCGGAAACCGCCTCCGGTGCGAGCGTCAGCACGAAACCGCGCTCCAACCCGGCTTCCGCCAGAACCTCCCCATCCTCCGGGCACCCGAGTTCGGCGAAGAGCGTCGCCCCGGCGGTCTTAGCAGCGGCTACCCAGTCCCGCGCCGATTCCGGGTCCGTCTTCCGGATCGGGCAAAGAAGACCCCATCCCTGCCCGGGCGGAAAGCACTCCGCCCGCAGCGCCGCCGGGGTGATCCCCCCCGTGCAATCGACCACGATCAAAGGGAGCACGGTGCGAAGCGCCTCCGCCAGCAGGGGTAGCTGCGAAAGCTCATCCGCGCAGGACGGGCGCACCACCAGTCCCTCGATCTTGGCGTCCTTGAACCGGGTCTGCACGCCGCACACCTCGCGGACGATCACGCGATCATCGGAGAGGGGGTGGCGGCTGCGGACGAGGACGCCGGGCGGTTCGGAGCCCCCGACGGAAAAGCCATCCCCCAGGCGGAGGACCGCGGACGGTCGCCGTTCGAACTGATAAGGGTGGATGCCATCGGCGGGGCGGTCGCGGTCCGGTTCGCCTCCCCGTCCCTCCCAGAGCTTCATCGCCCGGCGGGCCAGCTCCTGCCCGACCGGGACTTCGTGAACGGGATCCTCGGTCAGAGAGACCCGGATCGTATCCCCGATGCCGTCATAGAGAAGACTCCCTATCCCGATCGCGCTTTTGACCCGGCCGTCCTCCCCGCCGCCGGCCTCCGTCACCCCGAGGTGGAGGGGGTAGTTCATCCCGAGTTCCCGCATGCGGGCGACTGCCAGCCGGTAGGCGGCGATCATGACCTTCGGATTGCTCGCCTTCATGGAAAGAACGATGTCGCGGAAACCGTGGGACTCCGCAATCCGGATGAACTCGAGGGCCGACTGGACCATGCCCTCCGGCGTGTCGCCGAAACGGTTCATGATCCGGTCCGAGAGCGAACCGTGGTTCGTTCCAATCCGCATCGCCCGACCCAGCTTCCGGCACTCGAGAACGATCGGGGAAAAGGCTTCGTAGAGCCGATGGAGTTCGCTCTCATATTCGTCGTCCGAGTACTCTTTGACGGCGAATTTTTTCCGGTCCGCGTAGTTTCCGGGGTTGATGCGGACCTTTTCCACATGCTTCACCGCTTCCATGGCCGCCTTCGGGGCGAAGTGAATATCGGCCACGAGCGGCGCGGTAAAGCCGGCCGCCCGGAACTTTTTCCGGATCTCCGCGAGGCAACGGGCCGCCTTCGTGGTCGGGGCGGTGATCCGAATGATCTCACACCCGGCCTCGGCCAACCCGATCGACTGGCGGACGGTCGCTTCGACATCGTCGGTCAGAGTGGTCGTCATCGACTGGACCCGGATCGGGTTGCCCCCTCCGATCCCGACATCGCCGACCATGACTTCCCGGGTCGGCCAGCGGACGCTGTGGAAGCGGGATTCGCAGTAGGGCAACCCGGATGGCGGGACTTCGCCCGCCGCCGGTTGCGCGAAGGGTTGGAGCAGGGTTCCGGTACTCATGGCTGGCTCGCGGGATCCGCGTCTTCGTTCCCGGCGGACGGAGCGGGGGCGGATTCCTCCGCCGCCGGAGGGGCGTCATCGCCGAACCCGAACTGGTGCCCGATGCGACCGACATCAAAGAATGTCACGTAGAGCATGAAGCTCAAAAAGAGAACGACGAAGGCACCCTGGGTCACTTCGAGGAAACGCCGCGGAAGAGGCCGCCCGGCGACTTTCGCGATCGTCGCGAAGAGCATGTGTCCGCCGTCGAGGACGGGAATCGGCAGGAGGTTGAGGATGGCGAGATTGACGTTGATGAAAGCAAGGAGCCAGACCAGGTGAGTGAGCCCGTAGCTGCCGACGGTCGAGAGCACGTGGACGATGCCCACGGGCCCGTTGAGATTGCGGACCTTGACATCCGAACCCTGGTGGAACAGCGCGACCAGGGTCCGCTTGATCGTATCCACCATCAGGCCGATTTGCTCGACCGGATTGCGGTGGACGATCTCGGTTTTCGCCCGGTAGCCGAAGATAAAGCCGAACCGCTTCGCGTCGGCCTCGGGCACGTAAACCGGCTCGACCGAGAGAGTGACCGGCTCCCCCTCCCGGAGGACCGTCAGATCGACCGGCCCCCCGGTATGCCGGGCCAGAACGACCTGGAGCAGGGCTGAGGTCCGGATGGGTTCGCCACTGATCGACACGAGAACATCGCCCGGCAACATTCCGGCCTCGTCCGCCGGCATACCCTCGACCAACCCGCTCACGACGAGGTCGGAATCGGGACCGATCCCGATGTCGCGGATGGCCTCCCGGCTCGTCAGGACCGGAATCACCTCGAAGCTCATCGGCTCACCGCCCCGCAGAACGTCGATGCGGGTGGCGGGCATCCCCTCCGCCCCACGACCGGTCCCGGTCAGGATCGCGTTGTGGACCTGCATCCAATCCCCGACGCGGTCTCCGTCCACGGCGACGATCTCGTCGCCGGCCCGGAGGCCCGCCGCAAAGGCCGGACCCGGAACGACGGCACCGTCCGCCGTCCGCAGTTCCCTGTCCACGACATCAATCTCGGTACTGACGATGACCTCCTGCCCCACGACCCAGAGAATACAAGACAGCAAGAGGGCGAAGATCATGTTGAAGACCGCCCCCATAACGGCGACGATCATCTTGTCGGCGTAGCTGATCGGGGGGAGCCGGTCAGCCTGCTCCTCTTCGCCCCCCTCGAGGCGTCCCATGTCGGCCAACTGGGGAAGGGCGACGTAACCGCCGAAGGGAATCCACGAAATCCGGTAGTCCACCCCGTTCCGCTCCCACCGAAAAATCGGTGGCCCGAACCCGATGGAAAAGCGCTCCACCTTCAGCCCACGGCGGCGGGCGGCGAGAAAGTGGCCAAGTTCGTGGATGAATATGCACAACCCCAGCAGAAAAACCGCAAGGAGCACGTAGCCGAAGCCAATGAGACTGGAAAAAAGACCGGACATGAAGGTTCTATCAGTTTAAAAACGTATCAATAGGGGAGGAAACCGGAAAGTTCAAACACTGTCGGCTGGCGGTGTCACCACAAGTGCGTGGAGGGAATATCAAAAATTCATTCGGTAATCGTGCGTGCGCCGCCTAATCTATTCCGTGGCTTTTCGAATCTCTTCCCGCAATGCGGCGGCTGAGGACAGCCGCCCTCCCTCAGCGGCGGCTGAGGACCCGTCTTCGCAAAACTTCGCATTGTTCTGTGGCCGCCCCCCCCCAGTCAAATCCCGCTGACAGCAACCGACTGGAGAT